>VBAW01000008.1 GCA_005888635.1 Candidatus Bathyarchaeota archaeon | reverse complement strand
AGTGACAGCTCCATTACTGGTGCAACCGCTCCCAGCAAGGGACACGTTAGTCGCGTAGAACACGTAAAAGTCTTGCTGGCTGCTCGGACGCGGGTTCTGGAAGATCTTCTGCTGCGTAAAAGGAAGAGCGAAGCTACTCTCCGTAGGATAATTACCAAACGAACAGTTCTGAGCAGACGGACAACCAGTCCTCGTAATCTGCACCGGGTTGTCGCCCGTCCCTGACGATGCTCCCAAAATTCTGAGGGGCAAAGTGAATGTGAGTGTGAGAAGAGCAACGGATAGGACTAGAAATCCGAGCTTCTTTCTTGTTAGCTTCACTATGCCTGACCCTTCCTGCCAAGTGTATGGGTCCCGGAGAAATATTTGAGTACTAAGTCCACAGATACCTCGACCGGACCAAAGTCGAACACTAATGACGATGTGGAAGCCGGAAGCTAGTGAATGTCCTCGTTAGTGTTCTAACGAGCACTCCGCGCACGGCTTCAGAGCTTGTATGATCAAACCTCTAGATCACGGGTAACCACACTCCGCATAGGCCCATCTATACTAATGCGTCGGGAGAGGTTAGGCGGCCTTTCGCCGCAGGACCATCGTGAGGCCTCCTACAAGGGCGGCAATGATTATTGCGGCAGAGACCGATGGCAAGAATAGTCCTGCGAACCCATTCGAGGGCAGACTTTCCCTCCCATCGATGACCGAGACCCCGATTGCCCGGGTGTTGTCTGAGATCGCTTGTCCTTTCACTGGCCCGGCGACAACCGTCAGAACGTAGTTCCCCGGCCGAACCTGGCTCGTGTTCCAGGTAAAGGATAAGGACAGAACTGCCTCGATGGGAAGACTCGGTACGGTCTGCTGTCCGATGATTGTATTGTTACTGCTCAGCGTGACGTTGAAGTCTTTCTCACCTATCTCACCCGCGTTTCTGACACCGACACCTACCAAGGCCTTCGCGCCTGCACGAATTGTTGTGTCACCGACATCGAAGCCGGTTACCGCGACATTGTGGGCGATCGGTATAGTGGTGAATGTTCCCGAGGTGATTATTGTTCCCCACTGGCCGGGATTGAGCGCGCCATATACTCCCCCATTCGGAGTACTCGTCCACGAAGCTGCAGCCCATAGCATCTGTCCGATTCTAGGAACATTACTATCTTCGTACAAGAGTATGTCTTGAATGTACCGGAGACTGACAGATGAGTATCCAGCCGCTCCTGGAACAACATAGGGACACATCGACCCACAGAAAGCGCCGCCCTCAGTGTTTAGAACCGGCCATCCCAAGCGCGAAGTCTCGTTCAACATGTTCAGATAGTCCTGTCTGGCCGCGGTATCGCCTGTCGAGTTGTTCCAACCGTCCCAGACTCCGTTCGCGTCACTTTCGACAAACCTGATTAGAGGATCCGACTTTAGCAATGTTCCTAACGGCGGAACGATGCCGGTTACAGGAATATCGCCAGTGTCAAATATGTTGTCGTTGTTAACATCGTAGATGACAGCCTTGCCTCTACTCCATGTTTCACCAACTTTCGTGGTTGCATTGACAAACTTCAACTTTGAGTCGCTTGATAGTGGAGTGTTGTCATCGATGAATCCGACTATTGCAGTATCGCCAAAGTCAAATTTTGTGTTGTTGTTTGCATCGTAGGCGACGTGTTCTACCATTTTCGGATAGTACACGTAGGTGTGGAGGCTCTCATACACGCGTTGCACTGTGTCGTTCAATTTCGGATAGTCAAGATATGCCTGAGTTCGATCCAGATCGCATGCATAGCTACAGAGGTTCTGGGCCACAACCCAGTGGGTATCGCCCATGCGCCTGTCCTTGTTGAGCCAGGACTGATACTGCTCGGAGGCGTATGTTGTCAAGTTCGTCTCGCACTGCACAGGGTTTTGAATACACCATGGCGTTGTGCTAACAGGAAACGATCCGGAGTCGGGCTCATTGAGGGGCTCCCAGACAATTCGAGAATACTCATCCCTGAATGCCCCAACAACGCCTGTCGGACCACTTGCTCTATTAGGGCCAAACCAGAAGCTCAGCCAGCAATTTATCATTGTGGAGTTGGTAAACTCCGCATATCCATGATAGTCGACTATTATCCACATGTTGAAGTATTCAACTATGCTGAGCGCTCTGGCAAGCTCTCCCTGAGTATAGTTTCCCATGAAATCCGGTGGTGACGAGTTGCTCAAGCCGTTCTGGACAGAGCAGTAAGGTGCGAAGGAAGCCCTGATCGCGTTGAAGCCTAGCTGGGACTCTCTGATAGCTATCTGTTCGAAATTACTCGCTCTCTCGCCTCGGAAGACGATCGAAGAAGGACCCGTAAAGTTCTGCGTCACATCCTTGAGCCGCACACCTCCCCAACCACCCATGAGAGGAGCTGATGATAGATCCACCCCGTGGGCCTGATAGGATCGAGAAAAGAGAGCAACTCCAGAAATGGCGAGACTGGCTAGTAGAAAGATTGCGAGACTCCGTCTACTCCTCCCCATTTCTTTTGCTCAACCTCTCACAATTCGCTATCGTTCGATCGGAACACCCAGCTAGCCCTAGACAACTTGCTGGGCTATAATCCGGCCGTTTACAAGCCAGCACTAGGCAAACTTTAGCGGTGCAATTGCTGATTTCGATACCCCTACCTACTTTGACGTGCTAGCGAACACAAGTCAACACATGCCAGTCTCGCTGACTCACGCTTCCATGCCCAGCTATTCGTGAGCCTCTCGCTGCGTGTTTCGGTTGCCCCGAAAAACCCGTTGGAGCGAGTAGAGTATCTCGAAGTTCCTCGTCGCCGACACGAGAGGGAATGAATAGACTGCAAGCGACCGGGAAGAAATGCGGCCGCTTCTTCTGTGACAGAATAGGATTCCGGAACGCGCGAGGATTCCTTCGGGTGTCGCCTTTGATGAATTGCTTCGCATCCGCCATTATGAACAGTTCGCTCATGGTCTTTGGTTTCTTGTACCCGAATACGATGTTCGGATACTATTTAAAGCCGAACGCGATGAAACGCGTCAAAATGAGAATCCCCTCGCGCAAAGATGGGAAGACCCGCGCGAGATACGCAGACTCTAGGTTTGTAGTCATGCATTATTTCTTTGGGGTCGCGATAGGCAGCCTCGAATAATGTGACTGTTATACATCTGGCCTTTGCGAATTCGAGATTTTTCATACGGATCCTTTTCGTAGGTTTATGCCGTATTCCAAGTAGGCTTTGAGACACATGCTCATGTGAGCCCAACCCTGGCAGTTCTGGTATGAGCCTTGCAGACCGCCCTCTGTAGACCTCCACTTCCCCTCTACGATCTTCACGAGCGTCTCGTTCGCGTTGAGAGGCTCGAAGCTAACCTCGACGAGAGTGTCGTAGCCAGCGCCGGTCGGCATTGAGCCAGTCTTCGGGTCGTAGACCCCTTCGCTAGCCTCCCATGATAACTGGATCAGCTTGTTCCGCACCACCTTCTTCACTTTCACTGGGAAGGGAGAGATCTTGTTCCCGTTATCGTTGAAGCTCCAGATCACGGTTTTTCCCTCGTCTAACGGACCGTCGGCTCCGCCGGTTGTGAAGTACTTGCTGAGCTTCTTTGGGTTGTATACAGCATCGAATACTTCTCTTACCGGTTTCTGGATCTTTGTCTGAACGGTAAACTTCAAGTCCATCTCCATAGCCATCTCAGAACCCAGCGACATGTTATATCTTTATAACACTTTGTGCACGACCCAACGGTCGACTTTGAACTCTCGCACATGCGTCCCCCAGAGGAGCCGGTAGCATGCCACAGAAAGAGAGGTACGATTTGATCTTCAAAGCACTGGGCAACTCTCGAAGACGAGAAATACTAGACCTACTCAAAGCTAGAAGCAGAACAACCGGCGAGTTGGTAGAGCACTTCAAGCATTTAGACAGATGCACGGTGATGCAACACCTATGTGCTCTCGAGAAAGCGGACCTAGTTATCGTGAAGCGAGAGGGGCGTCTTCGCTGGAACTACATCAACCCGCTCCCCATCAAAGAACTGCATGACCGGTGGATCGGCGGCTACGCGGATAACGCGGTGGATCTGCTAGCGCGCATGAAACGCGAAATCGAAGATTACTAGGATAGACCTGCAAGCCCTGGCAATTTTTTCAAGCCTCTAAATAGTGGCCCTTGTGCTTTGAGCCAATTCTAGGAAGGTATGAGTCAAGTGTCAGAGAGTAAGGAAGATAGGTGGTTGGACCTGGACCTTGCAGCCGCCAACGTGAACCGGGCTGGGACCCTTGTAGGGTCAACAATTGCCGTCTTTACCTTCCTACTCTTCTTCCTCTACCCACAATACTCCTCGGGGCGGATTGACCCGACCCTATTCCAGCTCACCCTGACAATCATAATTCTAACTATCCTAACATTCAGCCTGTCAGGACTCTACTACTACCGAGTAGGAGTGCTGAAGCTGAGCAATGCTAAGAAACGTGCAAGCATGCAGAGAGGAGCACTCTTCTGGCTCTTCGGGACACTATTCATAATATTAGAGCCGGCTCTGATACTGTTTACCGTGGGACTAACAGCCGTCGGAGTCGTAGCACTAATGGCATGGCTCTTCTATACTCTCGTCACCCTGCGCGACGCCACTGCGTACGGGAATCTATACGGTTCTACTTGATGCGAACTGTAGGAAACCATGAACGATGATGAGCAACACACTGCTGGCAACGGCCTTTTCCGACCTCTCTACACCTCTCATAGCAGACGCATGTCTGCGGGCTAAGGTCCCGTTGCGAGTGGCGCCATTCGGGATCCGTCCGGTGGTGCAGGGAATGCGCGTTGCTGGTCGGGTATTGCCCGCTCGTCATAGAGGCAGCGTAGACACTTTCCTCGAGGTTATGAAGAAAGCCCTGCCAGGAGACGTGCTGGTTGTGGACAACGAGAGTCGAGGCGATGAGAGTTGCATAGGTGATCTCACTGTTCTAGAGGCCCAAGCGTCAGGTTTGGCGGGTTTGGTGGTGAGGGGCTATCATAGGGACACGCACGAGCTTGTACGTATCGGCTTTCCCGTGTTCAGCTACGGGTCTTACCCGGCGGGTCCCCGTCGCCTCGATCAGAGATCGTCCCAAGATCTTTCTTCAGCTCAGTGGGACCGTTTCACCGTTGACCATGACGATGTGGTCTTTGCTGACGATGACGGCCTACTCTTCGTGCCATCAAGTGCAATCGAAAAAGTGCTGGAGGCTGCAACGTCCATCTGGAAAGTCGAGCGGCGACAGGCCGATGCGATTCAGGCTGGGAAGAAGCTTTCTGAGCAATTGGACTTTGACTCCTACATCGCGAAGCGTGATTCCGATCCTTCCTATACCCTCCGCAAACACCTAAGGGAACGGGGAGGGGCCGTGGAGGAGTAGCCGCCCGCTGTTAAACCGACCCGTAGTTAGAATAGACTACCTTGTCAAGAATTGATTTTTTCGCGGTCTTTCTGAGATGCCTTGAGACAATCGACTTCGACAAGTTTCATTGTCCAGTCAGGCCTTGACTGTGACGTTTCCCTTCATCCAAGAATGCAGCGTACAGTAGTAACTGTAGACGCCTGTTTGAGGAAACGTGTAGGAAAATGTCTGTCCGGAGTTCATGATTCCCGAGTCGAATAAGCCAGTAGTGCTGGTTGCGGTATGTGGTGTACTATCCTTGTTCGCCCATGTGACAGTCTTGCCGGCGGTTATGGTGAAATTGGCCGGCAGGTAGCCAGTGCTACCGGGCGTTCCAGCGCCTCGAGGAATGGTGATGTCGGCGGAGGTTCCAGCGGACGAGAGAAGCTGGTTTTCTGTTCCAGCTGCCAAAGCGCCCACCGTGAATCCTCCTATTATGAATCCTAAGACTAGAACAGCGATTGTGCTGCGGAGGATTGAGAACGTGAGGGAGCTGGCTCGTGCTGGTTTCCGCATTTCCAAAAGTCCTATTGCTGAATAGGAGACTGCGGCTAGTATCAATGGGAAGACGGTCATCACGTAGACGAAAAGCCCAGTGTCGGCAGGGCTGGAAAGCCCTTTCACAAAAGTAAATGGAGTAAAAATTGCAACAGCAACAAGCCCGACGATTATGCTCAGCAAATAGCCGATTCTCGGCCGGGTCCACACCAGAAAGACGGAGAGGAGGAAGAGAACGATGAAGGGTACATGGTAATAGTCGAAGAAGGGTATAGTCCCTCCAATCCAGTCAGCCATAAATTGGACAGTGGCATATGCTACGAAGTAGCCGAGACCAATGATTGTAATCACCGTGTAGAGGGACTTTCGGTGAAATGACAACATCCTTCAATCGTCATCACAGCAGAATAGGGCCGCGTATCATCCTTTGCTATGAATAATCACTTCACTTCCCCACCTCGAATGTGACGTGTGCAAACTTCTCGATGCAACAGCTTCCGTGATCTTTACATGAATGTCATTAGGCCTGTCATCGAGGACCTGGACTTCGCCTCTCGGCTAGCCGTTTAGCGGCAATGTCGGCGACCCGGTTGACTAGTTGAAGATCGTCCAGTCTCTTGGACATGGCGGCAAAGCTAGGGTTAGGTCCACGCCAACGAAGCTCGTTCGCTGAGCGGATCTTCGGTTCTTTCGTTCGCAGGGTGGCGAGATCTCGGAATAGCAACGCGAGCTTGAAGTCTTGTTGGAGAGTCTGAGCGAGATGGTCAGCTCTCCGAACCGTAACCTTCCAGTCCAGAGCTGAACTAGGAACAGCTTCCAAGTGACCATAGAAACCGATAACCGCTCCAGCAGACTTGTCACCCCAGCCTGTGAGACCGGGATATCCATCCGCACTGTCGCCAACAAGAGCGAGATAGTCAGGAATGGAGATTGGCGAAACGCCGAACTTTTCACGGACCCCAGCTTCATTCCGGACTTGTCGCGCTCGACGATCAAGCTGTACTACACGATCGTCTCTCACGCACTGCGCCAAGTCCTTGTCGGGGGTGCAGATGTAAACGCGCGACACTGCAGAGATTCTGCTAAGAGACAACGCCGCGCTGGCTAGGGCGTCGTCGGCCTCTAATTCGACCATCGGCCAGACTACAACTCCCATGGCTTCGAGCGCCTCTTCAAGCAGCGGGAACTGAGCAAGTAGGCGAGGATCGACACCCTCACTAGTCTTGTACCCCGGCCACAGATCGTTGCGGAAAGACTCGATCACATGGTCGGTCGCGAGACCGATGTGCGTAACTCCCGATTCAAGCATCCCAGCAATACTTCCCAACACTCCACGCGTCGCAGCGACCTCCTCACCCCGCCCGTTCGAATGGGGAGGCATAGCATAGAAGTGGCGAAACAGCTCGTATGTACCATCGACAAGATAGACGTCCAAACTCAGCCGGGACCTAAGATTCGGTTCTCATCAATAGGATGAGTGCCTCGAGAGAAAACCTAGCACCAGTTGATTGAATTGCTCGGGTTTTTCGAAATGCGGGAAGTGTGCGGCTCCAGAGACCGTTGAGACTTCGCTTTTCGGAATCGCCTTTCCAAGACGGTCGACGATAGCGTGCAGTACCGCCGGGCTTTCGGTTCCGTGGATCAGAAGTGTTGGCGCGGATATCTTGGACGCTTCTTCTCTGCAAAACGCCGGGACTTCAGCCATTAATTCTCCGACAGTTCTCTCATTCTCCTTTACCATTGTGCGCACTGGTTCAGGAAACTTTTCGAATGCTCCACGCCGATTCATGATACCGTCAAGATTGAATCTGAGCGACTTATCGAAATCTCCTCGACGAAACGCCTTGAGCGACGGGTCTAGTGATCCTCTTTGAAATCGTGCGGCTGACCTCGCTATGGACGGATGAGTAAACAGAAGGCCCAAGAACTGTGAGATGCTCTTCCGATTCTTCAACAGCATAGTCGAAACGGCTGGTTCGATCAGTGTCAGAGTATGAATCAGTTGAGGGTTGGTTGATGCGCAGTACGCTGCGGCGAACCCGCCATAGGAGTGGCCCACCAAATGAACGGGGGAAATCCCGAGTTCTTCGATCAAACGAACAAGATCTGCGGAATTGTTTTCGATCGTGCTCTTCTCATAGTCCATGGTATTCTGATTCGGCTGGGCGAGGCGTCGACTGTAAGCGATCACATGATACTTGCCAGAGAAGGGTCCAATCTGGTTGTTCCAAGCACGATAATCGGTTGGTATTCCATGAACAAATACTACTGGTTCGCCGCCGCCAGCTTCAACATAAGCTAGTTTCACCTGACCAAGATCGGCAATTCGAAGATCTATCGGCTGCACATTCCTAACCAAATCTTCAGGTAGGAGGTAGATATCATGGTCGATCTTGCAAACTTTTCAAATGTTTGAGCTTGCGGGGTGAAGCTAGGTCTTAGTAGCACTCTAATAACGAGTGAACCATGTCTCGCATCGAGGTCGTTCGAGGCTCTGAATTAGGAGCCGGGGATTCGACTGAAGGAATCGTTAGAAAAAAGGCGTTCGAATCGGAGACTGCTATCGTCTCGCAGTCAAAGGTCGCTCCTGGAGTCGTCTCCGGATGGCATCATCATGGGACTCGCCAACTCTACGGGTTCATCGTCTCAGGTCGACTTCAGCTCGAGTATTTTCTTAGAAGACAGGAAATAGCCGACTTGAATGTTGGAGACTTCTTTCACATTCCAGCTGGGCTAGTTCATAGAGATCTGAATCCAAGAAAAGACCGTGAGCTAGTTGTTGTCAACATTCTTGTAGGTAGTGGACCTGCAGTGATCAATGTTGACTCGCCGTCTCAGGGAGATTAGATGATCCAGCTTCGACCGAACCAGGGTGATCTCGAGAGATTGAAGGAGCCGTTCGGGAAACTGATTCTAGGAGACCCACCCAAGACAATGCCAGAATTGAATTCTATCATCAGCCGACTCCATCCCCGAAAAGTCGTTGCAGTCGGAGACGTGGTCTCGCGAGAAACCTATGCAGCTGGGATCAGAGTGGATCTCAGAATAATTGATCACATATCGATGCGAAAACCAACAGCCACGTTCAACCTAAGGCCAAAGACCACTTATCACGTGAAGAACCCGGCCGGAGTCATCACCCTCGAATCCTGGGAGGCTATCAAAAGAGCCATGAAGGATGACGACGCTGTGATTCTCGTTGACGGGGAGGAGGATCTTCTTGCGCTACCCTGCATTGTAGAATCTCCAAACAATTCCCTAGTGCTATATGGCCAGCCCTCTCAAGGTCTTGTTGTAGTGGACACGAGTTCCACAGTTAGAAACGAGGCCAGCCTAATACTCAGCCGGATGACGAGGGAGGAGACGAGTCGAACTTAGCCCAAGTGGGTATAGGGCTACGGTCGCCCGTTTCGCCAGCTATGAAACGTGAGTTCTCGACTCCTCGGAACCTGTGCTGTATCCAAGCATATCTTCAGACATGCATTTATTTCAGAATATTTCTCCTCACCATGAAGTATAAGAGTCGAGGCAGACACTGGACAACAATAATCGCGGGTGTGGAATGACGAGGCAAGAACGAGATATCTTTGCCGACGCCGGCAGCATGCAAAGATCATCTGTCCGAGTCTGGCCGAGTCTTGAAACAGCGCATTTGAAGTTTTCAAACTAAGCGTGGCTCCATCAAGAATGAATCCTTTGCGCATATCCGTGATTGGCGGCGGCTATTGGGGAAAGAAGGTAATACGTGAAACGCTCGAGGTTGGTCGAACTACCGGTTCGAGCCGGCTCCATTCGATTGTCGACAACTTTCCGGAATCTCTCGCCCAGTGCCGACAGGAATTTGGCCCGGGTCTTGACTACCGAACAGATTACCACGCTCTCGCAACAGACCCCTCTGTAACAGGAGTGCACATCTGCACTCCAAACAGCACGCACTTCGAGGTAGCCTCCGCATTCCTTAGGCAAGGCAAGCACGTACTCGTCGAGAAACCTTTGACATTAAGGACTGAGGAAGCTTACGAGCTCGTAAGGCTTGCCAATGAGAACAAGGCAGTTCTCTGCGTCGGACACATTCACAGGTTCAACAATGGCGTCCGCGAACTGAGGCGCGTTCTTGCCGAGGGAGTCCTGGGAGAGGTGTATTACTTGCGTCTGAGATGGACAGCCCTCATGAATCCTCAGCTACAGAGAGAGGTGATAACCGATCTCGCTCCCCACCCCTTCGACATTTGCAACTATCTGCTCGAAGCGTGGCCCGACAGGATCGCGTGCAAGGGACGAGGATATAGGACAAAGCAGAATGAAGAGGTTGCTTTCATAACCGCAGATTACAAGAGCGGCCTACTTGCTCACGTCGAAATCAGCTGGCTCGATCGCGATAAGCGAAGAGAGGTTACAGCCCTTGGAAGCAAGGGAATGGCTCGTCTTGACTGTGTCGATCAGAAGCTCGAGCTCGAACTCTCGAGCGGCCGACAACAGATCCCCGTCTCTCCAAGCAACACTCTTGGAACTGAGATACGCCATTTCTATGACTGTATCCGTAATAACCAGAATGCGACCCCATATTCGAACCATTCTGACGGAATCCTGGGTGCCAGAGTAGTCTCCCTCTTGGAGGCTTCACGTGAGTCAATGTTCCAAGACCGTACTGTCCCAATCCAGCTTCCCATAATCCCGGCGATACCGGTCAGATGAAACCCTCAAAATACTCTGTGATCAAAAAGGTAGCGATAGGCCGCGACTCGCGCGTCCATGACCAAGTAAATCTGTACGGTTGTAAGATCGGGAAAAATACCAAGATCGACTCTTACGTGTACATTGAGGAGGGGGTTACGATTGGGGACAATTGCAAAATTCGACCCTTCGTCTTCATCCCAACGGGAGTAGTAATAGAGAACGATGTCTTTATCGCACCTAACGTCACATTCACCAACGACAAACACCCTAGAGCTCACGGAGAATGGACCCTGCTCAATACAAGAGTCAAGAAGCACGCATCAATAGGCGCGGGAAGCACAATAAACCCTGGGGTACAGATCGGTGAAAACGCTCTGATAGGAGCAGGCTCAGTCGTCACAAAGAACATACCTGACAACGCCATCGCTCTAGGCGTTCCTGCCAGAGTAGTGGGCTCCAGACCCGCACCCAGCGAACCGAATGGCCACTCGCCTAGTCGTAGAGTTAGACCGAGTCAATGAGACGCCTTGCAATAATTCCGGTCTTTCGAGAAATCGGCAAGATTGGAACTGTGATGGAAAAATTCAATCTTGACTCCGTCGACGAAATCTGCCTTGTCGTAGACGACCCCGATGAAACGATTCTAAGAGAGATAGACGAATCTCGACGGAAAACCCAAGTTCCGGTCACGATTATCGAGAATCCAACGAGAAATGGAATAGGTTTTGCGATCAAGAGAGGCTATCGGTATGCGCTCTCTCAAGGATTCGATCTGATCGTCATAATGGCAGGCAATGGTAAGGACGATCCCAGGGAAATCCCTCGATTGACTGAACCAATATCCAAGAACGGATTTGACTACGTACAGGGATCGAGATTCCTCCCTGGAGGGAAGGGCGAGAGAACTCCTTTCTTTAGAAGAATCTTCACACGACTGTTCCCTTTTGTTTGGACGTTCCTCACGGGCGTCCGTTGTACCGAAGTCACTAACGGCTTCAGAGCCTATCGAGCCGCGATACTGGAGGATCCTCGGATCAACATCTGGCAGGACTGGCTGAACGGATACGAGCTGGAATACTACCTCCACTACAAGGTCCTGACGTTAGGCTACAGATTCACCGAGCGACCAGTGTCCAAAGTTTATTCGTACGCGAAGAAAGAGGCATACTCTCACATATCTCCCTTGAAAGACTGGCAGCAGATAGTCGGGCCAATAGTCCTACTTCGACTCGGAGCCCGACACTAAAATTGACACTGGTGTCTCATTATCGACCCATCGTCATCCAAACCGCTGATCCCGTCCACTCGAAGATCTTGAGTGCTTATGCGGAGTTCTGGAAGATACCCTGGCAGACAGGGCCGGGGACGGATGAGCAGCATGAAATCTTCACAACTGGCAACCAGATAACTCAGGCAAGAGATGCTACGGTCATCGTCTCGCCAGCGGGGACAGAGGCGGCCGAGAAGATTGCCCTAGACCATGGATTGACATTGAACTCGAAGGAGGCATCGATCACTCTCCCTGCGGCACGTGACGTTGAAGTTTCGCTGAGAACAGAGGTTTACGAATTCTCCGGATCGAATCTCGATCCCGT
>VBAW01000007.1 GCA_005888635.1 Candidatus Bathyarchaeota archaeon | reverse complement strand
TCACCATAATAACCGGGGGAGGGCTTGATTTCGATGCTGTTACCATCAGGCTTTGGAACGTGTTAGTCTTCGCTCACGGAATGAACCGCTCCACCATAGGGGCCGCGCCGAGAAATAGCTCAAAACGCGGCTAGATTCAAGCGCGCTCCTAATTGGAGCCTCGGGCGTGGGTGCAAATGCAAGTTCAAACCCTCCATGCTTGACCCACACCCCCACATACGTTACGAACGCGACAAAAGGGGTCTGAGCATGAACCAGCTGATCTTGTTATCAAGTCAGAGGTTTGGAATGGCGGCTCTGGAGGAAAGCACTCTGGAGTTGCCTGCGGATATGCTGACACACGACCCCAGCTCTAGTGCCGCTTTTAGTGCTCGGTATAGGAGTGTTGGGGTGAAGGGACTGTTGAAGGGCCCCGCGGTGATACCGTAAGCCAAGAGATGTACTCGTCTCTATACTGAGTAACTGCGCAGCGAGAGACGAGTAGGGAATCGTATCATGGGATAAGGAGATAGCGCTTTTAGCTGCGAGCTCCTGGACCCGGTCACGACCACCGTTCCGGAAGACGGACACGCTTCTCGGCAACGATGACAAGCCTGTTTGCTTTCTGGCTACACGGAGTACAGTCAAGCCTTCTCGTTTCTTCCCGGCAATGAGAAGGATTCAGTTTAGCGAGTGATGAATAGCCCGTCCAATTCTCTTTGAATCTCGGCAATGCACAACAGTAAGTGTTGCCCCTTCGTCGTCAAGACATACGTCTGAACGCCTCGATTATCGGTACCTTGTTCCAAGTGGCCCTTGGAGACCAGGAATGGAATGTATCGCTTGGCTAGGGAAAAGCTCAGATTGGCCTTGTAGATTGCCTGTGTTCTTGAGAAACCATCGTTGCCGAGGTTCAGAATGTCTTGAATCACTCGCGTGGTATCACGTCGCCTCGTCAAAGATCCACATCGGAAATTGATAACGCGCTTCTGTGAATTGCCATTGATAATCAAGCGGTTCCCTGCTGAACTCGCGGAGATTGCATGATAATCACCATTGCTTTTCACAGATAAGCCGAATGTTTGCAGAGTGTTATCTTGCAACTCATTGCGACCCAATGAGTACTTCAAGACCTCATGAGAACACGCACATCGATTGATCCCTAATCTGGATGGTAATGATAGGCTCGACACGCATTCACGAGGATCAATCGCTTCGTTATCCCGTCGACGGGTCACTGGGAGCCTGAGAGCTTCTTCCTCTTCCGTTCAAGAATAACGCTTAGTCTCAAGATGCTTATCGGAAGCCTCGACTTACAATATTTTTCCGGTGCCACCGTTCGTCGCTTTTGGAAGGTAGGGCTTGTTTTGCCAATACTCTTTTGAGTAGAAACTGGAGAGATGGATTAAAAATGTGGCGGATCGGATCGTAGTTGACGTGGTGCCTGCGAAGGAAAGAACGGAGAGAACCATTTCACGATCATTCAGGCTCAGTAAGAGCATCTTGAACGGACTAGAAGAAGACGCAAACTTGCAGAAGATAAGCACAAACGCACTCGTCAGCAAGATTCTGTCTGACTACGTCGAGTTGGAAAGGTTCAGTGAACCGTTCGGCACAATAAGAGTGGGACGCGATACAGTTCGAGATTTCTTGGAGATGGTGCCTGAGGAAGGCTTGAAGAAGGCTGGTCTCAAGGCTGGTAAGGGTTTGCCGATTGCCGTGATCTCAGCAAAGTATGGAAAGATAAATGCAGATTCAGTGTTACGATTCATCCGAGAGTATTTCGGATATTCCAACCTAGTTCGATACAGCGAAAAGCGACAGAACGACTCCATGACCATTACATTTGCACACGAGCTAGGGCTCAAACTTTCCTTCTTCATAGAAGCATACCTCCAGCCATCCTTCGAAATAGCGAACATCAAAGTAAAAGAGTCCCTGAAAAGCGACCACGCATTAATGATCAGCCTATGATCGGGTAGACTGAACACTAATGCCTATCAGATGCGCTCGGCCCGTAATTATGTTCTAGAACAAAATTACTGGCCAGCTTAAGGGCAGCATAGACGAATCTTACAGACTGGTCTGCTTGACCCGTCTAAGAGACAAACGCAAGAAAAGAGTATTTGCAATTTTCACACTCGTAATAATGCTTCTAGGAGCGTTGTCGGTTGCAAGAATCCAAACGGTAAGCGCATCAACGACACCCTTCTCAAAGCATATCGTCTTCATCATAATGGAGAACAATCCTCAGAGTGGAATAACATCCACGACAGCTCCATACATGCATAGTCTAGCTAGCACCTACGCCAACTCTACCAATTATGTCGGCCCAGTTAGCAGTTCTTGGTCACCGAGTCTACCAAACTACATCGGACTGACGTCGGGGTCAACACAAGGCATAACGAACGACAATGGACCGAGTTCTAATCCGGTCAGCGCAGTGAACATCATCGACAAGTTGGATATTGCAGGAGTGACTTTCAAATTCTACATGGAGAATATGCTTAGCAACTGTTACACGTCTGACAGTGGCGGCTATTACGTTCATCACAATCCAATTCCCTACTACACAGATACCAATGCTACCTCTGCCTGCCCCACGCTCGACGTGCCCGCTGGCTCGACAACCTGTCCTCTAGGTGCAGCAAGCTTTTCCGACATTACAACCTGCGACAGTTCGCTAATCAACGACCTTAACTCAACTTCTTCAACTCCGAGCTTCATGTGGCTGACCCCGAATCATTGTAATGACATGCACGACTGTTCAAGTCCGAGCTGTAGTAGCCCGAGTAGTACATGCGTCGGGGTTGGAGATACCTACTTATCATACCTGGTCAAATCGATCCTAACGACGAAGACGTTCGAACAAGACCCTACCGCGACCGTTATCATAACCTTTGACGAGTGCTCATGTTCAGGCTACGGCACGACCCCCGTCTACTTTGCCGTGGCGGGGCCTGGAGCGGTACGCAGCCATTCATCATCAACTAAGTACACACATATCAACCTCTTGCAAACCTGGGAAAATAACTGGGGGTTGCAGTGCATGGCGAATGATTGTGGAACGTTGAAATTAATGACAGAGTTCTTCATTCCGAGCTTCGTCATGTCGACGAGTCCATCGTCGGTCTCGATATTCTGTAACCTCATCGGCTGTGAGCCCGGACATACTGTAAACTCGACTCTGACCATCACAGGTGTTAACGGATTCAACGGACTAGTGACTCTTTCTTATATACCGCCTTCTAACTCTGTCAGTGGTGTCTACCTGACGGGTCAACCAACCGTTAACGTACAGCTGGGGACTCCAGCGCTCCAAAATGTCACCGCTCATGGAAGCGGAACTACATCCGGCACCTTTGTCTGGACTATCAACGGGAGCGTTCAGGGATTCACGATCAACACGACGGTGACGATAACCTATACCTGGTGTGCTCACTGCGTTCTACCACCCTGATAGCGCCAGAGAGAGAAGCTGAGTGGGAAGAAAGATTCCCGTCAGCATTGCTATAATCTGCCGTAGTTGTCGAACTCTGTGAGAGAGCTCGTTCCTCATGGGTCAGATGCACTCCCTTTCGAAGGAGTTCAGGGCTGTTCGAGATGGTTCTTTTCATCTATCAATGGGGGTAGCTCGTGGTTGCGTGTACGCGGCATCCTTATCTGCGGGTTTCGCCCGCACTCCATGTATTGAGACCGAATCTTCCGCTCGTTACTAGCCCTAGAGCATTTGTGCATGTGATCCGGGCTCCGGGCATTCATCGACAGCCCCGACCCGGCTCGTTCATCTGTCTCTCATGGAGATCGTGTCGAGAATCTATCGTAGTGCTCCTCCTAACGCTTCTGACAATTTCTTCGACCGCAGCCGCTCAAGCCATAGGGGCCGTCTCTAGCCCAACGAGAGAAATGATGATGCAAGCTCCCTCGCAAACATCTCAGTCTGTTCCTTCAATAAACATGACAACAGTTAGGGCTGGATACGAGGCAAGCATAGCAGTGAACCCTACCAACCCATTGAACTTGATCGTTTCGGGAGGTGGAGTAGGTGGCGATTCGGGTGATCACTGGGGGGTGGCAAGCGTATCTTCAGATGGTGGTAGGAGTTGGAGGTTTGGGAACGCCTCGT
Organism: Candidatus Bathyarchaeota archaeon; assembly: GCA_005888635.1. Taxonomy (GTDB): domain Archaea; phylum Thermoproteota; class Bathyarchaeia; order 40CM-2-53-6; family 40CM-2-53-6; genus 40CM-2-53-6. The sequence goes on along the minus strand of VBAW01000007.1, from coordinate 8,249 downwards.
TCAGCTACATCCTCTCCAGAGTGAAGAGTGGATGGGGTTTCGCTGACCCAGTGGCGACCTTCAACGCTCGTGGCGATGCCTATGTTGGCACTATCGACAATGGAACTATGGAGTGGCTGTTCAAGTCCACGGACGGCGGTAATAGTTTCCTCCTGACCAGTCCGTTCCTCAAGATGAACGACAGTCTCCTATTCTACAACAACAATAGAACGGTGCACCCCTGCAACCAGAACCGTGGCCCTTTCAGAGACTATCCTGCAGTAATCGCTGACCCATATTCTACAAGCCCCTACCGGAACAATGTCTACGTGCTGGTCCGTACGGCGGCTCAGATCGACCCAGCAATCTGCGCGTGGGGGGTGGCCCTTGAAAGATCTACGGACGGGGGAGAGACATGGGGGTCTGGAACATGGTTCGCGCAAACTCAGATTTCACTACTCTCTGATAATAGGGGGATGGCGGTGGCTCCTGATGGATCTGTCTTCCTGGCTGGGATTGGAGGGAGCTGTCTCTTCTTGACCCAGTGTCTTTCAAGAAACTGCTTGACGACAGAGAACAATGTCGGTATTGTTCTCAAGTCGACTGACGGAGGCGCAAGCTTTTCCCACCCGATATGCGCCGTAGACGATCCGCACATCGGCCTCGAGGCCGTCGAGGTTGCTGCTACCAGCGCGAGCAATATCTATGTCGTCTACTTAGGCGATAACGAGACTCTTGCTCCTAACGTCTTCCACTTGTACAGCGAAGTATCTCATGACGGGGGTAGCAGCTGGTCGTCAATCGCCAGGATCGACGACGTTACCTCCCCGGACAGCGGTCATGTCGCAAGCGCTGGGGCGGGGCCGTTCATGTGGGACTTCAGTATGTCACCCCAGACAGGGCGTCTGGACGTGGCATGGTTCGATAATCGAAACCAAGGAGTAAGCTACACCGTGGCTGATATCTACTACAGCTACTCCTACGACGCTAAGGCATGGGCGACCAACATACGAACTACCCCTGACGGGCCTTACTACATGTGCACTCAATCGACCAACTTTTGTCTCGGTACGGGTAATGATTTCATGTGGGTCGCAAGCTCCTACACTCCAGGCAACGACAAGGCCTACATTGTGGCCTCATTGGGCAAGGCTCCCTGCGACTACTTGTGTTCAGCCCTTCTGACCAGGTTCGTGACAGTCACGTTTCCAGCACCATCACTCAGAGTCTCCATGTTCTATACGGATTCCAGTCTGGACCCGCTGCCCTTTGATGGCAGTGGCAATTCGATCCTGAATGTGTTATTTGCCAGGGGTATTGTTGAGAGCACTAGTCCCCACCGGGTCCTGGCCTGGGCGAACGTTACCAACACTGGCTCCCTGCCGCTCAAGTCACTCGTGCTTGACGAGACGCTGCCGGCCGACTGGAGCATAAACCCGCCATGGCTCCGCGCAAAGGTGGGAGTACGCGTCTATTATGCCAACAGCACGGGACTGTTGAAGAATCCGGAGATCACTCAGACTTCTTCTCTAACTGTCTCTTCAGGCAGCCCTGAGATAGTTCACCTGACGATAACCAACTTGACCGCGACGATCATAGGTCACGCGTTGATGCCGGGCGAGAGCATACTCGTCTCGATAAGACTCTCGTATAGTCTAGTCAGGACCAGCCAGTCACCCGCGAGCTACCCGCGCAACTATACTGACATAGCCAATGTTGCTGCATGGGGCCAGCCGTATTATGCTGGCACAGAGGCCTCCACAAGCACGTCAGACTCTTTCACAGCCTACGCGAGGGTTCTAGCAGACCCAGCCAGAACTGGTAACGCTAACGTCTCAAATGTGCACAAGTATACTCTCGTGTGAACAAAGTTTCTGCGGCTGCAAGTCCCGCGTGGAAACCGGACGCCTCGTCCAAAATCATTCAAGCAGATCGACCCGGAGTCTCGTGCCTAGGAGCAAACGCAAGTTCAAGCCCTCATCTCGTAACAGTGAGGGAGAGTCAATTCTCTTGTGACCCTTGAATACACCAGGAATCGCATTATTTGAATCCACTTTTCCCTGTTCGAATCCGCCCGGGTGTATGCTTCGTGTGATCCCTCCGGTAGGGAGAATTCTAGGCTGATTCCGGTTTCTTATACCTGCACGGACCCGCGTATCTGCCGGTGACCATAATTGTCGTTCAAGCGATAAAATGGGTTCTAAGGTATGCTCGATTCGCGATTCGGATCTATGAAGTCGGGCTTAGCGCACTCGTAGCAGGAGCACAATTGGGATAATTGAGAACACAGGCGCTCTGCGCGCCAAGAATTGAGGAGCTTGCGCGATTTTTCCATACTCGACTTCGTTGTAAGCCACTCGGTTTTTAAGAACAGCTTTCTCTTGTGGTCAAGAGCGAGTGCTGAATTCGGTTATTCTTATTGTCCTGCCGAAAGCAGATGTGTAAGACGCTCGGACCTTTTTCAGAGAACTACGCTGAGAACCAGAATTCTGGATGAGTAGCTCAAGTGCTCTACCTCAGGAAACTGTCTGTCGAACGGGGGGATTTCCCTAGCTACGAGTACCGCTAACCAATCATCCAGTTCTTCTAACGAGGACTTTAGGAAGTCTTAGTTTCAATACGGGATCACTCGCAAGGATCTAACCCCATACTACCTGCTGACATATTATAACGAATGTCATGTGCTCTCGGCAAAATCGCTTCTCCTTCAAAAGAAAAGAGTTCGAAATTGAGGTTTCGTATGAGGGGAGCCTTAGAAGCGTACCCGTGGTCTTCGAGCTTCGAGAATCTAGACCCTGACGGGTTGAGGTGTTACATGCGGCCGCAGGCTCTTTCGAGCGTTTGCTACCATCCGTGGAGAACTACACTGCCGCTGGTGAGGGGCCCTGCGTTGGCAAAGCCGTCGCTGAAGACGAAACTGACCAGCCCTGGAGTTATTGGCCCAGTCTCTACAGCGACAAGAGTGAAGGCGACTGGTATGGCAACGCTGATTCCCAGGCTGTTGACTTCGATCACAGTGCCAAGCCCGGTGATGGTTATTGACCGGGGCCGTATCGTGGGGTCGAACTGGGCTGACTGGATCTGGGTCGACTGGAAACTGTTTCCATCGCCGCGGTCGCTGGCCCACACTCCCTCCGGGTCTCGGTCTTTGCAGTGGTCCTTGTCGAAGTGGAAGTGTCCTTTGCCATGATTGCCGTTGAAATCGCCCTCTCCATCTTTTTCTTGGCATGTGGATCTGAAGTGCTGGTAGCCGATCTCGTTCGCGAGAAGCTTCAGGTTCTGGTAGCTGGGCTGGAAGTAGTCGTACCTCCATTCGATTGAAGTGGTTGTGGCTATCACGAGGCCGTCACCGTATCGGTATTCGACGAACACCGGTCCGTTTGGCTCTGTTAGAATTACAGTCGTGTCAGAGGGGAGGTTAGTGAAGTAAGAGTGTGTTGAGAAACCCCAACAATCGAGATCCTTTAGGCAACCACTGTCGACAATCTGCCCGCCATTCGTCCCACCATTATCTCCCGTAACAACCGGGCTAGATGAACTTGCAATGTTGTTATCATCAGAGAAGGATCCTATGTGCTGGACTCCCCCGACAAATGTGTAAGAGGATGAGGTCGAGGTACATGCTGAAAATGACCAGCCGCCACCAGCGCCCGGCGCAGAAGCGCAATCGGCGAGGTTGGCGGAGAGCACTCCTCCATCCTCAACCCATGATGATATCTCGGACAGAATGGTACCGCTCGGGAAGAGGTTGTCGTAGTAGGTCTGGTCCTGGGCGGACGGGATTATGATCTCGGTGAACTTTGCGAGTTTGATAGTCGCAACCTGGCTCGAGTTTATACTGCAGAATTTCTCCTGCTGGGTCATCAGTTCATTCGCGTCGGCTCCGTTCGGATTATGATTTGTCTGACCGGCCCATGGAGTAATGTCTTGGATCAAGAGCACTGTCTTGGATGAGTCGCACGCAACTCCATCGGCATGCGCAGGCTTAACCGATGTGATCAAAGGCGCTAGGATTGCAAGGGCAAGAAAGATCGGGAACGCGAATCGAAGCTTCATTCTGGCGATTCCTGTAGCTGATTCTGGATAGACGACAAATCTCGTGGGATACACGCCTGGACGAAAATAAAAGTAGGTCGTCTACATTTGGTGTCAGATGTGTGTCTGCGAGTGTGTGCAGTTGGTGTCATGTGTGGTCAACTTGCTCCACTTTTCTGTTCGATCTAGCTAATCGACTGGGCTCCGGCTTCCTACATGGCTAGATGTGGTCTAGAATATTCTGCACTATTCTTCGGTAGAGGATAGATCCATAGACCCGAGCTACGAATCTCCCGGACGACTTTGCCTTGCCCACATCCAGAACACGAGGGCAGCTTCCAAAGCCACTATCGCCACGAGGGCTTCGTAGTTCAGTAAGAATTCTGCGAAGGGAAAACTTCCGTGCACCCAGGTTCGCATGTACACATTCGAGTTGTACTGCTCGACAAGCCAAGAGTAGATGAGGGTGGCTAGGCTCCACTCGATAACACCCACAAGGAACTTTCTGGAGTTCCAGGATTTCCTTGACGGGAGTTGTCTTGACGACCTCTGGTCATCATCCGAGAAGAGCGATCCGACTCCCCTTTGCGATCCAGTTCGACCTTGCCCCCAGTCGTTCTCGGCGGTCGCGATTGAGACATCACGGGACTCGTCGAATTGCCCGGTCGAGTCTTCACCACCTACTCCATTGGATCTAGGAATCGCGATAGATCGTTGTCTGCGAATATGAGCGGTCCAGACAATTCCTGAAAAGAAGAAGGCAATACCTATCCCGTAGAGGAGCAGCGGTACCCCGTAAAGAGTATTGGCGATCAGTCGCACTCCTATCCGACTAGCCTCGGATACGAATAGTGGTCGGCGAGTGATTATAGAACTTTACTTGCGCGATCCCGAGTTCAGTGACTCCACTGGGTATAGGTTGGAAGCCGGTTGCTTAGCCTGTTACTTGAGGGTCTGACCAAAAACCAGCAAAAGAAAAGGAAGGGAAGAGTCTACGTGTGGTCAGCTTGACCATGTGATGGTCCATGAGCTAATCGTGCACCCTGTCGGGCACGAGTAGTCAGCGCAAACATCGTAGTCGCCGGTGACTAAGATCGTTGAGGACCCTGAAGTCAGGGTTGTGAACCCTGAACAGCTTGATGCTGAATGCGAAACGTATCCGACGGCGGTAATCTGGGATGGCGGGTTGAACGTAGGAGAATCGGATCCGGCCGTGGTTACCGTGAAGGCACCAGACGAGGGCGGACAATTGTATCTGACTGTTCCCGATCCAGGAGTGGGTCCGCCGCTTAGGGCGAGCGTTCCGCCGCAAGCGCTGGTCGTGACAGCTGTGCCAGCGAGTATTGTCGTTGCTGGGATAGTCAGACTCGTAGCGGCCACCGCTGCGCCAATAAACAGGATTCCTATGAGAATTAGGATCAGTGGTTTGCCGTAGGGAGTCTGGAATATTTTAGTTCCCCCAGTTCCCATGAGGTCTCCCCGTGTCACGTTTTGGTTATTAAGCTGATAGGGTCTTGTTTTTAGATGTGCGAGTTCTGGCTTTCCAGTGTGGGTTTACTTTGGAATCGTGTAACGAACCGTGATCTGATTCTCCGTATGTTCGATCTGCACTTCCACGCCAGCTATCTCTCTTAAGGCGTAACTGATTATTTCCTCCCATAGAATGGAAACCTTGACGCCACGGTCGTGGAAAAACGACAGGGTATGGTCCTGTGGATTATCTTCTTGTAGCGAGAAGAAGTTGGCATAGGGACGAGCGAGGTAGCGGAAGTCGGCCAGTACGTTACACTAGGTCCATCTTCCAGCTGTTCAAACATTGAAAGATCGACACTAATCTCATCGAAAGAAAGGCGAATCTCATAGCTTCCTGCCCCCCGCAAAGACAGGAAGAATTGCCCTCGACTTGCCAACGTCCATTTGTTTTTGAGCCGTCAAGCCTTTGGAAAGGTAACTTGGTTATCCAAGCCAGGTTTGCACCCTATAGTGCCTGCGAGGGCCCGTGTTGAGGGTAAGTCTCTTGGCGAAGAGGGCCTCTCCGTCGAGTGTTCATTACCTTCGAGGCCCGAAAAGCACGGAGTCCAGGATATGACCGACCGAGTCCTAGATAATTGATTGATGGGGGCTGGCAGGCTTGCGTCCGCCCTGAGGTTAGGAGATGAACGAGCTCGGAGTCCAGAAGGAGGTTCGAACTCAGATAATGTCGCCATTTTGGTTAAGACGGGTGAACTATGGGAGTCAATATTTGCGCTTGGTTCGGTTGCTACTGTCAAACATTTGTATTCCCGATAAGAACATTGGATTCGTGGGCAATAAACGCCTATCCTTGTTCTCGATGCCCCGGGGTCAGAATGAAGTTATGTGCCATTCGAAGTCGGCTGGTGTCTATCCTCGATTAGTCTCTGACGCTTCCCTGCTCACAGAGCAATCGCCTGTGTTCCAAGTCCTGTCCTTGGCCTGGCCTTTTTTTGCGTCCCAAAATGACTGGACTTGTCACTAGTCTACGAACAGGGTTAAGCGTCAACCCCTGGCGTAGGCTGTGAAGAAACAGTCGTGCGGCATCCCCATTGAGTCGTAGCAGGCCGAGGGAGAGAAGGCGACGGACCCTGGATATGTCGGGAAGCCAATCCAGCCTTTCGAACTGGCACTCGAAACGTATTGCCTTGGATAGCTATTTGCCGGTTGAATGGTCCCTTTGAGCGCATAGCCCAATTTTATTGACAGCAGTATTGTTTGGTCCGGCATCAGGTGATGCCCAATCGGAGTTGCTGCAAGATCCGGAATCAACACTTGCACTCCCCCGTTAGACACGGAGATCCTGGATGGTTGAGTGATGTCGAAAGCGTTCGGCAATACTGAAGAGGCAAAGCTTGCGCTGTCGGGCGAATCGAGAGTTGTCGTGTTAACAAAGTAGACATGGATCGCTCCCCTAGCCTGCCCCCACGTTGGGCTGATCACCCAATCGACGGGCAGTGTAGCATTAACAGCGAGAGACTGGAAAGTCGCGTTGAAACCAGTATGCTGCACCTCAACCCATACGACCACTTGACCGGGAATGGTGGTCTGCATAGTATTCCCAGAGACAACGGCGGTCACCATGGGATTACCAGTCGAATCTGCTGATAGAGGGTTTCTAGAGCCGTCGGTGAAGAAGATGAATGTTCGTAGCTCCCAAGAACTTTGAACTCCTCGCCCTTCAACCTGAGGAAGGAAAGCGAGTACGGCGATAAAGCCTACTAGGCACCAAATTGAAAGTCTAGACGTCATACGACGGGATTCCATGTTCTGCGACCTTAAAGCTACCGGCCAGGACAGCATATTTTTCAATCGGCCGACATCTGGAAATAGAATTATGTGGCTCAAAATGGATATCTCAAGCGCTTTACGCAGCTTTTGCAACTTTATGTTCGACGAGCAAAAGCATTGCTGACTTACTGATGTGATTCGAAAAAGAGGGGTCGGTACATGAACCCGTACGGGGCCAATCCCACCGGTCCCGCCTCTCCGATGGCCTGGCATGGGAAGACGATGAGCGCCAGATGGATCTAAGCGTCAGCCAATGCGAACTGTGCCCGCGGATTTGCAGTCGGACAATCGTAGGGATTACCCACCAGATCTGCGTGTAGTCGTAGCCTGAGCAGTTCTTCGGCCCGAGGCTCGTCGAATCCGAGTGCGAGATTCTTCTTCGTTCGGTAATTGCCAAAAAAAAGGTAGCAGCCCTCAACTCTTCAGGTCCACTCCCCCAAAGGGTTGAATCCGGGCGGGCACACCATCCTAGGATCTACTTCGTAGATTCAAGAAACCCGAAGGTTCTGGTTGTGTCGTCGGCTTGCACTTTGCAAGGAGATTGAAGTCGGATGTCGCGGCTGCATGTCATTACTTAGGCCCGCTGGCGCATGCAGAATATTTGTTACCGGGCTGCTAGGATTGGATCCGTTCACCTCTCTAGAGGAGGTTTGTTAGGACGATTATTGTCCGGGAAGTTGTGGATGTCTGGCCATTGGCATCGGTGATCGTCAGTGTCACAACGTATGAGCCTGGCAGCAGATATGAGTGGCTGACAGTCTGGCCGCTAGCCGTTGTACCGTCGCCAAAGTCCCAGCTGTAGCTATAGGGCTGAGTTCCACCGGTCGCACTACCGGTGAATGTCACAGGCAGGAGGGGTAATGGGTTTGAGGGAGAGTAGGAGATGCTTGCGGACGGGCGAGCGTTTACGGTTATCGTCTGGGAAGATTTGG
>VBAW01000006.1 GCA_005888635.1 Candidatus Bathyarchaeota archaeon | reverse complement strand
CGCCGTTGTTCTACGTCTTGACCCGCTAGTTCTGGCCAGGCGTCTGAAGGGGAGGAATTGGCCGAAGTTGAAGATCTGGGAAAATGTGGAAGCGGAACTTATCGATCTTTCTCTCTACGATTCGTTGAAGGTCTTAGGAAAGCGGAGGGTCTACGAGATCGACGCGACCGGGAAGAGTCTGGGTAACCTTGTCAGAGAAATTTTGATGGTGTTGCATAAGGGCAAGGGATGGAGTATGAAGTCCTTACCGAATTGGCTTGAAAAGTACGACCCCGCCTTGCTCTCCAGGAGGATTCTATGATCGATCGATACATTGTTGCGGAATGTCCACGCTGCGGAACCTTTCTTGTTGCGGACTCTCGTTACAAGAGCAAGACATGTCCCAAGTGCAATGCGAGAATATCTGCCAATGAACTCAAGGTGATACGGTCGGCGAAGGATTCGCGCGAGGCGAGGATGATAGTGTCAGAAGCGAAGGCTCGGCGAGGTGGGTTGGACCAAAGATGATATAGCCGGTTCCCGAAGCCGACCGAAGGTAGCCAAGTTGTCTTCGACTGCCGGCCGCAAGTTCATGGAAGAACTCTCAAACCTTCTGCAAAAGCATGTTAGTATAGTCACGAGCCAAGGCAAGACATACGTGGGGACTCTTACCGGCGTCGACACTGAGCATCTTAGCGTCTGCTTGACGAACGCGAAGGGAGAGCAGGGGGACATTCACAAGCTCTTCCTCAATGGCAGCGTTATTCTCCAGATTTCGAGTTTCGAAAAGCCCTTCGATCTCCAGAGCTTGGGTGAGAGGCTTGAGCGAGTATTCCCCCGGATGGTCCGAGTCATGGACGATGCAGGTGTGATTGTTGTGATGGATAGGATCCGGGTCAACGAGAAGGGAATTATTGAAGGATCCGGGCCTGCGGCGGAGAGAGTCCAACGGGTGTTCGACGAGTTCATTCGCGAGAAGGGCCTCAAAGTAGCCTAAGACGCCAAGAATGAGTTTTCAGGTTCACTGCAAAGATCTTCTCGGACGAATCGGGACCATCAACACCAAGAGCGGAGCCTTCGCTACTCCGCACATGTTTCCCGTACTGGACCCGCATCACTTAATTCTAGGAAAGGAATTCTTCGATCGAGTGGGCATTCATGCGGTGATGACTAACGCCTACTTGTTGAAGCGAGGCCGACGAGGGATGGACCCGGTTGATGTTCATGGAGTCTTAGATTATCCGGGCACTGTTGCTACTGATTCTGGCGCGTATCAGATTCTGGAATACGGCCATGTTGGTGTAACGCCTGAGGAAATAGTGACTTACCAAGAAAACATTAACACGGATATCGGAGTGATTCTAGATGTTCCTACCGGGTTTAGGAGCGATCCTTCGCGTGCAAGATGGACGGTGGATGAGACTATCCGGCGTGCGGATCGAGCCCTTGAAGTGATTACTCGAAGAGATATTTCGTGGGTAGGTCCAGTCCAAGGGGGCGTCCACTTGAATGAGGTAGAGCGGTCGGCTCGAGAAATGGCCAAGCGAGATTTTGCAATCTACGCTCTGGGAAGCCCGACAGAGCTGATGGAGACTCAGCGGTACGACGTGTTGGTCGACATGATCGTCGCTGCAAAGAAAGCTCTTCCAAAGGGGAAACCGTTCCACCTGTTCGGTGCAGGTCATCCAGTTCTCTTTCCATTCCTAGTAGCGCTTGGCTGTGATCTTTTCGATTCCGCTGCTTACGCTCTCTATGCACGTGCCGGCCGATACCTGACCCCGGAGGGGACCCTGCTCCTCGGAGATATGGTGGAATTCGTCTGCACCTGTCCAGCTTGCGTCGACTCGAGTCCGGACGAGTTTATGAGGTCACAAGAGAAGGAGGATGAGACACGACTGGCTCAGCACAATCTCTGGACGTGTTTCTCCGAACTGAGACGAATCCGAGAGGCTGTCAGGAAGGGGAGGCTCTGGGAATTGTTAGAGTTACGTTCTCAAGCTCACCCTGCGCTGAAGGAGTGTTTCAATCGAATAAGCCGTTACGCGGAGATTCTCGAGAGATCTACGCCGGCGGTCAAACCGCATGGAATATTCTACCTTGGGCCGTCGAGCGACAATAGGCCAGAGAAACTGAGATTCATCTCGAAACTTCTGCATAGTGTTGAAGAGCGAAGGAAATTTGTCCTGGTCTTGCCGGGCCGACGGCGAAGACCGTTTCACGAGGACCCTCGATATGAGTCAGTCTCAAAGGCCTTCGACGATCATCCGAGGGTATCCATCTGCTTCTACTCACTCTCATGGGGTCCTGTGCCAATAGAGCTGGACGAGACCTTTCCGATAGCTCAGACGGAAGGACCAGACGTCGGAGATGCGCTCGTACTCAACGAAAGAGCGAAACAAGTCTCAGAATTTCTAGAAAGCCTACATCCGAGAAGGGTGGTTCTGGTTTCGGACGGCGACTATGGGCGAGCCGTCACAAGGATATTGTCTAAGACGTTTGCAAAGAGCATGCTCACCATCTTTGATGGTGAGACACTGAGGCCTGATGACATCATCAAGTCTGTAGAAGAGAAACTTCTCAAAGAAGTCTAAGCGTACATTCTCTGCAATGATTTGCGGGTCATCCGAGATTTCTGGTCAAATTCTCGCTCGATGAACTTGGCATCCTTCACTAGGTCGTTCACGTCGACATTGTAATTGTATGTTTTCGAGATCTTGCGGATGGCAAGAGCCGCGGCGGCGGGGTCTGCCCTTGCGGGTTCAGCGTATGGCAAGACTGCGACCGCGGGAAAATCGTGGATTTCGAACTGGCTAAGCATGACTGCGAGCGGTCCATAAACTAAGAGTCCAGGCTCTAGTATTGGAGCTTTGAAGAGTTTCGCACGATCAAGATATGCTCCTGTTGGCACGACACAGAAGTCGTCTTTGTTCTGTTTGAACGCGCTGTCCAGTCCTCCGATCAAGATCGCGTCTTTGAACTTCTGGTTTACAGCCCAATCAGAAAGAGCCTTTGCGAACTCAGATTCCTCTGATCTGTGAGGGGAGAATTCTAGTTTTATCAGAACTGTTTTGTTTTTACGGTACACCTCAAACGGTGTGACGAGACCACCTTCTGCGGTTCCGACCCATGGTGGCGGGTTGGAGACGTCTACGAATCCTATCCTGCTGGCCTTGAGCGCGTGAATCATGTATGATGTTGCAATGTATCCTGTTTGTCCAACGCCGTGAAATCCTGTTACTAGCGTGGACCCTTTCAGATTCTTGGAATCGACAAGGATGCGAATTGTCAATTTGGTCCCGCTAGATAGAGCTGAGCTGATGTGTTCTGGCGCTGCTTAAATCTCTCTTGTTTGCGTGATGATTGTAGGGCTTTTATCATAGTGTTCTGAGCCTTCGGGGTGATTGTGAGTTTAGAATCATCAAATGTTTCAGCGTCAGTCTGACTCGGTGTTCGGATGAAAATTCGGTTTATGGGTGCCTGCCAAGAAGTAGGCAGATCCGCGTTCGCCGTTAGCATGGGCGAGAAGTATCTAGTCCTAGACTATGGCGTGATGGTGAACCATCACGTGGGTTTCCCGATGCATATTCCACCGAAGGAGGTGGAGGCGATCGTTCTCACTCATGCTCATCTTGATCATGTTGGCTCGGCGCCGATCTTCTACATTGCTGGTGGCGTGCCTCTTTACGGGGTTCAGCCGACGTTCACTCTAACGAACCTGATCATCAAGGATTTCCTAAAACTGAGCGGCTACTATGCACCCTACGAGTACATTGATCTGCAGACTATGCTCAAGCATCAGCGTGATCTTCAGTACCAGCAGGCGACCGATATTGGCAACGGCTCGGTGACTCTGATAAACGCGGGGCACATTCCGGGCAGCGCTCAAGCAATCGTCCAGAGTGACGGGAAGAGGATCCTCTACACTGGCGATTTCAACCGTCAGCCTACTAGGCTCGTCGATGGCGCGGATCCAGAGTACAAGAACTTGGACGCCATAGTTATGGAGGGAACGTACGCGATGGAGGATCATCCGATTCGCGACGGTCTAGAGAAAGAGTTTGTCCAAAAAGTTACGGAGGTCGTGGAGGGCGGCGGGACCGTGTTGGTGCCTGCCTTTGGAGTTGGCAGATCGCAAGAGCTGCTCAGCGTGCTGTCTGCGTACCATTTCGAGCATCCGGTCTTCGTCGATGGAATGGCCCTCGATGCGATGGACTTACTCCTGAAGCATCCGGCTGCTCTGCGTGATGCGGGGGTTTTCGAGCGTGCGAGTAAGATGGCGCACTGGGTTGACGGCTGGAATGATCGGCGTAGAGCTGCGAAGACTCCGGGTGTGATCATTTCTCCCGCGGGGATGCTTAAGGGAGGGGCGTCAGTGTTTTACATGGAGAATGTGGCAGCGAAGAAGGAGAACGCTGTGTTCATGGTGAGCTTCCAGGTTCCGGGAAGCCCTGGACGAATTCTTTTGGAGAGAAAAAAATTCGTCATTCACGGCAGAGCTAGGCCTGTTGATGCGAGAGTCGAGCGATTCGATTTCTCCTCGCACGGCGGGAGAAGGGAGCTTGAACAGACACTCTCGGATCTGGACAAGAAGACCCGAGTGTTCATTGTGCACGGAGCAGAGGGGAATTGTAAGAAGCTGGCTGACTGGGCTTCGACGGAGCTTGGATTGAATGCGAGTGCTCCGAAGACCGGTGATGTCGTCGAGATCTAGAGTCCCATGGCAGAGAGCGAGAGCAAGGTCTTCAAGCCTCGCCCCAAGCATCTTCTCCCGGTAGTCCTCGGTCTACTAGCAACTGGGGCACTGGCTTATCCAATTTCGATTGTTGGGGCTCCACAGGCTCAAGTCACACCTTTTGTCGGAGACAACGTAACCAGCGCTTCTCTCAATGCCGTCGTCTTTGTCTTCGCTCTCGGGGCCAGCGCCACCGTAATGTTTCTATTGATTCGTCGGGGTCGGATGCGATTTATTCGTCGATTGGTTAAGGGAGCACTAGTTCTCGTCTCTTTCGCTGTCGCATTCTGGTACTCTACGTCGATTCTCGCATCTGTGGTCGACTTGTCGACCGACTTTTGGACACTAGTCTCACTACTACTCTCCCTAGGAATCGCCGCGGCGATCGGATTGACCATTTTCGGAAAGGGGCAGATTCGCCAATTATCAGGTGTGACTGCGCTCGGAGCTCTTACGGGTATCTTTCTCGGCTATTCTATTGGGCCGGTGACTGCGCTAGTCTTGGTTGGGGCACTAGTCGTCTATGATATTGTTGCTGTGTTTAGGGGACCGGTGGGTGCCCTGGCCAAGGCGGTCGAGGCTGGTGATCTTCCGGGGGCAATGTACACGTATGGCGAGTTGACTATCGGGATGGGAGACTTAGTCTTCTATTCTCTGGTCGCGACGACGGCTATGGTTTTCTTCGGGCTCTTCTCATTCTTTGCGACGGCCATTGGAATTCTCGCTGGATCCTACCTCGGTTTTAGAGCGCTATCGAAATACGAGATGTTTCCCGGATTACCCTTCTCTTTACTGTTAGGAGTTGTTGGAATGTTGTTGACTGCTGCGGTTAGTGGGACTCTAGTTCTCTAGACGCGTCCCGGAGTGAATGGAAATGATGATCTGCTAGGCTATTCTCGACGCGGTGTCTTCTGTCCACCAGAACTGTCTTGAGTCCCGAGATGTATCCTCCTCCAATGTCATGTATTTCCGAGTCGCCCACCATAACCGCCTCTTCCGGTCGAGCCCTGAACTGCATCAGCGCATAACGGAATATTCCCGGATCCGGTTTTCTAATCCCGACCGTGGCCGACGTGATGATCGCATCGAAGTATTTTGTCAGTCTGACGTTATCGAGGATTCCCATGGCTACCTCGTGCGATGAAACATTAGAAATTATTCCCAGCTTGACATCTCGTCGCGAGAGCTTCTGGATTGTCGAGTGGGCATCGTCGAATGCGACTCCGTTTGTTGCACGTGCTTTCACGATGATTTCAATGGCTCTCGTGACAAGTTGGTCTGACGGGTTATCTTCAATTATCCTTTCCAGTAGCTGTCTCATCCAGACCTGAATCGGAATCTCTACGTGATGTCTGGATCTGATAGTTTCGTTAATCTTGTAGCCCTCGCGATATAGTTCGAACAATCCCTCGGGGGATACTCGTTTGGGCAGTATCGGGCTAATTTCGCGAAGAGCGTTCCTAGTCACCATGTTGTCTTCTATGTTCTGCGTGACGAGGGTCTCGCCCAGGTCAAAGAAGATGGCTTTGGCCGGTCGAGCCATGGGTGTACCGGGTCCAGGTCGCGTCTTTCATGGAATTAGGCTTGTTGCCGGTCCGCAGACTTACAGTCTTCGACTCCCACGTGGGCTTTCTAGAAGAGCTGTTTTGTGTCGCGGGAGTCAACTACTTTTGAGATTTTTAGGAGAGGGGTCTAGCCGGCTGAAGCTGATCTTGGCGAGCTTTGCGTTTCAGGGCGCAGAGTGGAACTGTCGATCGTTTTTCTGATCGCAGATTAAGCGTGGAGGTCAGCGTGAGGATCTCGCGATCTCAAATCGCCTGCCCAGATTCCGGATCAGGGCTTATTCTGGGCGATTTTTCGGTGGCAGGGTCCTACCTATCAACACTCGTGGCTCCTGCGTTGAATTGTATTGGAAAGTTCTAGGATGGTACTGGTCTGGTAACCTCGGATGGTAACAGTAGGGCTAGCCTAGTCCCCATGGGGATCCCTCTATGGTTGGAGTTGGTGTTGTATGGGTGAGAGTCTAGTTTGCGCCGTAGCGTAGTATTGCCGCGACTTTGCCGAATGAGTCGCGTAGCATTCGTCCCTCTTCTGTCTCCTCGGAGATGACTTCAACCTTGCTTGCTGATTTTTCCGCGTATTCCAGGAAGCTGTCGATAATGTCGCCGTGGTCGGTGGCCTCGAGCATCGGCTTGCCGCAGTTCTTGCAGGGTCTCGTCGATAGTTCGTTGATGACCGCGTGGGCTTCGTATCTTGTTCCTCTGAACTCCTCGATGTTCCCGCAGTTTTTGCATTTGAGGACTACCCGTTCTCCCTCCAGTTTCTCGGAGATCAGGAGCATGTCGACTATTCCCTTCTCAAGGTATTCCTGAACCTTCTTTTCTCCGAACGCCGCCTTCCCTGTTTCGTGTCCTAGCTCGTAAAGGAATTTCTGGACTAGCTGTTTCTCTTCGCCGTATCTGACGCCTTTGAGGATCTCGCTGCTCTTCTCAACGACCTCCTCGACTCCTGCTTCACTCGTGTAGCTAGTGTCGATTAGTGAGAGGACTTTCTTCTTGAGCGTGTACTGCAGATACTCGCCTTCTTCAAAGACATATTTTGTGGGTCCGGGTCCGCCTATGATGATTCCCTTCAAGTCTGGAATTTCCAGCATCATCTCGTTGAAATGCTGGCCGACACGTTTGTAGTAGTCGTTGATGACTTGTTCTCTGATCCGCTCGAACCTCCGGGCAGACTGTCCACCAGCCCTACTCTTGCCCGGTGTTCCCGATGTGAAAGTCTTCAAAATCTCTACTCTGCGTCCCTTCAGAGTGGCTACGACTGCTTCTGTCCCGTCAATCACGAGTATTCCGAACGTGTCCTTGTCGGCAACGAGCGCGAGTAGTGGTTCGACGTGGAAGCGAGCGTCGCATCTGTAGAAGCCGACCGTGATCGGTTCCGGCGGGATCAACGTGTATGTCTCCATCTTCTCACTGCCAGCTCCGTTCTGTGGGATTGCGCCTGCGAAGATTACCAGCCCGGTCGGAGGGGGTTCTTTGAAGAGTTTGAGTCGTTGCATTGTCCGTTCGATCCCATCTTGGACGTTATTCCGGGTGGTGCGCGATTTTATGTTGACCGCGGTACCAAGTTCTTCCCGCAACTGGCCAAGAACCTCGTGTATCTTTCTGTCAGGTGGGACGTAGAGGCTGATGAGTTCTGTGCCTCTGCCCTCTTTCTTTGCGAGTTGTTCGAGGGTTCGTTTGAACTTGAATTGTGCGACAGAGTCCGGACCTGACATCTAGCGTCCCCCTGCCTTTGAAAATTCTTGTTTAAGGGCTTGGCCAGAGCGGCCGCTATTCGTTCAAAGAGAAACGTTACGTGTCGAACTGGATTCGACCTGAGTCTTGCTATTCATTTTGACCAGTCCTCGTTAGTAATAGTGGTCAGAATTGTATTAAATGCTTGTTTCAAAAGTCCCCTCGAAGACTCCACTGATCACTTCGGGGGGTAGCGGTCTCCGTCGTCCCTCCAGCCGCTTTCTCCACTCTAATATACCGAGTCAGTTTGTTTCTGTCTTCAGACTCGGATGAAGGCTGTTGTGAAGCTAGGGGGTGCGCTGTTCAAGCGGGACCCGGACGTTGACGCGTTAAGGAGCATGGGAAAGGTCCTGTCAGGTTTCGCGAGTGAAGGGAATCAACTGGTGACTGTTGCTGGTGGTGGTCAGAATGCGCGCGTCTACATTGACGTGGCGAGGAAGCTGGGGGCGGATGAGTCGACTAGCGATCTGCTCGGGATAACCGTGACCAGAGCTAACGCGGAATTGTTCAGGCTCGCTCTTGGCAGTATTGCCGTCACGAAGATTCCTACAATGCTCTCGGAGCTGATTCACTATGTGAGTCCCGGGAAGGTGGTGGTCATGGGGGGTCTTCAGCCTGGACAGTCGACGAATGCTGTGGCAGCCCTAGCGGCTGAGATAACCCGTGCCGATTTGCTTGTTAATGCGACAGATGTCCAAGGGGTCTATACTGCGGATCCGCAGAAGGATCCGAAGGCGAAAATGTTGAGGTCGGTCAGTGTTGACAAGTTGTTGAGCTGGGCGATGGCGGGCGATGTTTACGCTGGCAAGTATGAATTGTTGGATCCTGTTGCGTTGAAGATCATGCAGAGGGCGAGGATTCCGACGAGGTTCGTCTCGATGGAGGACCCGTCGAATATAACGAGTGCTTTGCGAGGTAGAGACATTGGAACCCTCGTATCCTATTCTTGAGAGGCATGCTTGATGAAACTGTTGGACCTGTTTCAATCCAAGGCACAGGTCAGGCTTGTAGAGCATTTGTTGCAGAATCGGGACAAGGTCTTCAACCAGGCCGGTCTCGCGCGAGTCTTGGACGTGTCCCCCTCAACCGTCGCGCGGATCGCCGAGCCGCTAGTCAAGTGTCGAGTGTTGATGTTCGAGAGATATGAACAAGGAATGAAGATCTTCGCCCTGAACAAAGAGGAGCCGGCAGCCCGCAACTTGATAGATTTTTATGACAAGATTCGCCAGCTGTGAAGATCGATGAGTCGAATAATCTTATCGCCTGGGCCCTTGCTGCTTCGTGCCCGAGAGTTTTCTTTTGACCGGTGCGCTTGTTAGCTCACGAAGCGCATCTGATGCAACCCATTTCGCTGAGGTAGAGTCAGAATCTCGGATCTTCGAGCAGGTTTCGATCGCTGCGGCATTCAAGGCTGCATTTCTTTTTCCGATCTGTCTTAGCGCCCAGTTTACAGCTTTCTTGACGAAGTTGCGTTCGTCTGAGGCCTCTCGAACTATCAGGGGAAGGAAATCAAGGAATGTTTTGTCCGCTGCTTTCCTATCATGAACAGCCAGTTCGGCCATCAGGACAAAGCCGGCTCTCTTGACGTACTCTTCCTTTCTCTTGGACCATTCGAGCGCCTTTCTGACTGCAAGTTCAGTCTTGTCGAACAGATTTCCACAGGAACCATCCACGATATCCCACGAGTCAAAGTCAGCTACCCACTTTTCCATTTGATCCTCGGTGACCCATGCTGGATCGTCGATCATGCCAGCCAGAATCCGAGCTTCGTGTATGCCAGTGCCCCACAGCTGTTCGGCCAAGTGGTGATTCTTTCCAATTTTTCCTGCTAGATCCCGGAGTTGTGGAATTGAGACCCCGAAAGCTTTGCTAGTCTCTATTCCGAAACGTGCCATTCCTGCCACAGCCTTAGGGTCACCTCTTGTATCCATCTCGTGAATAATCTGCTCGAGCTTAACCGATGAAGATTGTTTTCTAGGGCGCTTGATTGGGGGATTTCTCATTGAGGACTCGGTTACTGCTGAGTTGCGACGAGCCTAGAAAAGCTGTTTGAATCCGTGAATCGGAGACGGCATAAGGTCCCCTTTTTCCCGCTGTCTTTCTCTCACGATTTTCTAATCGATAAACAAGCTGCATTTTCAAAGCTTGCGCAGAAGCAGAGGACACTGTGCCTATTCCTGTGACTCTTCGTCGTTAATCGTTCTTCGTCCGTGGTTTCGTGCCGCGATCTTTCGCCGACTTTTATAGTCGTATGTTCGGGTAATTTTATTCTGCTCATTGAGCGATTGCATTCTCTTCTTGGCAGTTGCAAGTTCTGCCGCGGCTCTTAAGTGTACGAGGGCGATCGCGGATATTATGCCCACCAATGAGCCTATTGCCAGTAGCCACACGCTTGTGGTCATCCCTCTAGGGATAAGGCAGGTGAGGCAGAGCCCTCCGCTCGACGGTTGTGCAGAGCTACTCAGTACGTGTACAGGTACGGACTGTGTCCTGGCCCATGATGGGTCGTTGCTGTCGGTCGCGGTGAAGCTGACCATGAACGTGGCACCGGCCTGGCTCGAGCTGGGTGTGAAAGAGAAGGCTCCACTGGCCGCGTCAAAGACCATGTTAGGGGCTAATCCAGTGGCGGAGAGTATGACCGTTCCCCCGGTCCCGGTAGGGTCGGTTCCAGAGACCGAGAAATGTAGGTTTGTTCCCACGGTCGCGTTCAAGGGACCGGGCACCGTGATGATTGGAAGAACATTCGACGCGACGACGGTTATGGGCACGTACACTTGAGATGTAGAAACGCCGTCGGTGACCGTGAAGCTGATGGTGTATTTTCCAGGCGAATCGGCAGTCGTGGGAGCCCACGTGAATGTGCCGGAAACTGGTGAGGCCCCTTGGACGGTTGCGAAGCTCGAATTTGGCGGTAACTGGTTAGCTGAGAGAGTGAGGGTCGGTGTTGGGATAGAAGAGTCTGTGGCAGTCACTGAGAACGTGAGGGTTGATGTTTGAACGACGGTTTCCGTGGACGGAGCGGTTAGGACTGGGGAAACCTGAGTTCCAACACTAATGGTCAGCGACATGGTTCGTGTCAAGGATCCACTCGTTCCCGTCACGACAAGCGTGTAAGACCCTGCACTTGTTGGCTTTATCGTCAAGGTAGAGGTTACTGATCCACTTATGGTCGCGGAGCTGAGCGAGACAGTTACCCCGGTCGGGCTGGCGACACTCAATGCCACTGTTGACCCGAATCCGTTCAGAAGGTTCAGGCTGATAGTGGAAGTTCCTTGCCCTCCAGTGTTAATCGAGAGGCTTGACGGATTTGCTGAAAGGCTAAAGTCGCGGAATGTGAATGTCGTGGTCGCCGTATGGGTCGAGCTTCCACTCGTGCCAGTGACTGTTAGCGTGTAGGTTGACGCGGACGAGGATGAGCACGAGATTGTAGCGGTTCCATTCGTAGTGAAACTAGTTGATGAGATCGTGCCGCAGTTCAGCCCTGATGGCACTTTATCCGTCAGCGTTACTGTGCCTGTCATCCCGTGAACGAGCGTTATCGTAATTGTCGACTTTGCGGACAAGCCAACATTCAGGGCAGATGGTGAGGTCGCGGCTATTGTAAAGTCTGGAGGGTTGCCGAATGTGAAGGCGACGGTCGCCTGGTGAGTTAGTGATCCGCTGGTGCCGGTGATGGCTACTGTGTAGACGCCTTGGCTGTTCGAGCTGCAAGACAGGGTCGCGGTACCGGAGCCGCTGACACTGCTCGGCGTCACCGAGCCGCAACTGAGGCCGGAGGGGACTGTGTCGGAGATCGTGATCGTTCCAGTGAAGCCGTTCAGTGCAGTGAGTGTAATGGTAGATGTTCCAGACGAGCCGACGGAGATTGAGGCGGGTGAAGACGTACTGATAGTAAAGTCTCGGAAGTTGAAGACCGAAGTCGCTGAACGCACCAGTGATCCGCTAGTCCCAGTTATCGTTAGTGAGTAACTGCCGGCACCGGTTGCACTACAAGAAACTGAGGCCGTGCCTGACCCGACAACGCTCGCACCGCTGATACTTCCGCAGCTTAGACCACTTGTTGCGCCGTCCGTCAAAGCCACGGTGCCCGTGAATCCATTCAAAGCGCTGATCGTAATAGTCGTCGTGCCCGATTGGCCCACATTCGCGGCAGCAGGCGAGGTGACAGAAATTCCGAAATCAGGCCCGGAGGTTCCGAACTGCACGGTGTACCAGTTTGCGTCTAACTCTTGGAACTGGTAGCCTTCAATCCCTATTTCGATGCCTGCCAGCTGGCAGGGAGTACTGGAGCTTAGGCCCCACGCGATCAGATCCTGTTGGCACTGGTGTGCTACCTCCGCTGTTATCATGTAGGGCTGACCAGCCGCCACTTGGCCCAGTGTCACGTTGTCCCAGCCGAAGGAGTCGCCCGGGTCGTAGGTAGCTGTAGTTCCGACAGGGCTGAACGCACCGTTGATATTCTCGGCTCTAACCTGGGTGTCTAGACACTGGTAGGTGGAGCCGCCAGCTGTGACTGGCCCGTTCGGCAGCCAGTAGTATAGTGCCACGTAGATGTGGTATCGGTATGTGCCGGATGGGATGAAATTGAGCATGGTGAAATTGGCGCTTACGGAGGTAAGGTCGGTAGGCAATACGCCGCTGGCGGGAGCTTGGCAAGGTGACCAGGGAAATGTGCCTTTCTGTGTGGTGGCAAAATAGTAGCTATTGCTTCCACCCACTCCCGGATTTATCTGAATGGTCTCTGCAACGCCGCTCTTAATTGTGGCAACGCTACCGGACAGACCGTTGGTGTTTCCACAATTCCAGCCTTGTGGGAGTGAGGTGCAGGTGCCAAAGTTACCCGAGAGTGAAGAAGCAACATTGATTGTAAGACTGCTCGTGGCAGTCTGCTGCGGCAAAGATGAGTCCTTCGCTGTTTCGGTCACCGCATAAGATTGAGCAGTAGAGTAGCTGTGGGTAGCAGTCGCGCCATTACCAGTAGAACCGTCGCCGAAGGTCCAGTTGACTGTGTAGGGGCCGGTTCCACCAGTCGTAGTCGAAGTGAAAGTTACAGGTGAGTTGACCAGAGGATTAGCTGATGTCGTGAAGATGGTCGATAGGGGCTGTACATTTAGAACTGTAACGGTCTGCGAACTGGTCACGGTCTGCTGCGGCGAAGACGAGTCCTTCGCAGCTTCAGTTACTGTAAACGATTGAGCACTGGTGAATGTGTGAGAGACAACAGCGCCTGTCGCTGAGGATCCGTCGCCGAACGTCCAGCTGATCGTGTAGGGTAGTGTTCCTCCAATGGTTGTTGCCGTGA
>VBAW01000005.1 GCA_005888635.1 Candidatus Bathyarchaeota archaeon | reverse complement strand
ATCGGGTTCACCAAGCCCAACCCGAAAGCCTTCGGAATCGTTCTAGAACGACTGGGAACGTGGCCTCGAAAGGCTGCATATGTCGGTGATGGGGGATCAAACGAGCTAGAGGGAGCAAGGCAAGCTGGGTTCGGCCGAGTCGTTTTCATGGAAGGTTTCGTCGCGAGTAACGGGCTGCGGAACCCTGAAGAGCTGGAGACTTTTCGTCGAACAGCTGACGTCGTGATCCGTCAGATAGGCGAGCTTCCAAAGCTCCTTGAGCTCTAGCTCTACGGGTCGTTGATTCCGAACGGCGCGATGTGCAAAGGGAGATCCGGGCCTCTGCAAATTCTGAAAGGCAAATTTGTCGACCAGCGAATATTCGCAATGTCTCGTAGTGACCGGTAATTCGATAGTACTGTGGACACGATACAAGGGTTTCGATTCCCTTAATCTTCGAAAAGCCGAGTTTCCACTTGGCGAGACGGAAGAGCGCCAAGAGGATCAGAAATGAGATACATCCTAACCGTCGACTTTGAAGATGACATCGACATTGAGAGCTTCATGCACTTTGTCGCGTATCACACTAAGCGTTTGAAATGCGCGAGCAAGGACGTCTTCATTCGCCTCGCCCACGAGTGGGAGAAACAGCTGGTGAATCCACATGAGCCAACAAACCCAAATGGAGTCAAGAAAGAAAAGAAGAAAACGCTCAAAGAGACTAACGAGTAGCAGGTACAAGATCCGAGTCCGCTACAAGTACCACTACTACCGCTGGATCAATACGAAAGACTACGGCAGCTACAAAGACATCTACGAGAAGTACAAGGACAAAGGCTACACGTTCTGGTGTGTTCCGAAGGGAGACCCTGTGTTCGCTAACCCTGGACTAGAAACAATGGGCGAGCAGCTCGACTCAGTCGTGTCCTATAATGGCAATTACGAAATCCCTACGAGATACTTCGAGAGAGATTATGCCGGTGACTTAGTCGTTGTCAAACCCTTCCTTCTTCCTGAGACCCGGCTGACTCCTGAACATCCAGTCTTGTATTGTGGCTCCACTCCGCAGAAATCGAAGTGGTATGATCCTCAAACCAGGCCCTCGCTAAAGAAAGAATGGAAGCCGGCAAGTGAACTGACAAGGGACGACTGGGTTTTCTTCCCCATCTTCAAAGGCAATCGGGAAGCTGATCCCGAGCTACTTTACTTGCTCGGATTGTACATGGCAGAAGGATATCCTACGGGCAAGCAAGTCTGCTTTTCACTCGGTCATCATGAAAGAGAACTCGCCGAACGAATCTGCCGGATGGTGGCGAAGCATTGGAATGTTCGCGCAACGATCAACTCTCATCGATCAGGACTTTCGGTGCGCTTGTCAAAGGAATCTTTAGCCGATTTCATGAGAAAGGAATTCGGTAGCAGAGCCTTCAACAAGAAGATTCCATCCTGGATTCTAGAGCAACGAAACCCACGACCTTTCCTTGATGGCTGGATACAGGGCGATGGTTTTAGACGAGGAAACACTTGGCGCCTGCATACATCATCTCGCACAGCTGCATACCAGGCGCTACTCATCGGCTCCCGCCTCGGGATCATTCCTGCAATCTACAGAGATGATCGTGAAGGAAGGCATCTCATCGAGGGACGAAGAGTAAACGCGAAGCCTTCGTACGAAGTTCGATTTCATCCTGAAGGGAGCAAATACTCCAACAAAGAGAGTCACGTTGTAAGGACAAGGAACGGGTACTGGATTAGAATAAAGGAAATCCAGAGAGAAAAGTTCTCTGGCAAAGTCTGCAACATGGAGACTCCCTCAAACACCTACCTCCTATCCTTCATCGTTCACAATTGTGCTGATTTACCTCCTGAGTTCTCAAGCCAGGACGGCACGTGGACTGGATATCGCCTAGATGGTGACAAGACTCACACCGCTTCGACACTGAAAAGATACGGGCGACATAAGTCGTGGGTCGACAGTAGCTACAAGTTCGAAGGCAAACCCGTAATCCTCGTCTACAACGCTTCGCGGTAACCCGAGTTAATTCCCTCTATTCCTTCCTGATTGTTGATTCTCCGACACTACACGTGACTGTCGAATGTGACTACGACGTGTGAGCCAGCCTTATGAGTTGCCGGGTTTTCCTACTTGGCGTATGGAGACCGCGACTGTCGAGAAGACCTCGCTCTGGCATAATCGTAATTTTGTCAGTCTCTGGACCTCGGAGACCATTTCTCAGTTCGGAAGCCAGTTCACCCAGCTCGCGCTCCCACTTACCGCGGTCATCATTCTCGGCGCGACTGCGGAAGAACTAGGCATTCTCGGTTTCGCAGGCTCGATCTCATGGCTTCTATTCGGACTGCTCGTGGGAGTCTATGTCGACCGCCACCGCAAGAAGCGGATAATGGTCACGTCGAATATTCTCCGAGGCTCTCTATTAGCGCTCATACCCATAGTCGCGGTCCTTGGACTCATCACGAGGCTAGGCATTCCATTCCTATACGCAATAACTTTCTTCGTTGGATTCCTCCAAGTCTTCTATGATGTCACCTACCAGTCGTATCTTCCTTCTCTCGTTCAGAGGGACAAGCTTGTCGAGGGCAACAGTAGACTACAAGCAAGCGCCTCGACAGCCCAAGTTTCAGGGCCTACAATTGCTGGGATTGTTATCAGCATCCTCACAGCCCCGGTCACGATCGCGATCGATGCCTCTTCCTTCTTCGCATCCGCGTTTTCGCTGAGCAGGATAGACCATGAAGAGATGATCGACGAGAAGGGTCCAAGACCATCAATCCGCTCGGACGTCAGAGAAGGGCTGCACGTCGTCCTCAAGGATTCTCGCCTGCGAATGATCGCGGGTTGTACGGGCACTTCCAACTTTTTCAGTACTGCATTCCAGACTATTCTTCCGCTCTATTTCATCCTCAACGCTCCGGACGGTCTCGGAGTATCAAAGTCGCTGGTGGGGGTCACTCTGGGAATCATCTTCAGCGTGGGAAGTATCGGAGCGCTGGTAGGAGTCGCAATATCCACACGAATCGCGTCCCGGATTGGTGTCGGCCCCGCCATCGTACTAAGCGCGCTTATCTTCGGCCTGGGCGGGCTCCCGTACTATCTCTCAGGCTCTCTTGTTGCAAATCCACTTTTCTCGGTTGTAGGACTGAAAATTAACTGGAACATCTTGGCCCTCATGGCAGGAACCTTCGTAATTTCGATCGGAGTTGTAGTCTACAACATCAACCAAGTCAGCCTTCGGCAAGCCATTGTGCCCATTCGTCTCCAGGGACGAATGAACGCGACGATGCGATTCCTAGTCTGGGGCACTATCCCTCTTGGTGCTCTCGCGGGAGGATTATTGGGGACCTTCCTTGGGCTCCGAAGCGCTGTCGGCATAACCATCCTCGGAGTATCCCTTTCGTTCCTGTGGGTCCTCCTCTCTCCCATCCGCTCGCTAAGGAAGATTCCCGAGCCATTGGAATGACTTCGACCGAGATTTCTCTCATCACATCTTGATTCGAGCAGTGTGCTAGGAGGCTAGTTTGTGGTTGCGTAGCAGTCCATTATGGTTGCGATGTATCGGATTCCGTTTACGAAGTTGTCGATTGTCGTCCATTCGTTTGGGGCGTGTGCGTGGCTGTATGCCGAGGGCGGCCCGCTGCCGGTCCATATCGAATCGAGCCCGAGATGTTTGGTGAATAGATAGTCGGGTCCCGAAGCCGGGTTTCTCGGCATCACGACCGGCGCGCGCCCGTAGACGATCCTGCCCGCCTTCTCAGCAGCCCGCGCGATCGGCGCGGAAGGTTTGGTCGTTGAAGGTTCGACGAGTCCTAGGGCCTTGACTTGGATGTCGTCGAATCCATGATTGTGCAAGTGCTCCTTGAGCAACTGCAAGAGTCTTCTGGGATTCTGGTCATTGACGATCCGGAAGTCGATCTTGAGCATCGCGCTCCCCGGAAGAACAGTCTTGGATCCTTCCCCGATGTAGCCGGTCTTGAACCCGCAAATCGTACACGTCGGCTCTGTCATGTAATGCTTGAATGCTTCCCGGTTATTCTTCGCCCGTGGAAAACTCTTCAATCCCCACTCCCGCAAGAGTCCGTTGCCGTCGAACTGGATCTTGTTCATCAGTCTCGACTGGACCGGTGTGAACGGGACCACATCATCGTACCAGCCTTTGATCAGAATCTTCTCGTCCGGACCCTTGATCGTGTTCATCGCCCAGACAAGCCTCCAGGCCGGATTCTCGGCGAGAGGCGCGTAGGATGAATGGAGATCCTCCTTCGCCTTCTTACAGCGCAGCTCAACGTAGAGGAGACCCTTTACTCCGAGCTCGAACTTTGGTCGGCCCTCTTCGGCCATGTCGCCGTCGTAGCAGACGACACTATCAGCCTTCAGCTTCTCCGCGTTCTCGTCAATGAAACTCGAGAGGTGTGGACTCCCGATCTCCTCTTCGCCCTCGACAACGAACTTGAGATTGAGAGGAACATCGCCGGAACTTTTGAGATAGCTCTCAGCCGCCTTGATGAAAGAGATAACATTGTTCTTGCTATCTGCCGCGCCCCTCGAGACAATCTTCCGCCCGCTCAACTTCGCGTCGAACGGTCCCGAGACCCATTTCTCGAGCGGTTCCACCGGCTGTACATCGTAGTGGCCATAGATGAGGAGAGTCTTCGAGCTCGACTTTGATCGAGCCTCTCCGTACACGACTGGATTTCCGTTCTTGACTGGGAGAATCTTCGCTTTCAATCCTGCGATGTCCATCTGTTTTTTCACAATCTTAGCACAATCTTCGATTCCCAGCTTCTGGGCTGATACGCTCGGCTGCTTTAGCAGAGTTCGAAAGTCTTGTAGAAAACGATCCTTGTTCTTAGAAATGTGATCTAGTGCGGGTTTCAGCTTGGCCGTTGGCACAGGGGTAACTTGCGATGAGGGGTAAATAGCATCTTCTAAAGCGGCTGATAGATCCGGCTATTTCGAGCTACGAAGAAGATCAAGATGAACAGTCTTGGAGATCTATCGGAACTAGGTTCAGTCAGCCTTGTAGCATGCCTAGCCGAAATATTTCTTGTACGAGTCTTCCAGTTCCTTCCTTGTCGGGCTTCCACGGGTCTCAGGATGACAAGCCTTCAATGCTCCTGCCATGTTCGCATAACGAAACGCCGTCATGTCATCCGATCCTAAGACCTTGTATGCCGAAAACGCCCCGACAAACGCATCTCCACTCCCTGTCGTGTTGACCACCCTCCTTCCGAGCTTTTCGAGTGAGATTCTCGGAATCTTCGACAGTTTTCCCGCCGAATAGAATGCTGCCCCTCTACTTCCCAGTGTAACTAGAATCTTGGCCTTGGTAGCTACTTTGGCCAGTTTCGCGAGTGAATTGTCCAGTCCTTTGACTCCTGCAAACAGCGATGCCTCGTGTTCGTTAAGAACGAGGTAGTTGAGATCCTCCATGTCATTCGTGAACTCGCTGAGTCCGAACCTTGTGAGAACCCCCGGGTGCCACATCACTGATCTTCCGAGCCGGCGACCCTCTGCGAGCAGTCTTCCCGCAACGTGTCGTGGTGGGTCGATGACGACCAGCATGCGTGTGCCTGCCAGGATGGACTGGACCGGCGGTAGCATCAAGTGCTCTGGCTTTAGTCCAGCGTTTGCTCCGAAATGGGTCTCGATGACGTTGCTTCCTTTCTCATCGACTGTTATGTAGGCTTGGCCGGATTCAAGCCGATCTAGTGATTGTACCGCAGTTGTATCGACGCCTTCTTGTTTCAAGATAGCGATTTGCTTCTTGCCTACGTCGTCTCGTCCGACGCAGGCGAGCAAGGCAACGTGGCCGGCTCCAAGTATTCTGGAGGCCGCTACGGATACATTGCCCCCTTTGCCCCCCGGGACCCTATCGATCTTCTCGACTACGACTTCCTGTCCGGACAGAGGTAAATGTTTGACAAAGAGGTTGATGTCCCAATTTAGCGCTCCTGTGACTGCTAGATCGGGGGACAATTGTACTCGCGAGTAGGGAGCGATGACGATTAGTTAATCAAGATTGAGAGGGTTGGTCCTAGCTCTTGAGTGCTGCAGCGATCACCGGGGCCACTGAGACTTGACTTACGATGCTTGGTATTGTGTCGGTTCCAATTACTTTCTGGATGCCTGCGCTCTTGACCCGCATGAGGGCTCCGTCCGCTAGCACGGGGTGTGTGCACAAGGCATAGATTCTTCTGGCTCCCATTTTTTTGCAAATTCTTGTGGCCTTTGCTAAAGTATCCCCCGTGCTAATTATGTCGTCAGCAAATACTGCATCGCGCCCTTTCAAATCCACTTCGGTTGCGGTTATCTCGACTTTACTTTCCGTAGCACCCTCCTTACGTACCCGTTTCTTTTGGAAGACTGTATGTTCGGCATCCAGCTCCTTGGCGACGGTAGCAGCCCATTGCTCGGCCTCCTCGTCTGGGCCTATGACGAATGGCTTCTTCGGATGTATGGTTTTCAAGGCATATTTTCCCAAGAGAGGCATGGCTGAAAGGTTCTGGGCAGGTATCTTGAAGATCTTCGCTACGTCGCCAAGTCGATGAAGGTGGCAATCCACAGTCAGGAATTTGGTGGTACCCACATCCTCTAGGAGACGGGCGATAACTTGAGAACTGAGTGCCTCTCCAGGATAGAAACGAGAATCCTGCCGAGCGTAGGCCAGATACGGAGCCACCACTGTAATGGTTTTCGCTCCCAAGTCGCGCAATGTGTCGACAATCATTAGGAGTTCGAAGATATGCAGGTCCGCATAGATATGCTGGTCGGGTTTATGGTACAGCGACTGGATTACGGCCACATCTTGACCCTTCACATCATCGAGTATTCTTACGTATTTGTCACCGTCAGGAAACCTCTTGATCTCTAGACGGCCAACATTCTCGCCAACTTCTTTTGCAACCTTCTCGGCCAAATCACTTGAGGCGGAGCCGCCTAGTATTATCATGGGGGAACGGACGCGTGCCTCGGGGATCTAATAAAAGCTGATCCGAATCAGGCCAAAGTCCTCGGATTTGCAAGGGTGGGGTAATGCTCCGGTCAAGTGTCACTTGCAGAGACTGATTCTGGTTACAAGCCGCCTTTCGAAGAAGAGCCCGAGCCTGTCTCTTCAGAGTACGGGCGTCTTTGAAGAGGTCGGCAGAGGATCACAGAGTCGAGGCTCTCCAGCCGACCGGTATTCCAATCCTCGACAAAGTCACCGGAGGCGGCTTTCCTCGGCCCTCCGCGATCGCTTTGATGGGACCAATCGGTAGCGGCAAATCCTCGCTCGTCAGGGAACTCGTCACGAACTTCATCCGCCAAGGATGCAGCCTTCTCTACTATTGCATTGATGATCCGGCCGACATCGTAAAGCTCGGGTTAGAAGATCACCATATCGCCGTCGACAAGATCGAGCAGGAAGGTCGCCTAGAGTTTGTGGACATGTTCTCTCTCGGGGCCCAGAAATTGGCCGAGTCTCTGCCAAAGATGGATCCCTCCGAGATCCTCGAGGAGACGCTGAAGTTTCAGGACCTTCTAAGCTACGGCAGAAGCTTCGCGCTGAAACCTGGAATGGGTCCTAAGATCATTGTGATGGATTCCATTACGCCCTTCTTCCTTCTCACCGAGGCTCGAAAAGTCTTCCAGTATGTTCAGGTCATGCGATTTGCGACGAGAATTGCCCGGGCGGTAACAATTGCGATCCTTCACACTGAGGTAGTGGACGAGTCACTTGAGAATGCGACTGCCAATCTAGCGGATGGCGTTATTGAGATGAAGAAGCGGACCGGTGAGATACTGTTGAAAGGAGGGACAATGAAGGTCTTGCGAATAGGCCGGAATCCGATCATGTCTCGCGGCTACTTCTATCAGATAACTCAGCAGGGAATCGTATTCTCCAATTCGCCTGTAATATAGGAACTCTGACGTAGCCGGAACGTTACCGGTTCGGACCAAGTGAAATCGAGAATCAATTTCCTTCCAACGTAACTGAAAAAGCTCACTGGGCCACCGTCATTTTGAGTACCAAGATGCCTCCAAGTCTCGGTCCAAGGATAATCCTCCACTGTGACCTAGACGCTTTCTACCCGTCTTGCGAGATAAAGCGAAACCCTTCGCTTGCTGGGAAGCCCCTCATCGTTGGGGCAGATCCGAAAGGAGGTCACGGACGCGGAGTGGTAATGTCATGCTCGTACGAGGCACGGAAGTTCGGCGTTCGCTCGGGAATGCCGATCTCTCAGGCATACAAGCTCTGTCCCCAAGGCATCTACGTTAGGCCTGACTTTGAATTCTATGCTGAGACCTCTGACAGAGTCATGAGTCTACTACGCAAGTTCGCTGACAGGTTCGAGCAGACAAGCATCGACGAAGTCTACCTCGACGTTGGCGACAGATGTGCTAGTTTCGATGAGGCAATCAAGCTTGCACGACGGGTGAAGACTGAACTCAAGAGTGCTGAAGGCCTCACAGTAAGCGTAGGCATCGCCCCTAACAAGTCAATCGCAAAGATGGCCTCGGACATGAACAAGCCCGACGGACTAACGACGGTTAGGCCTGACGATGTGAAAACATTCCTTGAACCGTTGTCTGTCAACAAGATCAGTGGTGTCGGAAAGAAGACGACAGAATTTCTACAAGAGCATGGAGTCGAAACAATCGGGCAACTAAGTCAGATACCTGCGAAGAAGATCACAGACTGGTTCGGAAAAGGTGGGGTGTGGCTCTGGGGAATCGCTAATGGTATCGAAGAGACGCCCGTGGAAGAGCGACCTCTTCGCAAATCTATCAGTGTAGAACAGACCTTTGAGCGGGACATCCAGAACAAGGGCGTCGTCAAGGAAGCCCTTGAGTCTCTTGTCTTGGAAGTACATGAGCGTCTCCTTGGGGAGAGACTGCTCTTCCGGACCGTGGGTATCAAGGTCCGCTTTGAGGGGTTTCAGACTTTCACTCGTGAAAAGACTCACACGGGATATGTTGATGACCAAGATGTAATTCGCGAATATGTCGGATCTCTTTTTCGAGAATTCGAAAAGGATCGGCGCAGGATCAGGCTGGTTGGTGCTCGCTTATCGGACTTGAAGCCGGCTGAAGGACGACAAACGCGGCTGGGATAGCCAGAGTTAAAGCTCAGGATTGTTACTCTGAATGAATAGCTTGAGCACGATTCCGTGGAGAATCAATCCTGTCTCCATCTTGGCTGCGGCGATTTCTTTGATCGGCGCATTCCTACCATGGTGGGGATTCGACGTCTCAGGCATTAGCATCAACCAGGCGCATCGTTGGACTATCTGGAATCCACCCCGATTCAACACACAGGTTCCCGGCGGGGCCATGGTCTCTTGGAACTTTACTATTTCCAGTGTCTCTGTCTTGGTCCTAGTGCTCGTCGCTACAGCTCTGGTTGTTGTGGGTAGCCTTACCCTTCTCAGACGTTATCTCCTGGGAGGACTAGTTCTCTCAGCTCTTGCACCGGTCGTTTACGCTGTGGCGATAAACTACGTAACAATGAACTACTGTCTCTCTCCATTCTGCGTTTCTGGTCCAGTCGGGGTTGAGTCGGTTTCTAGAGTCGCTGGACTTAGCGTTGCCTGGGGATTCCAGAGCGGATTCTATGTCTTTCTAGCCGCAGTGGTGGTTTCGGTTGCGGGCCTAATAGTAAACTCAAGACTTGTGGGAGGTATTGTCAAAAGCGTGACAGTGAGGACTCCGATCTCTACAGGACCTATGACGGTATCCTGTTCCCATTGTGGATCAATCCTGCAGCCTCAGTCGAAGTTCTGTCCCAATTGTGGCCAAGCCAGAACCATGCCTACTAGTACGCAATAGTTCGAACGCCCCGGACCCCGGCACGGTGTCAAGCGCCATCACGAGAGCATTCTATGTTTGATTAGTTTCACTATTCTAACGTTCTCATCTATACTCACAACAGATCCACAATAGCATATTACATACGCGTGAAAGCAACGGAGACTCGACGCTCTTGGATCCTTTGGAGAATCGACTCGGCAATCCTTACGCCAGAAGGTTGCATGATGAGTATAACCGTCAATACTCGCTCGCCAGCTTGGCCAGATCAAAAGGCCTAGACCCGTCGGCGAAAGTTGAGTCCCAGACCACGTACGACCTTGCTGAGAGGGTCGAGAAGGCCGTCGGTCCCGCCGGTATTGCTGAACGAATTAGGGAGCTTGTAAAAATCATCTCACGAGAAGAGACAGCACTCAAGGTCAGCGAAGAAATTGTACTCGGCCGCTTCGGAAGCTTTGAGGAAGAACAAGGAGCAGAGCAGGCAGTTCGCACCGCTCTGGCTGTTCTGGATGAAGCGGTGACTGTCGCCCCAATACAGGGAATTTATGATGTCAGGATTCGGAGAAACGATGACCGCTCGAGACATCTAGCCATCTATTTTGCCGGACCAATGCGATCCGCAGGAGGCACTGAGATGGGCATGACCATGATTGTTGGAGATCATGTTCGTCGAAGGCTAAACCTCCAGCCCTACAAGGCAACTGAGAGTGAAGCTCGCCGCTTTGTCGAGGAGCTGCGTATCTACGAGCGGGCCGTTGCCAGGTTCCAGTATCGTAATTCTGATACTGTGTTGCACGATGCGATGCTCAGACTCCCCGTCGAGCCGAACGGCGTCGAAACAGATCCTGTGGAGGTAGCTGTAAACCGGAACATTCCCAGAATCGAGACCAACAGGGTTCGTGGCGGAGCCTTACGAGTCATAAATGACGGTCTCCTAGGCCGTTCTCAGAAGGTTCTCCGTATTGTAGAGAGGCTCAGCCTCGAGGGCTGGGATTGGCTACGCCCCTTGAAGACGACCTCAGCTGAGGGTGAAGAGGCGAAAGAGTTCATGTTCATGGAGGATGTGGTTGGGGGTAGACCCATCTTCGCATTTCCAGGCGCTCAAGGCGGATTTCGAGTAAGGTATGGCCGAGCGAGAAACACGGGTCTAGCGTCTGTCGGGGTCCATCCAGCGACGATGGAGATTCTTGGAGGATTCTTGGCTGTAGGAGTTCAGATGAGAACTGAGCGTCCTGGCAAGGCGGGGATAGTTACGGCCGTGGATTCGATCGAACCACCGGTAGTTAGGATGATGGATGGTTCGGTCGTAAGGATCGATAACCCGAGTGAGGCCCGAGCCGTCAAGGATCGGATTGAGAGAATCCTCTTTCTCGGCGACCTCATAGTTGGTTACGGCGAGTTTCTAGAAAACAACCGCACACTCGTCCCTTCGGGCTTCGTTGAGGAGTGGTGGAGCCAGCTTCTCGCTGAGAAGATGAAAACGTTCGAAGCTGATACTGGGGTTCCGTCGCTCTCGATTACTAAAGAAGGCCTTCACAGTCTAGCCACAACTCCGCTAGCAACAAAACCCTCCGCGAGAGAGGCGTTGGAAATATCCCGGAGCCTCAATGTTCCCCTACATCCCCTCTACACTCACTTCTGGGATGCAATCAAACCCAATGAGCTGCAATACTTACGGGAGAGAATTCTCGAGTTCTCAAAACCATCTGAGGAGACTATTCTAATTCCTAACGATGCAATGCTCAAGTCTCTCTTGGAGAGGCTTTGTCTTCCCCACAGGATCCGAGGAGACTCTGCGGAGATCAGGGAGGACGAGACCCTCATTCTGCGGGCAATTCTCAAGCCCGAGAGCCGACAGCTGGAGGACGGGTCTAGCACTCTAGAGCGTCTTAGCATTCTCGCTGGATTCCCTGTGAAGAGTAAGGCTCCGAATTACGTGGGAGCCCGTATGGGCCGACCTGAGAAGGCCAAAGAGCGAGTCATGACGCCAAAGGTTCACTGCCTCTTCCCAACTGGTCAGTTCGGAGGAATGCGCCGTGATATCGTGGAGGCGTCTCGGAAACTTGCCGTCAGCCTGGATGTTGTAGACAGAGTCTGTCCCAGCTGCGACGCCTGGGAGCCTCGCATCAGATGCCCTACATGTGGGAGTCTGACAGTAGAACACCGGTCTTGTCCAAAGTGCGGCTTGCCTGGGCTCGGAGTCTGCAAGAATTGCAACGTGGAGACTGTCTCTTACAAGAACAAACCATTGGATCTCAAGCAGATATTGGAAGCGGCTGTAAAACGCGTTGGACTAGCGAAATCACCCGAGATAATCAAGGGAACGAAAGGCTTGCTGAACAAGACCAAGACGCCGGAGCCTCTTGAGAAGGGGTTGTTGAGAGCTGGGAGGGAAGTGTCGGTCTTCAAAGACGGGACTATCCGGTTCGACGCGACTAATGCGATCCTGACACAGTTTCGGCCGAGCGAGGTAGGTCTCTCGATCGAGAAGGCTCACCTGTTGGGTTACGAGAAGGACATGGAAGACAAACCGCTCGAATCCCCGAGCCAGCTCTGCGCACTCGAAGTCCAAGATCTCGTGGTCCCAGAGACATGCGCGCAATATCTGCTAAAGGCCTCCAAATTTCTAGATGACCTTCTCTCCTCTTACTATGGCCTCGAGAGGTTCTATAATGCGTCGAAGAGTGAGGATCTGATAGGCCGCCTCGTCGTGGGCCTTTCTCCCCACACGTCCGTAGGCGTCGTCGGCCGCATAGTAGGCTTTAC
>VBAW01000095.1 GCA_005888635.1 Candidatus Bathyarchaeota archaeon | reverse complement strand
GTCCGCTGCTCCGTCCGCTTTCCTGAAACAGACGAGTCCTAAACTCGGATTGGGAATAGTCGAAATACTTCTACGATCAAGATCCAGAATCCTCTATGATTCGACTATACACCAGCCCTGCTATCGCTGCACCAATAACCGGTCCTATCCAGTAAATGTACCAGTAAACTGGGAAGAACAACCCGGCTATCATCGGCCCCATCGCTCTAGCAGGATTCATCGCAGCACCCGTGAAGGGACCTCCGGTCAAAACATCCGCCACTACAATCAGACCTACTCCAAAACCCCCAATCTTCGGTGAACGCTTGTCTACTATCGTGCCATACACTGCTAGAACAAGCAAGAACGTCATAACGAGCTCGAACAGTATTCCTTGACTAACCGAGATAGCGTTAGACAGGGTTGGAGTTCCCCAGTGCACGGGTTCTCCGGCCGAAGAAGGAGAGGAGGCCATCAGAAGGACCACTGCAAGTGTAGCGCCGATAAGCTGGCTGATGATGTATGGAATCACATTCTTTCCCGGCAACTTCTTTCCCAACAGCAGTCCAATGGTGACTGCAGGGTTGAGAACTCCGCCCGAGACTCCCATCGTTACTGAGATTCCTATCGCGAGGCCTAGCCCGTTGGCAAGAGCGGCTATCAACAGTGACGTCCCAGGATCTGAAAGGCCGAGAAATTGAGTAGCCACGGCAGAACCTGCCCCGACGAAGACGAAAAGAAACGTTCCGACAAGTTCAGCTACCAACTTCGTCCTCAAATCTACAGTATTCGACATTCACGCGTTCACGTTCTGACGTGCAGTTGAGAAATAGTTACTTTCTTAACATTTGTTAATTCACTTATCTCAAGCAATCGAGCCCAGCGCTTTCAACAGCTGGTCTCTTTCGTCCCGTTTCGAGACAGGGTGCTTCGCTCAGCTCGGAAACGAAATGGATTCCAATCGTTTCCAACCCCTGGTACTCTCTAAGATTCCTTCTAGAGGACGTGGGCGACTGGCCGCGACCATGCTGGGAAGTGTCTCGGAGAAGGCTGCACACAAATGCAATTGCTCGGTTCTGATCGTCAAGCGACCGCTCCATCGATAACCATCCAATCTCAGCATGGACGCATTTCCGAGTGCGTGTCCAGCCACTCAAGGCGCACAAAAATCGTTGTACCTTTGAGATCTCTGTCAAGACCGAAAGCGACTGGCACACTATGATCGGGAAACCATTATGGAAGAGATCGACTCTCGGTGAAAGCAGTCTTCGACAAGGAAGAATTCGGCGCAGAGCTCGATCTGGTGTGCCACGCAGAGTGGTCCTCAAGCCCTAGAGAGATCCGCCTCCGCCCGGTGACAGAACACATCAATCGCTACACATTCGAGATTGCCATAGAAACCACTCTCGGCCTCGGACTACATTACCCTACGTCTTCGAAGCGGAGGCGAAGAAAGTAGATTAGCCTCAACCTCCCGCTGGAACCTTCGATTCGGATGACTGAGCCAAAAGCGATACGTAGCGATCACATAGCAGAGCACCCAGCTTTCAGAGCATGGGCTCGAGTCCACGGCAGCCAAGCCGCCCCCACGAAGATTGAAGTGCTCAAACAGACAAAAAGAAAGACAATGGTCTGCCGCCTGTCTGGCTCAGGAACGGAGATGGAGAACGTAATCGCAAAGCGCTCCTTCCGGCACTACATAGGGGTGGAGCGTATAATCTACGCAGAGATACTACCTTCTCTGTCAGTGACCTCATTAAGGTACTATGGGTCAACCGAAGACGATGACCCCAATTATGAATGGTTGTTCATTGAGGACGCAAACGGTCGCGCATATACCTCACGTTTGAAAGCGCACCGCATCGCGGCCGGACGTTGGCTCGGGAATCTGCACACATCCTCAGCTTCCCACATCGATATGCTTTCCAGATTACCTGAACGAGGCCCGGGGCATTACTTGGAAGCTTTACGATTTGCGCGTCAATGGATAGAGAGGAGCCTCAACCTTGAACTCGAACTGGAGGACTTGGCCTCCCTACAGATGATTGTCTCGGACTTTGATCGCCTTGAGGGGCAATGGGGCAAGTTGCTAGAGTTCTGCGACAAGCTACCCCTAAGTCTGGTTCATGGAGACTTTAAGGAACGCAACATCAGGATCCGAGCTGCGGCACATGATAGAGGGGTACCTATCCTTGTCGCATTTGACTGGGCGGAGGCTGGCAGGGGCGTACCGCCTGTTGATATACTGGGAAGATTCAGCCACGGAGTGTCCCGTTCCAGCGAGCCGGATATCTACACCTACTGGTCGGTCGCGCGGAAACTTTGGACGCTTCCAAGCATGGAAACAATGAAGAGGTTTGAGACTGTCGGCAAAATATTCAGGGTAATATCAGCTTTCGCATGGGAATTCTCTTTCGGGAAATCACCGATTCCTCTCGAATCCAGCCCAGCAAAGGCCAAATCGAAGGTGGATATGTCGCGTTTGCGACTCTATGGGCAGTGGCTTGGTGAATGCTTGGAGGAGATCAGAAGATTTTGATTTTTGGGTCACTCTCATACCCAGCGTTGCGAGGCCGTCATCGGGAACCATTCAATCTTCTTTCCAACGGTACTGCGTCTAGGCCGCACCGGGTCGACCATAGATCCTCGACTCGACCCGCTTAACATAGTGGAAGATCAATTTGGACAACAGATTTTCGGCCGTGTCTATGATGTCTGTCCTTACCTTTCGTAATCCCAACCTGCATGAGTGCAGATTACAGATCGGTCACGAATGCGAAGGGATTGTCGGTCGATATCCCTGCACCCGCCTTCTACGTCTCTGAAGCTGTAAAGCTCAGTCGCCGCAGATGGGCTGCCAGCCGTGATCGTGGACGGTGTGGCTAGCTGCTCGTGACTTCGTTGTAGATGGTGCTTCGGTTGATGTGCGTAATGCCACCTTCCTCGTCAGTGAAATTAGCCCGAATCCCTTCTGCTCCCGCTCGATGGGGGCCTTCCTTCGACAGCGCGCTCCGCCGCGTCGTAAAAGTAACGCGCCAGGAGAAGGGGCGCATCCGGGACGCCCTTGTACCCGGGGATACTGTCCATGTCTACGACGTACGCCTTCCCGTCGCTCTCGATCACGTCCACGCCATAAAGGTCGATCTCGAACGCCCGGCCGCATCGCCGGGCGATATCGCTGAGCTCCGGCGTGAGTGTGAAGGGCTCACCCAGTTTCTCTTCCTCGGTCCGGCGTGGAAACACCTTCTTGACCCCGAAGATCTGCTCGCCGATCACGTAGATCTTGCAATCACGGCCTTGGGGGGGATGGTAACGCTGGGCGAAGACGGGGTCGCGACCCAGCTCCACCTGGGCGAGTTCGGCGGGAGTTCGGACGATTTTGACTTGGCCTCCTTCCTGGTAGGGCTTGATCACGAGCGGGCCTTCCTCGAGCAGTGGAGCGAGTTGGCTGGGGGTCGAGGCCACATAGGTGGTGGGCGTCGGCACGCCTGCGAGCTGGAGGACTCGGGACTTGATCACTCTGTCACGCAGCGCCGCGGTTGCGGGGTAGGGATTCACGATGACCGCGCCCTGCTTGTGCAGCGCTCCCGCCAGACTGAGGGAAAGTCGGCTCATCTGCCTCAGAACGTACATATCATGCCGGA
>VBAW01000113.1 GCA_005888635.1 Candidatus Bathyarchaeota archaeon | reverse complement strand
ATGATTCTTGCATCGCGGGGGCCCTCCCCAGGAACCGCCTTTGTACGACTCTTGTGAAGTTCACATTTCGTGCACTCTAAGATTTTGGAATGAATGAGCTGAAGCTCGCTAGACAAGGGACTCTTTTCCGAGATGTTGACTTGTTGACTTAAGGCTCGTGTTTATTCGCTGTATCTCAGGGCCTCAGCGGGTGGAATGCTAGCCGCCCGTCTGCTGGAGCTTAGGGTTGTGAGAACAGCAAGTCCGTAACTGAAAGCGATGATTTCAAGCAGCGATATCCACGGTATGACGAAGGTTAGTCCAGAACCTGGGCTTGTGGCTATGGCGTAGCCTAGGTCTATTCCGAGGACTATTCCGATCAGTATTCCGAGAAGCGCCACGTAGCTGTTTTCGAGCAGGAATGCGGAGAGTATCATATTCTTCCTGTAGCCTATGGCTCGGAGTACTCCTATCTCCTTCCTCCTCTCCACTACGGATCGTATCGAGATTATTCCCAGTCCAGCAATTCCTACGACCAGTCCTAGGGCTAGGAATGCTTCGAAGATTCCTAGGAAGGAATTGCCGATTTGTATGAAGGTGCTGATGATCGCGGCTATTGCGATGGTCTGCATGCCTATGCGGGCGAAGTCTTTCTTCAGGATGTTTGAGACTGCGGTCGGGTCTACTCCGCTTGAGACCTTGACGAATCCCAGTTCTCCTGTTCCGACTCCGAAGGAGTTGAGAAGCTTGCTCGTGCCTACGATTCCGTTGAAGAAGACGCCGTTCAATAGGCCGGAGACAGTAACAGTCTTGGAGATTATGGTATTGTTTCCTGGGTTGAAGTAAAGCTGCAAGACGTCCCCGGCTGAGGGGGCTGGGGAACTTGTGGGAGGCCCGTTTGAGTTTACAGATCCGAAGGACCATACGATGTTGGAGGAGTCACTTGTAACAGAATTCCAGACTTCTGACGCGGTCTTGTAGCCGCTAGCCAGAGTCACCATGTTGAATGTGTTACCGGTGAAGAAGTTGCTCTGTGGAGGCGCGTTGGGATCACCTCCTACTATAGGCGTCAGTCCAAAATCTGTTCTTGACGTCGTGTCCCTGACGACTAATGCCGTGGTGTTGAACGGGATCACCGCGGCTACCTTCCCTGAAAGTGCTGAGTCTCCCGCGATTCGAGTTGCGAGGTCGGACACTGGCAATGTGGTCCGGGTTACGATATCGTAGCCACCTGAATCCTGTTTCACTACCGTGTTTAGAGCCGCGCTTTGCTCTGCGGTGAGGAACGCAATTACGGTGACGGAGAGTAGAACGAGTGCGAACATGGCGACCGTCGCGCCAGTTCTGAACCTTTTGCTTGCGGGATAGGAGAGTGCTGTCTTGAAGATCACGGTGAGCCTCTTTCTGCCTCGATAAAAGAGGTGCAAGATCTTGAGAATCACATCTGTGTTGTAAAGAGCGAGGAGAATGGCCCCCATGACCATGATCATTCCGCCTACGATAAGGACTTCGGGGCCAAAAGTATAGTTCTGAATAATGCTACTGTTGAAGGAGAAGCTCGGGACGCCCCACTGAACCAGGAGAGCTATACCCGTTAGAGTGAACGCGTAACGGTTCAGTAGAAACCTGGAGAGTATTAGTCCGGCACCAAAGATCACCAGACTCGGACCAACCAGCGCTTCTATTGCAGACTTGGCTGCAAAGGATCCTTCAAACAGCAGCACTCCAACTATTGCGAGAACAACGCCTAGGACTGAGAGGACAGTGTAGGTCCTGACCCCTTTGGGAGGCTCAGGTATGTCTCTGACTGCCCGTATGATGTTGAGCTTACTGACCCGCCAGGAGGTCAGAAGGATCGTAAGATACGTGATAAAGAGCCCTTCTGCGAAAGCGGTGAAGAGACTGGCCGGGGTAAAAGTGAAGCTGTCGAGCACTTGAGCTAGGCTTACCGGGAAGAAACCACTGATGATGTTTCCGAAACCATAGAGTATCCCGTACGCAATCCCGATTCCGACGAAGAGTCCGACCAAGGATGCGCCGGCAGCGTATAGGGTGCCCTCGAAGAGGAACAGTTTTGTTAGTTGGCTTCTCTTCATGCCTACCGCGCGAGCCATTCCCATCTCTGACTTTCGTTCTTCCGCTAGCATGATGAACATGTTTATGATCAGCACTACACCGGCTAGAATCGTAATTGTGCTAAGGACGGAGAATAGGTTGGAGAGGCTTTGAGCTCCCGCTGTGGCGCTGTTGACCGCAACCATTTTCGATCCATAAGCGCAAAGGATTATTGTCGAATTTCCTGGGATATTCGGGCTGGTCTTACAGGCGAAATTCGGGGCGGGCTCTTGAAGGCTGTTGAGGGTCTGATTAGCGGCCAAACCGACGGTTGAAGTGTACTGAATGGAATTGCGAAGCCCCCCGACATTCGTTATGGCAATGTAGTTTGCGGATCCAGGATGGAATGTCAGAGTTTGAGCTGTGCTCATAGTGACGAAGATATTGTCGTTTTCCGAGAATGCACCTCGAGCATCTGAAACTGCGATTCCAACAAGTTTCACTGACACGAAAAATGTCGAACTGAAGGGAGAGAAGATCGTCAGCTGGTCTCCAACGGTGGCGTTGAGGTCCCGTGCCGCTCTGTCGTTCACGATTGCTTCGGTATCCTTGAGGCTCGACGGGATTACTGAGCCATCACTCGCATGAAAGTCGCCAAGGATCTGGGACGCGTTGTCGTACGTCCCTATCAGCGTCGCGCCCGCTTGACCGACGCTCTTAGTAGTATCATTCACTAATGGGACTGCGATGAGTATCTCAGGCGTTACTCCCAGAAGCACCGGACCTGCGCTTGAGCTGCTCGAGAGGCTCTGGTAGAGGCTATGGGCTACGCTGATGTTGAAGAATTGGTATCCTCCTGGCCCACTCAGGGTGTACACTACTTCGTCGGCGTAACCGTAGCCATTGTAGGCG
Source organism: Candidatus Bathyarchaeota archaeon (assembly GCA_005888635.1). Lineage (GTDB taxonomy): Archaea > Thermoproteota > Bathyarchaeia > 40CM-2-53-6 > 40CM-2-53-6 > 40CM-2-53-6. The sequence continues at coordinate 613 of VBAW01000113.1, read as the reverse complement.
CCTCGCGTGAAGAGATTGGTGAGCGTGTCTCCGGTGACTAGTGATCCGGATATCATGGCCGTGCCGATCATGAGTCCCGCAATGACGATCGCCATGTTGGTCTTTCTGCGGGTGAAGTTTCTGATGCTCATGCGGACAGTGATTCTATCCCTAGCCATCATGCCGATAGAGATCAGGAAGAGAACTATCACGCTGTAGACTTCTAGGCTCGTCAGGGAGCCTCCGAAGATCGGACTGAAGACGGCGAACCAGAGGACCAGCGCGATGATTACAGCGATTATCGGAGAGAGACCGCGGATTCGACGAGATGCTCGTTCCAGTTTTCCGCTAGGCCTTGCAGTGGAAGCCTTGTAGGCTAGGAATGCGCTTCCAGAACCTAGGAGAGCGAGCCCGATAATCTGTTCGAAGATTAGAGGCATGTTGTTCGAGACGTACTGTTGAAGGTAGCTGTTGTTCTGGTAATCCATGAGGAGCGCGAAGAGTTCGCCGAGAGCGATGATTGCGACTAGGATTGTTAGACTGATTAGGAGAGGTCTCGAACGAGTCGCATTCAAGTGTCCGACCTTCTTCTGCCTAAGCGGCTGCGACGGCTGTGGGGATGACTTCTCTCTCG
>VBAW01000112.1 GCA_005888635.1 Candidatus Bathyarchaeota archaeon | reverse complement strand
TCTACTGAGGTAATCTGTGGCCATTGTTCACTCTGCCTCCTACGATGCTGTGCTTGCTCGGTGGAGACCGACCCCGCGGACACCATGCCGGGCTAATCAACAGTCGGATCACGCAGACGGTTAAGCCAGGATTCCAGATACTATTCTCACTCTATCTGAGCCGTCTACGAACCAGAGTCGCCCCAAGCGTGAGGGCGACAAACCCGGCCATTCCCACATAGAGAGCTGAACCTAAGGAAGTAGTTGAGGCAGTTGGATTGTTAGTGCCTGAGTGTGAAGGGAGGTTAACTGCGAGAGTAAGGTTGTTATTTGCAAGATCGGTCTCCCCCGGTACGGGACTGGCAACCACGTCGAGCAGATATGTGCCGGGTCGGAGGCCTGTCGTGTCCCAAACGAACGATACGGTGAGGGAATTTCTGACTCCAAGATTCTGCACAACCTGTGATGCTACGCTGGCATTGTCGCAGTAGAATGTAACATTGAAGGTTTCTGATACATCCCCTAGATTCCTGACAGTCACAACCATCGTAGTAGAGCGTCCGGGCGTGACGATCCTATCCGCTAGGGATACGTTCTCAACAGCAACATCGTGTTGGATTGGAGAGAAGATGGCGACTACGTTCTGGTCCGTGCTCATCGACAGTTCCAGATTATCCGTTGCCGGAAGACTTGTGGCATTATCCTGCCACTCACTGAGCTTGTAGCCGTCCTCGGGGATCGCTGAGACGTTCACGATGGTACCCGAAGTGTAAGTGTAGTTTCCCGCGTCGGGAAAGCTCGTTCCTCCACCCGTACTGGAGATTGAGAGGCTGTGTACTGGAAGAGGTTGCCAGGTGATGAGAGTGCCCCAGGCGTTGGGAGCAATCGCGCCGAAGAGTGCTGTTCCTGGAGTATCCGACCAGTCTCCAGCAGGCCACCAGACCCAGTTGATTCTCTGAGGTGTATGTGCGTCAAAGAGCTCGGTTAATGTCTTGATGAAATGAATATTGGTCTCGCAATAACCAGATGCTCCATTGGCTACAAGGTCTGGGCAATTGATGGCGGTCCCATTGCTGAAGGTCCTTTGAGTGGGGCCGGGGCCTCCTTCTGTATTCAAGGCTGGAAAACCTGTCAGGCTGGTTCCGTTGAGGATCGTGTGGTAGTAGCTCCGGGCGACGTCTTCAGCTGCAGTATTGTTCCAAGAATTGTAGTAGACATTGTACGACATGTAAGTGTGAAGGCTGATGAAGACACGGCCCAGCGGATCTGTCACTCTGGGATAGCCGTTTATAGCGGCTGGACAGTCTCCGTTGCCGCTAGGACAGAGATTGCATCCAAAACTGCACAAGTTCTGGACGACCATCCAGTGTGTGTCTCCCATAGTTCTTGCCTGGTCTATCCAACCCTGATAATAGTGCCCGAGAAGTGTCGCGTTTCCATTGAGATTCATCGGCTCGTTTAGTGGTTCCCAAATTATCCTTCCATAACTGGAACTGAAATCCGTCAAGACCGTTCTCCAGAAGCTCAGCCAGCACCCACCAACCGTACTATTCGACACATCCTCATAGCCATGATAGTCGACGATGATCCACATCCCAAGGGTCTCTCCGATTCTGATCGCTCTCTCTAACCTGGTAGAGTTGTAAGGACTCATGAATCCGTTGGGATCAGTGCAGTAGGGCGCGAAGCTGATTCTGATCGTGTTAAGGCCCATCTCTACGATCCTGCGTGCAAGAACTTCCTGGTCACTTGCGTTTTCGAAAGGAAAGACGATGCTTGGGACCGTTGTATTGCTGTACAGAGTATTTTCGACTAGCCGTGAACCACCCCAACCAAGGAGTATCGGCGATTGTGAAACAGAATGGACCCGGTCGGGGATTGTTGCGAGGACAGCCAGCGCTAGGAGAAATAGCGCTAAGAAACTCGAAGCTCTTATCATCATCGGGCTGGGTGTCATCGCCACCGTGCGAGTTGACTGGAGGGCTCCGACGCGATCATAACGCAGTCCTGCGAGGATTGACGCAAGCGCTACTTGAATCGTGTGGGGCAGATGTACCCATTTGTATGCTTCGTTAACTCATTCGCCTTGCAGTGTGTTAGAATTCCCGATTAGTGGTGCACTCTGATCGATTGTAGACGTGTCGGTTATATGAAAAGCTGCATCTAGTGTTCTTCATCATGAGCAGGCTCAACATCGCAGTCATAGGCGCGGGCTACTGGGGAAAGAAGGTCATAGCCCAGATTCTTGACATAGCACGGACAGGAGACGCGATAAACCTCTATTCTGTAGCTGACAGTTCACCGACTGCACTCGAACAGTGTAGAAAAGAATTCGGCCCCCTAAACTATCGGTTAGACTATCGCGAACTACTCTCAGACCCCAAAGTGTCTGCAGTCCATCTATGCTCCCCGAACCAGACACATTTTGGAATAGCCTCCGAATTTCTCAGACAGGGAAAACACGTTCTGGTTGAGAAGCCTCTGGCTATGAAGTCGAAAGAGGCCTACGAACTCGTTAGACTCGCCAGAGAACATGGAAGTGTCCTCTGCACCGGTCACGTTCACAGATTCAACAACGGCGTCAGAGGACTACAACGACTAATGGCTAGTGGAGTACTGGGAGACATCTACTACCTCCGCCTCAAATGGACAGGCTTCATGGCTATCCAGAATAACAGAGAAGTAATCACCGACCTAGGACCACATCCCTTCGACATATGCAATAATCTCCTCGAAACTTGGCCCAAGAAGATCTCCTGCAAAGGTAGAGGCTATAGAACAAGCGCGGGATACGAAATGGCATCCATCTACTCCGAACACCCGGGCGGATATGACGCTGGCATCGAACTAAGCTGGCTGGACATGGAGAAGCATCGAGACGTGACAGTAGTCGGTAGCGATGGCACTGCGGAGCTGGACTGCATTGAACAGAGACTAGTTCTACACCGGAAGGGAGCTGTGGAACGCGTGATGGTCGTCCCGAACAACACTCTGAGAGAGGAGATTCTCCACTTTGTCAGATGCATCGAGTACAACTCGTCCGCTGAAAACTATCCCAACCGGGCTGACGGAATACTCGGAGCCAATGTCGTCAGAGTCCTCGAGACGACGAAAAAATCTCTCGAAAAGGAACGCACGATCCAAGTTGAAATTCCTCGCATCGAACCCATACCTTCTGGTGAACCGATACCTGGAGTGCACGCATCGCCGCCAAGCATGGGGAGCATCTGAAGGCAGTTTCAAAGAGCGGCAAGAGCCGAGGAGCTCGTGATAGGGGTCATGGCGTGCGTTAGAATCAGCCGATGAAGAGCACTCTCACAGTCTAACCCGGTCAACCATTCAGATGTGCGAGAAGTGCCACCGCTTCTTCGTAATTACTTACGAGAAGAATGAGAGAGGGGAAGTAGTGGAAATTGGACATGAACTCGATATTCGTATAAAATCATCTGGCACTGTCCGAGTAGACGAAGGCGAACCGCAGCAAAGTCTTGAACGAAATCCTCCCACGAGGAAATATGAAGAAGAGACTTGCTGGTAACTCTTGCAACTCTCTGTCTACTCGTCTTTGAA
>VBAW01000111.1 GCA_005888635.1 Candidatus Bathyarchaeota archaeon | reverse complement strand
GAAGATCTTCGAAGATCTAGAAAAACTGAAGGATTCTGGAAGAATCCGACACTACGGCGTCTCCATCCACAATCCGCAGGAGGGACTTCTAGCCATAAAATATGGACAACCGGCAGCCATCCAAGTTGTCTTCAACGTTCTACGCCAAGAGGCGAAAAACCAGCTCTTCCAAGCAGCTAGAGCACAAAATGTTGCGATCATCGCGCGAGAACCGCTTTCGAACGGATTCCTCAGTGGCAAGTTCACCATCGACTCGACTTTCCCATCAGGTGATATTCGGAGCAATTTTCCCAGTAACTATCAAGTGGGCTTGGTAAGAGCGGCTCAACAGCTCAGACTTCTCGAATCGAAGACGAGAACTCTCGCGCAAGCTTCCATCAGATTCACACTCGATCATAAGGACGTGTCAACGGTGATACCTGGCGCGAAGACCCCACAACAGATAGAGGAGAACATGAAAGCGTCGGACCTCCCTCCATTGACAGGCGAAGAGCTACTGAGAATCAGAATTCTAAGAGAGCAAGGATTCGCATAGGCTGCGGTCGAACAGCATCGGCTAGGTACCTTCTCAGAATCGCCAACAAGGACAGTTACACTCCGAGAGATGTTCAACAGGTCTCCGCTAGTATCCGGAAAATTCTCGGCTCCCGGGAGAGCGCGAGCCACTTCCGGGTAAGTACTCACGCAGTCGAGTTCAACATATTCGCCGATAACGAGAAGGAGCTGGAGGAGCAGAAGAGGCTCCTCACAGAGGGCTCGTTCGAAATAGTCAGCCTGAGGGCTCTCGATACTGCTCCGAAGCTTGTCAGCAAGGAGGAAGCGTTAGCTGAAGGGATAGAATTCTTCAATGCGGAAAGGTTCTGGGAGTGCCACGAAGCCCTCGAACAGGCGTGGCACATAGCGAAGGGTGTTGAACGGGATGCTATCCAGAGTATAATCCTGACGGCGGCTGCATTCGTGCATTATCAGAAGGGTGAAGAGGAAATCTGCTTATCCATCATGAAACGGGCACGAGCGAAAATGGCCTTGGTCAAAGCTTACGAAGTGATAGACTTTGAGGGTCTTGAAAGGAATATCGATGGCATCTTAGATTCTGAGAAGGTTCAGCTGTTCAAGCTGCTAACTAGTCGCCCCGAATGGCACGATTTCTATTAGCCGACGACTCTGGTATCCCTATCCTTTTAGCTGGAATCCCGAAAAATTCCGAGGGACCTTAAGGCTTGGCCATTGTCAACATCGATAATCGGTATTCGACCGTACTGGCCATGATCGCCGGCGTCATGATTACAGCCACCCGGCTAGCAATCCCCCAGTTCTATCCATCCCAGGCTACCAACGGCTGGGCGAATCTCTTCGCCGAGTTATCCAGTGGCGGCCTCACACTATTCGCGGTGCTAGCCGGAATCATATCGTTCCTCGTACAGTTCGGAGGAGTCTCGATATTCATCGGCGGCTTGCTATGCTACCAGAAGCATCTACGATCTGGAAAAGAATTTGTTGGAATCGGAACAACTTTTGGTTTCGCCGATCTGCTCCTGGCAATACCCACGCTAGGGTCCAGTAGCTCTGGCCCAATCTACCTTGTAGTCGTCGCCTGGACGAGCCTCCTTCTCGCCGTCTTCGCGGGACGCCACATCAAAGGCCCCAAGGGAAGCTATGCAGGTGAGGTGAGGAAGCTGATGGGCGGGATACGTAGCAAGATTCTTCGACAGGAGAAAAGGAAGAGAAGGGAGAGGCGCATTCGCCGAAGGCGCGCGCAATCGAAAATTACGAGAGGAAGCCTACCCTCTACGAAACAGTACAACATCAGCAGCGACAAAAACAGTGAGAGCTAAGCTTCCCGTGAGAAGAACCCCCGGGACCGGATAGCGCCAGAAAGCGGCGATAGTGAAGACCAGAATTACGAGAATTGCGAGAATATCACTCAAAAGCCTCCTGTCAACCTGGGCCAATCCGGACCGACTCTTTGAAGCAGGTTTCTCAGCGCTACTCATTTCCGAGATTCTCGTAGAGAGCCAGCTGAATTTGTAGATAAGTCCTATCTGAGATTTCTGTAGCGTTACGTCAGATTAGCCCGTTATGGATCTGATGAGGAGCAGGATGTTCCTCTTCCTCTCCCTCATCCTCCTTTTGCTGTAATTGTACCATTCAGGACCATATGGAATGTACTCGCTTACTCTGAATCCGTTTGCGAGGAGGCTCGATTTTAGATCATCCCTGATCCCTTTCAACAGTTGGAACTCGAAATCAGCCTTGTGATCACGGCTAAGCTTCTTGGCTTCAGTGATCATTTTCTCATCATGCGTGCCAATCGCAAAGAACCCATTCTGTTCAAACAGGATGTGCATTAGTCGTAGATAGTTGGCGTTAAGCTCGCTTCGACGTTTGAAAGCAACCTCCCCATTCTCTGGGTACGCACCTTTCACGAGCCGTATTTTTCCGCCTCGCGGCAAGAGATCTCGCAGATCACTTTCTGTGCGCTTCATGTTTGCCTGTAGACACAACCCGAGATCCTTGTGCGTACCGACGAGTTCGCGGTAGATCTCTACTGTCGACTTTGTGTAAGGGGAGTTTTCCATGTCTATCCAAACGAAACGTCCTTCCCCCTCGGCCGCCGCTATTATCTTGAGGAGATTTTCTCCGTACAATGGAATCTCGGCTGCCAGCCCTATCTGTGAAGGTTTGACCGATATGGTGGCTTGAAGGTTCTCGGTCTGGATCGTCTCTAGAAGTTTCAGGTATTCCTCCACGTATTGCTGTATCAGCTTCCGATCAGGAGTATGTTCTCCAAGACGGTTGAGGATAGCGTATATCTTTCTCTCGTTCGCATTTCGGGCCGCATCCATGGCGTCTTGTAGAGTGTAGCCGGCAATCCAGCGCTTGGCGATTCGGTAGAAGAGTCGTTCAGTGATTCGTGTCATCGTTGAATGGTCTCAGACGGTCTCGTTCTGAAAGTGGTCTCTTCGAATGCCAATCGATAAAGGCTTCGAACGTTTCCTCACCAGATTCTCTCCAGAATCCGGAGAGCATCAGCCGATTCGCGACCACCAACGTCTCGCGCAATTTTTGGTAAGTCATCTTTTCTGATCCCGTAGTCTCTCAGTCTCTTCGACTGCCCGAGTCCGCGAACCAGTTCATCCACTCCATCGGCAGCTTCTAGCGCTACTTTTTCCGAAGGAACTCCCTCTATGTTCTTACCTTCGGCCTTTGCGATGAGGGCCAGCCTCTCAGGGTTTCGGGTCGCTTCCATTCGCATGACTTCTGAAAGTGTAATGCAGGAAGTGATACCGTGGGGAATATTCCAAGTTGCTCCAATTACCCTTCCTATTGAGTGGCTCAATCCTGTTCCAACGCTGAAAACTCCGGCAAACGACATCCAAGCAGCCAGCTGACAGTTCAATCTAGACTTGAGGTCCGTAGGATTCTCGGTCGAGACTTTCAGGTTTTGGAATAGGAGATGGATCGCTTGGAGCGCAAGTGTGTCA
>VBAW01000110.1 GCA_005888635.1 Candidatus Bathyarchaeota archaeon | reverse complement strand
ACCGCGGCTCCAGAAAATTACCTAGTCTTGGACAACCAGATTCTGCGGGCCAATCCTTTCTCAGTCATTCTGTAGTGGAATCTCCCGGACCGCCGCGTCCTGGCGAGTAGACCTTGCCTCGAGTATCGTAGAAGGGCCATCTCCACGGCTTTGTCAGATAGTTCGATCTTCGTGCCCGAGAGGAGATTACGGACCCTCTGGCTATCCAATTCGGCCGAAGCTTCGAAGAGGCTCAGGACCCGTATTTTCAGCTCATTATAGTCCATGCCAGAGCGGTTGAAGGAATCTCCGAGGGATAGAAGAAGGTTCGGTCCCGGAGTCGCAGAGCATCGTAGCAGATTCGATGTTCGGCTGTGAGTAACACCTTGTAGGTCAGCCCGACTTCCATCTTGAGCCGAAATACTTTCACTTTCATTCCCAACTCTGAAAGTAACATCTTGTCTTAGCATCTTCGGGACCGAAAAGCGTTATATCTCGACTCTACGAACAGCACGGGCAGGAAGAATAATGTCAGGATTAGAGGTCCTCGAACGTAAGTCGAAATCTGGGGAAGCCGCGGCGGCCGTAGAAGTCGTCCTAAAGCATTCCGGCGTAGAGAACAGAATCATCGGCAGCCCAGAAACAGTTCTCAGAGAACTCCTCTCCTACTTCTCGAAAGTCTACCCTTCCATTGAGCTTGTTTCCAAGCTCGTGCTCTCGGTTGACAGCCTAGAATTCCTTCAGAGCTGCAGCGGAGTGCTCGCAGTTTCTCCAGAAGGCTTGGTCGTTCTGAAGGACTTGAGGGAACTGAAAGACAAGGAACTCATGATGATCCATCTCGCAGGGTCACGTCTACAGCATCAAATGGGCAAGAAAGAGAGCGACACACTGTCACTAGACGAGATCACCAAGACCACTGGACGCTCAACGGGCACCGTGGCAGGCAGGCTAAGCGAACTTTGCAACGAGCAACTCGTGGAACGAGTCGGCAAAGGCTCCTACCGACTCACGACAATGGGCACCAGAGTCATCATCAAGAACCTGATGCCCCGAGTCGTACAGCTTCCCGAGAGGTAAGAAACATGCCAGAACAACCCAAGATCAAGGTTCAGATCGAATGGGGAGACATCAAACACACCGCAGAAGGAGATCTGGAAACCGTCGTGCGTGAAGTGATGCAGTTTGCAGCCAAGGTCCTACCAAACTATTCACTAGCTTCCAAACTAACCTTCTCGCCGGACTATTCGTCTATGGTTGACGATCTTTCGAGCGCTGTCCAGCTGACCCCAGAAGGGGAAGCCGTCCTATTGAAGCCCGAAATGTCAGCAGAGAACTCGATCGCCATGGTACTCCTCGCTGCTCGGGTGGCCCATGCAGTAGGCACCCGTCCAAATGTACAGATGGACCCCGAAGCCATCAGCCGAGCAATCGGAAAAGCCGTCAAGACAGTCCGGAACACTCTGGCAATGATGACAAAAACCGGACTCATCGACAGGACGAGCGATGGATCCTACAAGCTCAGCATGCAAGGAATACGGAAGGCCCACGAGATTGCAAAGGGCCTCACCGCCAGAGCCGCATCGTCCCCGGCCCAAAAAACGGTGACTGCATCAGGATGATATGGAAACGGGTGTGGGGACAGACGGGAAAGGGGGCTTTCCCGCCCGAAACTGGGGGAATCTAACCTTGCTCCACCGCACCCAAGAGACTACTGAGCCTCTTCAGCAAATAAAAAGCATACCGGAGGTCATCGGACTACCAGCCATCCCCGAATCCCTCATAGAACTATCTACCCGGTCAATGCAATCACTCCAAGGATCAAAATTCAACCCGCGACCAGTCTCGCTTGTGGAAATGGGGGTCGACGACGCCGATTCTGAAGAGAGACTCGAAATTGGAGGCTCCATGAACTCATCAGGACTGAAACGCTGCGCTATCAATCCCGCGAAAGACTTCGTCCCAGTAGTTGCTTGCGACGCGTCGAGCGTCAAGATCGGCGAAACCGAGACCGGGATGATCTTTGCTATCCGTGCAGTTGGTGTTTGGAGACAAAGGAGCAAGATTCTCTATACCCGATGGGGGCCCCTACTTTTTCACGTTCCGAACTCTGAAGATGTAAGCCAGTATCGCGAAGATGAGTCGCGAGCCTTCGGCGGATTATCACTGAAGACCCTGAGGGTCCTCACCCGACTCCGAAACCATGTTGAACGCTGGACCCAGGAAGTCCTGTCGGAATCGCTACACGGCGGAATACTATTGATCGACGGATCTCTAACCGCGGGCACTCCAGATAACCCCGCAGCCCGAGTAAACAAGATTCTAGCCACAGCCCGTCAAAATAACTCCATTGTAATCGGCATATCCAAAGCGACACAGCTGACGGTCGGAGGAAGAAACATTCTCGGACTCACAAACGACAAAGACAGCCCCCACCTAATCGACATCAGCTCTCTAGTTGAGAGTGAGTATCCCCCTTACCCTGTAAGATTCCTTGGCAGAGTATACGTAGCAAAACTATCCAGCGATGGATTCCTCTTCAGAACCGACATAGATCGAGAATCCAGCCAAGAAGAAGCCCAACAAGCGCTCGAACGACTAGCTGGCATCGATGTTATCTTTCACGGTTATCCAGAGACTCTGAGAATCGCCCACATTTTCAGTACCTTCACAGCCAACGAGATTCTCGCCGTCCAACGATTCGTAGCATCCAATCATCACATCACGCTACAATCCCGTCCCAGTCTACGACGATCACTCTTCGGACCATTCGGCACAAGCAGGTACGTGGCCTAACCATGCGAATCTACCGGAAAGAGGGTGATCAGGTCCAGTTGATCGCCTTTCCCGACGAGCACGTCCAGCGAGGAGACTATTTACTGATAGAAGATCCTGGATTGGCCAAGGGACTGCTCGTCCAAGTAATCGACCTACAATACGCCAACGTCCCAGGAATCCTAGAAGACATCCTCCGAGACGTCATGACGGACGGCGAACTATCCGGGGAGGATATGGATCCTCTCAACATTTCCAGCGAAGTAGACGCGCTGAAAGACACGCGGCTGGCAGTCTGCAAGATCAGAGGAACAATCACGGGAGAAAAAGACCTCTCACCCACCACATCATGGCTTCCGTCCCGAACGGCGTCCCGCATACGCGCCTATCCAATCAACCGCCTAATCATGAACGGCGGAAAGATGCCACTCAAGGTCGGCCATAACGACGGCGACCCTGTCCAAATCGATGCCAGCGGACTCGACGGCGGCCTAAACATCATCACCGGCCGCAAAGGCACAGGCAAGTCACACCTCGCCAAGCTACTTCTCCTATCCATGAGCGGACTCGGAGCACCCTGCATCGTTCTAGATGTAAATGGCGAATACGTCAACCTCCACAAGTCTAAGGACGGACGCCT
>VBAW01000016.1 GCA_005888635.1 Candidatus Bathyarchaeota archaeon | reverse complement strand
TGAGTTGTTTGCAATCGCCTCATCAGTGAGGGGTCTTGTGAGTGAGATTTCTGAGACCTCCCCTGGCTGTATGAAGCTCTGATCTATCTCGGGGACTTCGTTCACGTATACTGGGACGCAGCTGGATAGCGCTCGGCCGCTTTTGAGAAAGTGGTCCTCGTATTCGACTGTTGGTGGTCCGTTGTCGGCGTATTTTATCGTACCGCGGGCCGCGTAGGACCCTCCGAAAAAGACGACGAGGTCGAAGAGAGGACGAGCATAATCAGTTCCGTCAACAGCTGCGAAAGAGACTTTGTCGGATCCAAAAAACTTCTTCGCGGTCTCATGAGCGGACTTCGGATCAAAGTTCGACTTTATGATGCTGGCGAAGACCCGCTCATACATCCCTTCCAGGGTCTCGAAGCGCGCTCGGTATCCTTCTATCTGATCAATCGCACCGTTCTGCAGAAGGGTCCCTGCCCTTTCGATAGCAGAGCTCAGAGAGGATGAGGGAGAAGCAGTTTTCTCTACAGTAGACAAGATGTAATCGGGCTCGACCAGCGGCCTATAAAGATGGGACTCCCAACCGTAAGTTCAGCCGTTGAGAGTGCTCACGAAGCTATTATACGAATGATTTCCCCCGACCAGTTGATCCCCCGGAGGAAGCGGCCGTGAAGCGCGAGTACGTCGTGATCTTCGCGCAGTTTGGACTCATCGTCTTGCTCGTGTATGATCTCTCTGCGGAGTATCGATCCAATGCCTACCAGCAAGATTGGATCTCGAGCAACGCACCGTGGCTGCAATATTTTGTGAACGGCTATCTGGCGGCGATGCTTCTCGGAGTATTCATTGGTGGAGGAGTGTTGTTAGCCGCGGACTATTGGCGGACTAGGAACAAGAAAAGTTCGCTAAGAACTGTAGGTTAGCGAGACGCCAGCGCGATACGCTCTATCTCGTCACGCTTCTTGACTGAGGCGCTCTTCGGGTCGCGTGCTGCGGCAAGGATCAGCTCGTCGGCAAGACATTCGTCAACCGTTTTCGGGTTGTTGTGAGATGCTTGACGCGACAAGTTCGTAATGTATCTCAGGGCAACGTCGACCCTCCTTTGGGGAGCGATGTCGACTGAAATCGGATAGACGATGCCTCCATAGGCGATTCTTGTTACATCCTCAGCTGGCGCGGCGTTCTCGATTGCTCTAACAAGTATCTCGATAGGGTTCTTCTTGGTCCTGATAGCGATGATGTCCATGGCGTTTTTGACGATGTTACTCGCTCGGGCTTTAGCCCCGCCTGCGACGCCCGGCCTCATCATGTCGTCGATTAGACGTTCGACAATGTTGATGGTTGATTTGCGGAATCGTCCGTGTTCGTGGCGGCCGCTGGTGTGAGGAAGAAGGATGGGTCTTGTAGATATGTAGCGCTTGAGTCCCGGGTCGTTGGCCTCTATTCCGGCCGACAGCCATTTGCCGAACACCTTGACTTCAGGCAGTTTTTTCTGTTCTTTGCTCAAGCGGACCCAGCGTTATCCAAAACCCAGCGGGTTCCATCATTTTAAACATTCCCGGGCGAATTTGTCATTCAGAATCGAAAAGATTGATAGGCGGGAGGTTCTCCCCCTTTTTCTGGTCTAACTCTTGACTGTTACTGAGATGCTTGAGAAGCCTACTATTAGCAAGACTCAGTTCCCAATCGAGTCCCTCCTGTCAGCCCGGTTGTTGCTTGAACCTCAGATCGTAGGTGATCGGATCTATTTTCTCTCTGACTTAGCAGGCACACTCAGCCTGTACTCTATAGCAGTCAATGGAAGCATCCCAGAGCCTCTACTCCCGGGAGGGCTAGCGTTGGTGAATCCTCACATAATGCCTGGCGACAACTTCCATGTTCTCCCCAAACTGGGCAAGGTCCTAGTTATGATTGACAAGTTGGGGGACGAGAATTATCAGCCAAACCTGATTCCTCTTAATGGCGGCATTCCCGAGCCGCTCTTTGGAGACAAGTATCGGGACGAGCAGATAGCGTGCGTCCATTGCGACAAGGAAAAGAACATCGCCTACTTCTTCCGAGACAATCGTAAGACCCCAGACATCGAGTGTCTCAAGGTAAACCTGGAGACGGATGAAGTCAAGTCTCTTGGCACAAGCATCTATGGCAATGCATGCAACGGTGTCAGTTCCGACCATTCCACCGTGATTCTAGCGGATGGCTACACTGCGGGAGATGTCGTCCTTTACTATTGGAAGGAGGGCATGGCCGCGAGGAGGCTGCTCTATGGAGTTCCTCTCGATCAGCGAGATGGAAAGCAGGTTCCTTTAACGGGAATAGGCTGGTGTAGTTTTGTCGATAACAATAAGGGACTATTTTTCGAGTCAACCATTTTCCATGACAACGGCGGCCTCACTTATCTCTCGTTAGAGGATCCCTCGAAACCCATCGATGTACCGATCAAAGGATTACGACACTTCGGCGAGGGCGAAATGGCCGGCGTACGGAGGGTGAAGGGGGACGTGTTTGTCCTGGAATACAATATCGATGGTGCTTCATGGGCATACGAAGGAAGATTTCGCAGTGGGACGCCTCCAGCTTTCGAAGTTGAACGAGTTCTCATCGGAAATCCACCGCTATCGAGTGGTGTAGTCCTCGGGCTTGAGTGGCAAATCAAGAACGAAAAACCCCTTCAAGCCGAGTACGTCTTCTCGTTCACTAGAGCCAACAGTCCATCGCAGATCTATCATATTCCGATCGGAGAGAACGGCACGGCAAATCGTCTTTCTAGCGAAAAGGTTTTGGGCGTTCCGGACGAGTATCTTTCGGCGGGCGAAGATGCCAGCTACGCTTCGTTTGACGGACTGAGAGTTTCCGCTCGGCTCTACCTGCCTTCTTCCAAACTCGGACACAAGGGTCCGAGACCTCTCGTCGAGTACGTTCATGGGGGTCCACAAGGACAAGAGAGGCCAGATTTTACGTGGTTCTCGATGCCGCTCATCCAATACCTGACCCTTAACGGATTCGCGGTCTTTGTTCCGAACGTTAGGGGAAGCACAGGTTATGGTATGCGTTACATGAAGTGGGTCGACAAGGACTGGGGCGGAAAGGACGTTCTCGACCACGTCGAGGGTCTCAAACGCCTAGAGAAAGACCCGAGGATCGATTCCAAGCGCCGAGGTGTTGTTGGAAGGTCCTACGGAGGTTACATGACCCTGACTCTAGCTTCAAGACATCCTGAGTTATGGAAGGCAGCCGTCGACATGTTCGGGCCTTACGATCTCCCAACATGGGTCTCGCGTATCCCGCCGACTTGGCAGACATACTTCCGACTGTCGCTCGGGGATCCGGTGAAGGACAAAGACTTCCTTGTCGAACGATCGCCGAAGACCTACATGAACCAACTATCAGCTCCTTTAATGATCCTTCAGGGAAAGCACGATCCGAGGGTTCCTGAACCTGAATCAGCACAACTCGTGAAAGACTTGCGCGAGGGAGGCGTGAAGGTGGACTATGTCGTCTACGAGGATGAGGGTCATGATGTGTTGCGGTTCAAGAACAGAGTCCACTGCTACAATACAATAACCGAGTTCTTTCGCAAGAACCTAGGAAACTAGATCCGGGACCCACATCGCGACGATGTCGCCCCCAAGTTTATTCTCGGCCCTGAAAATTGCATTTCCTGACAACTATTCATTGCACCCTTGGTCAGTCGTATCTGAGTCTACCTGCGACCGCGATCAAACCTAGATGATAGCCCGATGGGAGCACTTGAAATCTCTACCCTCGACAATTGTATAGAGTGATCCCACGAAACTAGAGGCCCGTGCCCATCCTGCTCAGGAGTTCTTGAGTAATCCCTTCTTGGTTACAATGTTTCTAACTGTCCGAGTCGTTACTCCGAGCCTATGCCATCGGTGATGGGAACTAAGGAGTTCCTTGACTTCCAGCAGACCATAAGAGACCTTGAAAGGCAGGTCGATATTCTTCTCAGAGAAGCAGCAACGAATGGTCCCTCCCAGAGAACTAGGGAGCTAACCGAGAAAGTCTACATTCTGGCCGAACGAGCCAAGCAAATTCGACTCCAAGACGCTAGGAGCCAGTCTACTACCAACCAGTCAAACCTAGACAAGCTCCCCAAACAGTTCGATGAAGACTTTGGTAGATTCAAAGGATTGATAGCTTTCGTCGAATGGGTGCGGAAGCAGCATTACAACGCTACAGGCCACAATTTAGGAAGAACCTATGGTTCCTTTGGTTCCAAGGAAATTTCGCCAGGACACCATCACGGCAAGCTTCTCATTGATACTTTAGAAATCCGTTGCGATGCGTGCGGTAGCGAATCCCCTCAATCGGAAAGAAGAGACTATCCAATTCATGTTCTTCTTCACGACCGTGGGCAATGGGAAGTTTGTACCGGTCAATCCGACTGTGAATGCCAAGGCTACGGGGGCAAGGGCGTTCGAATTGGCGTCGACCTGTCTACCGAAAGAGTAGGGAAAGGGCGAGCCTAATCTCTCGCCCACAGCACTATTCTATCTTGAAGACTAGTTTAGCGGCAATCTCAAGGCAACGCTGATGCGCGTTCGATGAAGGGATCGAGGAAGGCAAGAGTGATCTTGCGCTTGCAACGTCGGGATCTCCGAAGTGCGCTAGTCTAGGGTTCAGGTCTTTCAGAAGCTTTTCTGAGTATATCATGACAGCTAGAAGGCAGATCGTCTCTTATAGGTACGCTGGACCGATGTGAAACTAATCTCAGGCCATTGGCCTTGGGGTCCGTTCCATCTACGACTTAGGAATGGCTAACCACAACATCCGGGAGATTGGGCCCCCGAGCGGTTGCCGGATCTCAAGAATTTTCCGATGAGTCGTCCCAGGCATCTATCGCGTCTCATGGTTAGTCCGTCTGTCCACGTTGTTTACCTTTTTCAATCATCATTGTCTCTCTCTCAGAGTTCTCCTGAGGGCGGGATTGGATTCCGCCTCGCTCTTGAGCACCTCTTCAAAAGACGCTCCTTCGGGAACGACCAGTTTGAGGAATACGCCGGTTCTGCCAATAGTGTCTCTTCGGGTCAAGACCCTGATCCGCTCCCTCACTATGTCAGAGCTCACGCCGAGCAGCCGCGCAACTTCCGATTCTCTACCAACAATCGGAGATTCGATGTGCCCATATTCGGTGGGCTGAATGAGGCTTAGCATCTTCGTGCACCCTGGCCTTCGGATGCCCCGCCTTAGATCCTCTATGCTGGCTGTCCCTCCGAACTTGTAAAATTCGAGTTCCAGTCTGCGGAACTCTGACAGCGGAATGGTGATGGACGCAGTTCGTTCAAGGTCCAGGTATATGTGCGCCTTCGGCGAGTGTTTGGGAGTTGCCTGTGTTATCTCTCGCGAGTAAGGAATATTCCCCGAGGAGGCAAGTTGGGCCTCAACAAGTTGTGTGCTGACGCTGGTAGGGATCAGAATGTCTATGTCGCTCTTTTCGTCCACATCTCCTCTGGCGACACTGCCATGGACTAACGCACCATTCCCCCAAGCTGCGAGGACT
Organism: Candidatus Bathyarchaeota archaeon; assembly: GCA_005888635.1. Classification (GTDB taxonomy): domain Archaea; phylum Thermoproteota; class Bathyarchaeia; order 40CM-2-53-6; family 40CM-2-53-6; genus 40CM-2-53-6. The sequence goes on along the minus strand of VBAW01000016.1, from coordinate 200,644 downwards.
CCGAAGATGGAAATGGTTCTTTCTCTAATTGACTTTAGGAGGCGCCAGTGCGACGCGTCATAGGTTACGGAGAGAGAGTCCACGAGTCTGCTCGGCTTTGGACCCGACCCGCGCCGTGTCAAAGGGTCTCCTGAAACAGGTCTTCGCTCGCCGATGTTGCGATACTGCGACTATATGCTCGATCCCGGAAACTGATTCTTTTCAGTCCTCTGATTATTGCCGCTCTAGAACTCTACTAACCAGAGTCCTCGAATACTGCCGGATGCATTCGTCGAAAACCTCAGCTCCTTGGCGTACGTCCCATTCCATGGGGCAGAGTGAAGTCTTTACAACGTTAATGTTCTGGTTTTCTTTTCAGCCCTGGGCTCTAGCTTGGGAAGTCTTATTGCAAGTATGCCTTCAGACATGCTTGCTGACACTTTTTCAGCGTCTACGCTTTCGGCAAAGCCTATGTTTCTACGGAATGTGGAGAAAGCTCTTTCCCGGTGCAAGTAGGTTTTCCCCTTCTCCTCCTTCTCCACGTCAGATTCAGCACTCAGTGACAACTCGTTCGGCCCTACATCAATTTTCAAAGTTTCCTTCTTTAACCCCGGAACCTCTGCCTTTACCACATACTCGTTGCCAGAGTCGATAACATCAACGTAGGGAACTCGCGTCGGCAGCTCATATTCAACAGGCCACTCGAATCCTCTGAAGGGATCCCAGGGGATTAAGCGAAATGGTTCTGACAGTTTGTTGAACTCTTCAATCCAACTAGGTTGAGGCTCTCTAACGGCAAGAGCAGGCTTCTTTTTTGTAACGGCATGAGCTGGTTTCTTCCTTGTCATCTTGATGGATCGCGCCCGAGCTTTCTTTTTGGCCATTGCTATAACTTCAAGATTCCGGGCGCTAGAGTTTCTTATATGATTTCATGCCCTTCATTATCGACACGATCGACGAGTAAGTCGGAATGCCGCGTGTTTGCAAAAGTTTCTTCGCCGTAATTCCCTCTTGCCGGCAATCTTGTAGGCGTCAGTTTCCCCGTCGATCCGGCCCGTGTTCAAGATACATCGGGTTAGGGATCCCCTGAATACCAGTTTGACCTGGTAATCGTTCTATTCGCACGTGTCATTGAAGAAATCAACGAGAAAAACGAGTAATCTGACGTGAGCATGCATTTCAAGGGTCAGGACTTCCACTCTTCGAGTTGGTTGGGGCCGTGGATTTCTCTTTGTAGAACATCGTACGCTAGTGGTCCGTCTTTGTCGTCGACGACCATTATGATGTCGCCGTAGCCTAGAAACGCGTCAAGAATATTGACCCCGTTTCTGAACAGTAGTTCTGTGATGTAGGATGCTATTCCTGGAGTCATCTCGGCGCGGGGCGATAGGTTGAGTATGAGCTTGGACACGTTCGCCTGCGTCACCGCCTCCTTAAGATGCTGCATTTTCTTCTGGACGAGAGCGTAATCCTCTCCAGGGAGAATGAGTTTGATCGAGTTTGAGAGGGGGAAGATGTGAGGAAACTCTGAGAGTTCGCCCGCGGCGTCTGACAACTCTTTGACTATGGCTGAGAACTGGGTCTTCGGTGCTCTTATCGTCACGTCTACTATGCCGCTTGAGAGGGAGATTCTTGCGTCTTTGAGAACTTTCGATGCGTCGGGGCTCTTGCTGTTGGTTAGGGTGTCGGAGAATCTCTTGATCGCTACTACCAGAGTGTTGATGCTGGCCTCTTTTCCGCTCAGTTGTTGGACTTGGGGCTGGATCAATTCTGCGAGGGAGTGGAAGTTCATGAGTTTCATCTTCAAGCATTGGTAGATGGGATAGTTTCTGGTCAGAGTGTCGCGTACGGCTTCTGGGACGCTGACGCTGTTTCGGTGAATTGTCAAAGGACTTGGTCCCCTTTACTGTCATGTAATAGATAGTGGGGTCTGGAATAAAAGCCTTAAATGCAAGTAACAAGTGTTACTATACTGCAATAAAATGCAGTAGAAAAAAACAACAATGCAAACCAATATGAATTTCCCGACCTACGTATTCGCGACCGTTAATCCGGGCCGCAGTACGAAAGTGGTCGACGAGCTAAAGCACAACAGCCAGATTGACATCATCGCACCGGTAACAGGCCGTTGGGACCTAGTCCTGCGCCTGAAGCCAAACACTCCACACAACATCTACCAGACAGTCAAAGAAATCCGTGAGATCAGCGACGTACGCACAACCGACACTCACAGCGGCTTCGACGGTATGCAGCCGAGCAAGAAGCTCGAGAGCCAGATGGCCCTTGGGTTTTCTCTATTGAACGTACAGCACACCTCAGTCGAGAATACCATTAAGCAGCTCAGTAACATATCGGGCTTCGTGGAAGCATGCACCGTACCCGGACAGTTCGACATTGTCGCACTCTGGCAAGCAAGAACCTCTGAAGACATCGTGAAGGCTTCTTTTGAGAAAGTTAATCATCTCGAAGGTATCTTCAGCAGCGAGACACTTCTCGCTTATGCACCGATCTTCAAAGCGTAAACATCCAATATTAGCTCCGTCGACCTTCCCCCTTTTTTCGGGATCCGAAAGGATATCTGGGTAGGCAAGATTCTAGTCAGTAGTTTGATGATTACTCAGGAAGTAGACCCGGTCATACTCCGGGAAATCCTTGCCCAGGAGGCTATTGAGAGTTCATAAGTCACGTAGGGTTTTGCGTGGACGGGCTACTTGCAACGCCGACCAATATGCTGATGCTTACTGCCGCCATAACGCTTCATCAAGCTCGATAGTTCGTGGCCGCACCTGAATCCACTGGCTACATTTCCAGCACCGGACAAGTGTACCGGGCGGAGCCAAGCCTAGGTCGATGCCGCATGGCACGCAAGCCACAGGGGAAATCTCGTCTGCCATTTTCGAATAAAGATGACGTGGATCTGAGATTTAAGCGATGCTAATAGTAGTAGAGAAAAAAAGGAGAGTGGAGAGGACGGTGAAGCTTATTCGTCTTTCTCCGTCAAGCGAAGTGGCCGTTTATGGAGGCTTGAGGGCCCAGTCCATTGAAGGTCCAAATCTCACATGACAGGGACTACAAGCCTGGGTTCTTGGAGGCTGTGAAGAAACGTTTCGTCGAAATTGGTGGACAGCTCAAGACTTAACGGAAAAGGAAGCAAAATCGGCAGTAGCTTCTCTTCAATGGAAATGGGTCCTGGTCAGAATCTGCCGTACCGGTTCGGGGATGCTGGCCCTACTCCCTGTGGACTGATGAGCCTGGTCTGACCTCCTATTCTCCGGATGTGACGTACGGCCATTTTCAAAGAAGGCTTATAAGCAAGTAATACCTATTACATATCAGTAACAAACAGGCAAAATAAACAATGCGAACCAATGTGAGTTTCCTGACCGTTAGCCCGAGGCTGATCCAGGATCCTCGCTTTTCTGAGAGAATGCCCGCTTTTGCGCGAGAAGCCCATCAGCTCAAGCTCACTCTAAAACCGATTCCCCAGACCACTGACCACCGGCCAGGGTTCGGCAATTAGCGCGACTTCCCAAGAGCTTTCTTCCGTATACTTGGGGAGACCCCGCTAGCCAGAGCGGAGATGGTGGCTTCTTCAGGAATACTCCTGTTTCCAACTTCAACCCCTACCTGAGGCATCTGGGAACTGTGACCGCTGAGCTACTCCTTGCTGTGGCCAATTCACTAAGGCTGTCTAGAAACTGGGCATTGTATTTTCCACTGAAGCACCTTCTGAACACAGTTCCAGGACGATGCCGAATGGAGAGAAAAGGGGTTTGAGTTGCATTTGCTCCCAAGCCCGAGGGTTTCACCCAAGCTACGGACTCAGAAGAGGTTACCAAAACGGCTTAGCCGGTACGCTCATATGTACTGGTAAACCTGGGTCCAAATCCCACGAAGTGCTTTGCGTAATCGCGTCTTGGGTTTGAATACTGTCCATGCCAGAATTCTAGGCTAGCTTTGTGTCGGCTACATTCCGCCCATCATGCCGGGTGGCATGCCACCCATACCGCCACCCATGCCCGGAGGCATTCCTCCATGAGGACCGCCAGCGCCACCGCCGGATCCACCGCCCTTTGATGCGATTACGTCGTCGACCCTAAGCAACATTGTTACGGCTTCTGTAGCTGATCTTACAACTTGTTTCTTCACTCGCAGCGGCTCGACTATGTTCAGCTTCCACATGTCAGCGGTCTTTCCTGTGTATACGTTAACTCCGAACCATTTGTTAGCCGGAGTGTTGTGTTTAGCTCTGAGATCAACCATTATGTCGATGGGATCTATCCCTGCGTTCTGAGCGATGGCAACGGGTATCGCTTCCAAAGCGTCCGCGAAGGCTCTGATCGCGAGCTGCTCCCTCCCACCAGCTTTGGTTGCGAAATCTTTCAGTCGCTTGGAAAGCTCCGCTTCGGGGGCGCCTCCGCCCGCGACTATCTTGCCATCTTCAAGCGCATTCCTGACTACGCAAAGCGCGTCGTGTAGGGATCTTTCAGCCTCGTCCACAACATGCTCTGACCCGCCGCGTATCATTATTGTTACTGCCTTCGGATTCTTTGCCTCTCGAACATAGACGAGTTTGTCGTCACCGATCTTCACTTCTTCCACAAGTTTGGCTTGACCTAGACTTGCCTTTGAGAGATCCTTCAGAGTGCCGACGGGGCTTCCGCCTGTTGCCTTTGCCAGTTTTTCCATGTCTCCGCTACTCACGTTTTTCACCGCGAGAATTCCCTTTTTCGCTAGAATTGATAGGACTTCATCGTCAGCTGCCTTCTCCGTGAATAGAACGTTCGCACCGCTATCGGCGATTTGTTGAGCCATCGCATTGAGAAGATTCTCTTCCTCTTGAAGGAAGAGCTCCATTTCCTCGGGCCTGTTTATGTTGATCTTTGCGTCCATCTCTGTCTTTTCTATTTCCAGCTTGGCATTGAGTAGCGCGATCTTGGCGTTGCTTACGCTTCTAGGCATTTGAGAATGGGCGATTTCCTTGTCGATGACGATGCCGCTGACGAGTTCAGTGTCGGAGAGGCTCTTTCCATGCTTCTTCATTACTTTGATGAAGTCGATATCTGCAGTAATCTTGGTCCCACTCTTTTCCATCACATCTTTCACAGCCTCGACGGCCAAGTCCGCGAAATGCTCCTGTGAGCCAAAAATTCCTTTCGTGTTAAGTGAGGTGAGGGCGATCCGTTTCAGTTCCTCATCATCGTCAGGTTTGATGCTGACGCCTAGATCATCAAGAATTTCTTGAGCCTTCTCTGCGGCCGCTCTGTAGCCGTCTATGATTACGTTAGGGTGAACATCTCGATCCAAGAGTCCTTCAGCGCCGGAAAGTAGCTCGCCAGCTAGGACGACAGCGGTTGTGGTTCCGTCTCCTACTTCGCTGTCCTGGGTCTTAGCGACCTCAACGAGCATCTTGGCTGCAGGATTCTGAACGTCCATTTCCTTCATGATGGTTGCACCGTCATTCGTTATGACGATGTCTCCTATGCTGCCGACCATCATCTTGTCCATCCCGCGTGGGCCTATTGTCGAACGGACGGTTTCCGCCAGGACTTTGGCGGCCATAATGTTGCTTCTTTGAGCGTCTCTTCCTCTAGATCTCTGGGTTCCTTCTCTCAGGATTATGACGGGTATCTCTTGCGACATTTCAGATCAGATTCCGAGTGGGAAGAGGTGTAATTCATTCCGAGATAAACCATACGCCAGCCTAGTTTAATGATGGGACCTCAGGCTCGGGCGTATTGGTGACCCAGGTGACCTTCGAGGGCTAGAATCTCTCATTATCACGCAAGACGTTGCAGTATCCCGAGACGAACCGGCTAATTTCGCCCGTAACTGGGTCGTAGCTATGGCGCTCGGCATTTCCGATATCCCGACCATAGATGTGCACGCTCGTAGTGGGTTTGAGGGAGATACTGTCAACGCGGTGTATATCACTGTGACCTAGGACTGTCACGTGTCCTTTCTTGTTGACTCGTTCGCTCACCTGCTGAATCCTCGCTAGTTTCGGGTTGGAGCCGTCGTCTACTCTACGGAAGAGCGCTTCTCGTTCTTCACCTTCGTAGACTCCTATCATGGCCCACGTGAGATGGTCGTGCATCGGGGTAGTTTGGCCATGGGTGCCAGACTCCGCCGATGATCGAGTATGCTTCGTCCTCTGGCATTTGGATGAGATTCATCGCAAACCTGTCTTTGCGCGGAGTGAAGGCTTTAGCCGGGACGGAGGCGGGCGAACTTACCAACCTCTCTAGGACCGGTTTGAGATGCAGAAGAATCTCCGACTCAGACGAATTTCCCCTTACAGCAACATCGACATCTTTGATGAACTCTAGAAGAGCGTAGCGTTCTTGCTGCACGGTCTACATACCTTGCGTCTCGCACTAATAGATTGATGGGTTTGATTCCTGCGTGAGCAATACCTCTAAAGTGAGTGTGCTCGATAAGAGATCGATGCGAAGAACCAGCGGTTCTCGTTCGTTTCGGGTCGGGAAGATTCCGCCAGACTCTATGGTTAGGGCCGTTTATTCTCACGGTGGCAAACGGAATCCAAGGCTCGTTCTTGGACCCGGAATTGGCCGAGACACCGCCGTTGTGAGGCTTGCAAAGAAACTCGTTGTCTTGACGGCTGATCCGGTCACTGGGACGACAAAGCACATTGGTGAACACTCCGTTCACATTAACGCCAACGATATCGCTGTGACTGGAGCCAAGCCAGTATGGTACGTGTGCACGCTGCTTCTCCCACTTGGCACCAGTGAGAAAGAACTAGCTCGAATAATGAGCGGAATCGATCGAGCGTCACGAAGTCTAGGAATCACGGTCGCTGGCGGACACACTGAGGTGACACACGATCTGGACCGACCGCTCATTGCGGGATTCATGATAGGCGAGATTCGAGGTAGAGTCCTCAGCTCAGCCAACATGCGCGTCGGTGACTGGATACTCATGACAAAGACTGCAGGGATTGAGGGGACCGCGATCCTCGCGTCCGAATATTCGGGACAGCTAAAGAGGGTCAAAGACGAAACGATTCGGAAGGCTCAGAGTTTCGTGAAACAGATCAGCATAGTCGAAGAAGCAATGAGCATCTCGATGATATCAGGGGTCCACGCCTTGCACGACCCGACTGAGGGCGGAGTCTTGAACGGTTTGTGGGAATTGGCTGAAGCTTCGGGTCTGGGCATCGAAGTATGGGCGGATAGAATTCCTGTGGCGACGGAAACCATGAAGACTTGCTCGAAGCTAGGTTTGGATCCGTTGAAGCTGATGAGTTCTGGGTGCCTACTTGTAGCTATCGCGCCGAACAGTGTTGGGACCGTGATGAAGGCTCTGAGAAATCGGGGAGTTAGAGTCTCAGAGGTTGGCCAGGCGACCGCCCGCACAAAGGGACGCTTTATCCTAAGGGACGGCAAGAAAATGGATCTCGTCGCGGTACCGCAAGACGAGTTGTACAGACTAGCTTGACGGTTTCGAATTTGCTTTGAACGGCTCCTTGATTCCTAGGATCAGGAGCATCATTACCAAGGCCAAGCCTCCCATGAAAAACCAACCGGGGGTGTAGTTTTGCCCGTAAGTGTTTACGAGAAATGTGAAGATTATCGGGATTGGGAAGCTGCCGAGTATCTGGACGGAGTTGATGATGCTTATTCCGAGAGGCGCATACTCGTGGCCGACCTCCGGATACTGGCTAGGGCTAGCGTACATCGTGGAAAATACGATGGCATCGAGGAATCCGACGAGAGGTATGAGGAGCCAGAGCTCAAGTGGCTGAGAGACCCCGAACAGGATTATTCCAAGAGATCCAAGCATTCCTGGAACTAGGATGAAGATCTTTCGCCTTCTGAGTCGGTCGGACAAGTAGCCTCCAGATGGTCCGCCGAATATGCTTGCGAACATGATTGTTGAAGCCATCAACCCCGAAATATACGGAGTAATTCCGTAGACATCTTTCGTGTAGGCTTCAAGAAATGTGGACGACGAAAAGATCGCTCCCCAAAAACCTAGGACTCCGAAAGCAATGAGCCAGATGTTTCGATTCCTGAAAACGGGCCTCATCGATCGCCTTTGAGTTCGCGGGATCACCTTGTCGCGAGGAATAACAACCTGTCCGATCAAGACCGAGATCACACCAATGACGCCACCTAGCACCAGGCCACCTCGCCAGCCGAGGAAGTCCGTGACTATTACCCAGCCGAACAGCCCGATCGCTCCCCCAATGTTGAAACAGCTATTGTAAAGACCCAAGACTAGCCCCTCCTCTTCTTGCCGGAACAAGGGTGTGAGGATCCCTATCGCAGGTGCGAAGAATAGGGCAGCTCCGAGTCCCAGCAGGAATCTTGACACTAGAAGTACCGGGAAGTTCGGGGAGAGTCCTTCTCCTATTCCAGAGAGTGAAAGAATCAACATTCCTAGTTGAGAGGTATTTTTCGGCCCCCATCTCGCCGAGACGATTCCTGCGGGAATCTGAAATATTCCTGCGCCCAGTAGAAATGAAGACGTGAGAAGCCCTTGAGACGGCAGATCAATGCTTAGTCCGAGAGCGATGAGACCCGTCGCACCGAGTAGCGGGGCGATGTTGAACCAGTTGATGGTGTAGATAACGCGGGAGGTCAGGACTGAGCCGAGGACTAGCCATCTTTTGCTAGAGACTGCTTCTAGCTTCTCGGTTTCTTGCTTCATTGTTCCGCTGGTCTCACGGTCATGCGGTTGTGTTTTTGGGTGGTTCCGATGTAATGGGTCCTCGCTCATTCTTGCCCGTAGTTAAGGGTCTCAAGATCCACTTCATCCAGTCCCTTAGGACGTGTCCGCTGGGCCAGAGAAGTCATCGGACCCGATTTCGGGGATGGGAATGAATGAATAAAACCGTTCTGTTAGACCGATGTTTGTCGTCTCATTTCCGGAATGAAAGTCTAGGGTTGTAAGTCTGGACCCCGGCAATAATTGTTGGTAAACAGAAGGGTGGTCTACGGCTGTTCCGCGAGCTTTTGAAGTCGCGAAGCAGCTTCCCTAAGCTTCCCCTTTACTTCTGCATTATAACCGCTCTTGGCTACGTGCAGCGCAAGACTGTTTAGTTCTGCTCGTATGACTGAGAGCGGGTCCTTCTTGTCCACACGAATCATTCCCCCGAAGCAAGTCTGACAGACCCAAGCGTGAAAGTATGGGTCGTACTCATGATAAGTCGACTCCTCACAATAATGACAGTAAGGGTGATTCGGGTCCGACACTCGTTGCGACAATTCGGAGGCTAACTCTCTTCGAACGTTTGGCGATAGGGGGATAATAACTGAGTCCAACCGAGCCGTAACAAACTCGGTGACAATTACACATCTATGAAAATGGCGCATAGTGCGATTAATCTACAGACCTTTGATCTTGAGGATATTGGGAGAACTCGTCCTCGGCTCCAATAACAGTCACGCCCTTGGCGTTCGAAAGCTTGGGCGTCCGTTCAATGTGTACTCTGGTGCGAACTCGGGACGTGACCGTTCTGTTAGATGCCGGGGTAGCTTTGGGTCCCAGGTTCCGATTGATGCCTCATCCTCGAGAGTTCAGAGCGAGGGATGAGGCTCGTGAGAGAATCAACGAGGCCGCGGCCAAGGCCAAGGTCATAACGATTTCTCACTATCATAACGATCATCACACTCCAAACTACCTTGACCCTGTCTGGCTTGGAAGCACCCCTGAACTCTCAGAGAAAACGTACGCTGGCAAGATTGTCCTCGCCAAGGACTTTCGGAGCAACATCAACACTGCACAGCGGCGGCGGGGCTGGATGTTCAAGCAGTCCGCCGAAAAATGGGCTGAGAAATTCGAGACCGCCGACAATCGAACATTCGAGTTTGGAAAAACAACCATCCGCTTCCCGCCCCCACAGCCACACGGTGAGGATGAGTCAGGCCTTGGATGGGTCTTACCCTGCATGATAGAGAAGTCAGATGAAAAAATCGTGTTCGCGCCTGACGTTCAAGGGCCAGTCTCGAAAAAGACCGTCAAAGTCATACTTGACGAAAAACCCAGTTTGGTGATCTTGGGTGGACCACCCACGTATCTGCAAGGATTTCGAATAGGTGAGGAATTCTTCCGAACAGCATTAGTTCATATGGAAATGATCGCAAAAGAAGTCGAAACTCTGGTCATAGACCATCATCTGCTAAGGGACGAGGGCTGGTACAAGTTCCTAGAACCAGTCAGAAAGTCCGCTGAAAAGGTGGGGCATCGAGTCATCACGGCTGCGGAACTCGCGCGAAAGGAGCCGAATCCTTTGGAGTGTCGTCGAAAAGAACTCTACGAGGAGGAGAAGCCCAGTGCAGAGTTTCTCAAATGGTCCAAACTTCCCAAAGAGAAATTGAGCGAGACTGCTCCACCGCTCTAGGCAGATACCTTGCTTTTCTTCGAATAGAACTCCTTCAGCACCTTTTGCATTTCTTCGTCTTCATATTCCTCTATTATGATTCTGAGTCCTTCTTCGGCCTGATCCTCGACCAGCTCTTTCTTCGCATAGACTTCGCAGATGTAACTGTCCTCTTCTAATAGACCCAGTCCTTGTTGACCTTTGCCGAGGACGTCGAAAATTATCTTCATCAGATTGTCCAAGTCCTTCACAGCCCGAGTGTTCGTCGTCTTTGTCGAGCCTTTCCAGAGAAAGAATCCTAACGTTATTGTTACTAGATGACCCTTCAACGCTTCCTTAAACTTCGCAAGCTCATTCTGTGAGACCCGTTCAAGAATCGCCGTTCGAAGCTTGCCTTGTTTTTCTCCAATGTCGTGGCCGCTTCCTGTAGTTGGTGGCTCAAAAGGAATGACAGGAATGTCAACGAGGGTCCTAGTTGATGCTACTCGTCCGGGGGCTTCGGCCGCTGTCTCCCCGATATCTGACTCGCCCTCTTCGAGCTCTGCTTCTTCATCGTCCATGTCTCTTGGTTCGGAAAAGCATCCATGTAAAAGCACTCCCTTTTTCGCTTAGCAATTGAACCCAGACGGGTGTCCGATCGGTTCTCGCCTGATATTCTTATATCGACTGTTTCGGCTCGCTCTGTTTGGGCGGTGGTGGGGGACTGGGAAGCTGGTCGTTTCCTGTTACCCGAAATCGACCTATGCGGGAGTCCGCTAACGCTGGTGAGCGGTAGCCTCGACAAGGCAGAAGACCAGGCTGTCAACAATGAAACTCTGCCCTAACAGGTCGGCGGCGGAGGAGCACTCTCTGAAGAGAGGGTTGCTACCTTCTCACGGTCGAATCCGGCGAGGCCCGGAAGGGAGCAGTCGTAAGGTCGACGTTCGACGCAGTTGGGATCCCAGGGTCGAGACGACGACCGGGACACCCTGTTTGGAAGAGATGCCCATCACCAACGGACGCCACCACCGCCTTTTGCCTGATAATCATGTCTCCGAAGTGACAGCGGAGAGGTATCACAGTAAAAGTACGGTTAAACGCTCCGACAACACGAAAAGCGGCTAAAGATAGCCGGCTGAACTTCTTGAGTTCACAAATTGCTCATTACGGATGGACTACTCTATGAATAAGCATGACTTCCTGGGGCACGGAAGCTCAGCTACTTTCACTGCTCAACGAAGAGACATTTCGATCTTCATCAAGCGACCCTTCAATTTGCTGGGACGATCTCGTGGGCGAGGTATCCGGGGTGGTGTCCATTCGGGCGCTCTAACAAGTCAACTTCCCATTCTACAAGGTACCGAACGCCCTTGGGCGTTTTCCTAGCGGCGATTACTGTTCCAACCTTACGTTCTACTATTGCACGCGGGGTCTTGACCCACACCCTATCACCAGGTTTGACTTTCTTCATCTACTCACCTCCCTCAGAGAGATCTGCACATGCTTGCGCAGAATTTCGAGCAGGCTCATCTTTCCGGCGGAGCATCTCCTGACTAGGTCCTCAGCTGGCCGACGGTGATTGCGAGCCTCGAGTCTCGTTGTCTGGAGGACATGGAGGGCTTGGTCTGGTTGGGCGTAATTTGCATCGAAGTCTGTGCGATATTGGAGGGCTTCAGATTTTCCCTAGCCCATTCCGGCACAATTACGGCCCTCAACAGTTCTTGGACAGTCACGCCTCTATTCTTTGCTTCAGAAGATATTTCGGCGAACGGCTTTTCTTTCATACTAAGCATGAACTTGGGCACGGCCAAAGCACTTCCTAACAGGTCAGCTCGGTTTTAGTCCGCATGATACGTATATAACATTTTATACACCATCCGAATAATCAAAAACCTTCCTACGTCAACAAGAAGACTTCAGAAGTCGGGAGAGTTTACGCGTGCTAGGCTGCGTCTGAGCCGGTACGTGCCTCGCCGGCCAAGATCAATCTCCTGCTCTCCTGTACACTCTGAACGGATGGTCCATGATCGCATAACCATGGAAACCCATTACCTTGTCTAACTGCTTGGGGTCAATCACGTTCGAGACGTCATACCCACAGAGTATCGTCATATTCTCTCTAACCCTCAGCCCGATGTTTTGCTCTACCTCCAAGAGTCCTTTGGCCGAGCCATTCTGAAGAAGCCAGGAATAATCCTCCACTGCGATTCTGGTCGGAAGGTTGGACTTGTTCGTTGAGTGGACCTCTAACATCCAGTCTCTTATCTTCCTCGCGGCCGTCTGCCTGTCCAGACCCGACACTTCCTCAAGCAACAAGTTGCTCACGGATTCAATTGTCGCCGGTTTTGCAGAGAGGAGTCCTTTAGCAGCTTTTCCAGTCACACCAGGGTCAAAGAATTCCGACAGCACAATGTCGAGGAAGCTTTTTTCCTCCCAGAGGAGGATAGCGTGTTCACTCTTCGGCATATGTCGTATACGTGACTCTAACATTTCTGCCTCATGAATTTCGCTCAGCATCTGGCGAATTCTCTCCGCCTTTGAGGCGATAGGAGAAAAGTTGAGATTATCCAGGGTCTCCATCACATGTTGGTTACGACTTGGCAGTGCCTCCATGTCAGGAAGTCGGTAGCCACTCTTTCCCGTCTTGTCTATTATCAAAGCGCCTCCTTCAATCCTTACCGTGAGATCCTCGTTGGCACTGAATGGAAAGGTGCTATCTTCCACCAGATCCTTAGCTAGGTAGATGGTGTGGCGCGGGCCGACTCGGTGAATCTTTGCTTCTGCTTGGGTAACCATCTGTACCAACTAGAAGTGGGGCGGAAGGCGAAAGTCCATTGCTCATCCAATTAATGCAATATAGGGGTGTGGGTTGTTCTTTTATATTCCGCTAAGCCCACGCTCACGACGAGAAGTATCCTCAAGCGCTCTCTGTATGGCCCAAGAACTCGTCAACCGTAAAAGACCAATGAGCAAGACGAAAGGTGTTGCCAGTACGCGGAGACCCCGGTTCAGGCCAATAAAGTCGGCACCTACTCGGAGGGCGAAGACTATTGACCACGCTACGTCCGTAGATGAGTCCTTCCCAGTCGTGGGCATTGGTGCCTCTGCGGGCGGGCTCGAAGCCTTCACTCAACTCCTTCGGGAGCTCCCGCCAGACATCAACATGGCGCTGGTCCTGGTACAACACTTAGACCCCACGTACAAGAGTCTCTTGACTGAGCTTCTTTCCAAGACAACCAAGCTGCCTGTCACCGAGGTCACCGATGGCATGCAGGTGAAGCCGAGAAACGTCTACGTGATCCCGCCGAACACGAGCATGACCATTTCCAAGGGAGCGCTCCACCTTACTCCGCGCGTGGAGGTTGACCGCAAGCATATGCCCATTGACCACTTCTTCCAATCCTTGTCCCTAGATCAGAATGGCCGAGCCATTGGAGTGATCCTCTCCGGGACCTCAATGGATGGTGTTCAGGGGCTGAAGGCCATAAAGGCGGAAGGTGGGATCACAATTGCTCAAGATGAGAAATCAGCAAAGTATTACGATCTACCTCGCAGCGCGGTCGCCGCGGGCTTCGTGGACCTAGTACTCGCCCCCAAGGAGATAGCCCAGGAACTCACCAAGATTAGTGAGCATCCCTACGTTCCGTACTTGGAGACGGAAAAAGCGGAAGAGCTGTTGCCTCAAAGCGACCTGGAAAAGATCTTCAGCCTCTTGCGAAAGGGCAAAGGAGTTGATTTCACCGACTACAAACACGCCACAATCAAGAGACGAATCCTGAGACGGATGCTCATTCTGAAGATTAACCGGATGGCGAATTACCTGAAGTATTTGCAGACAAACCCTGGCGAGCTGAACTCTCTCTTCCAAGATATTCTGATCAACGTTACTGCGTTCTTCCGTGAGCCTGCTACCCTCGAGGCTCTGAAAACCGAGATCTTTCCCAACATTTTGAAAAGCAGGTCCGCTGAAGATCCCATCAGAATATGGATCCCCGGCTGTTCGACTGGTGAAGAGGTCTATTCCGTGGCCATGAATCTGCTCGAGTACTTGGACAATGCCCGCATCAAGCCGCCAATCCAGATCTTCGCCACAGACGTAAACGAGAACGTGCTAGAAAAGGCACGGCAGGGCGTGTACAGCGCATCCCCCTCCATCTCCGCAGAACGACTTCGACGCTTCTTTGTTAAGACGAACGGCTCCTACCAGATAAACAAGACAATCCGGAAGATGTGCATCTTCGCGAAGCAAAACGTGACGGCCGACCCACCATTCTCGAAGCTTGATCTCATCGTTTGTAGAAACTTGCTAATTTACCTCGGGCCGCCTCTGCAGAAGAAACTGCTTCCAATATTCCATTACGCCCTCAAACCCACCGGCTTCCTCGTCCTTGGGGACTTCGAAACCATAGGGGAATTCGACAACATTTTCAGTGTAGCGAACAAACGGCTCAAGATCTATTCCAAGAAACCTATGGTTCCACGTACTCCACTCGACTTCTCGATGAAATACGGGATTGAACTTGGGCACGTTAACAGATTAGAGGCCCGGCCGATAGAAGGTCTAGTCCCAGAACAGGCCATCTTCAAGGAAGCAGACCGGATCTTGTTGACCAAATACTCTCCTGCCACCGTCGTCGTGAACAGTGACTTGGAGATTATCCAGTTTCGCGGGCGCACAGGTCTCTTCCTCGAGCCCGCGCCCGGGAAAGCCAGCCTCAACGTTCTGAAAATGGCCCGGGAAGGATTGATGACGAACTTGCGCGCTGCAATAGATAGGGCCAAGACGAGTGGCGACACCGTTAGGAAGAAAGAGATTGCCATCAAATCTGACGGTAAATATGTCGACGTCAACCTAGAAGTAGTCCCGCTGAAGACCTCGACAAACCTTCCCTACTTTCTAATAGCGTTCGAAGAAGCATTGCCAAGGCCGATCCCAGGCCCAACGACGGGCGGAGCCCGGGGCGCAAAGTATGCGAGGGACCAGATGGCCGAGGATCGCAAGCTCCTACATCTCGAACAGGAGCTTTCTGCAAACAAGGAGTATCTGCAGTCGATCATACAGGATAACGAGTCGGCCATAGAAGAATTGAGGGCCGCCAATGAGGAAATACAGTCGAGCAATGAGGAACTTCAAAGCACCAATGAGGAGCTGGAGACAGCCAAAGAGGAGCTTCAGTCCACAAACGAAGAACTGACCACAGTTAACGAAGAACTACAAAACCGAAACTTAGAACTCACCCAGGTCAATGATGACATAACAAACCTTCTTGTTAGCGCGAACCTGCCGATCATCATGCTGGGCAACGACCTTCGGATACGCCGTTTCACCCCCCACGCAGAGAAGATGTTCAACCTGATCGCGACCGATGTCGGACGTTCGATTATCGACATCAATCTGAACCCGAAGACCCCCGATATCGGCTCTCTGATTACCGATGTAATAGACAGCGTTACCCCCAAGGAAATAGAAGTCAAAGACAACAACGGCCGCTGGTATTCGATTTGGATACGTCCTTACAGGACTACAGACAACAAGATCGACGGTGCAGTAATAGCCTTCGTCGACATCGACCGCATAAAGCAAGCCGAGGAGAGGCTCAAAGCTCACACGGAACAATTGGAAGAAGTGGTTGAGGAAAGAACCAGAATGCTGAGGAACTCAACCCGCATGGCCGCCATTGGTGAGACAGCAGGAATGGTCGGCCACGACCTTCGCAATCCACTCCAGACGATAATCAACACTGTCCATCTAGCTATGGAGAGCATGAAATCTGGAGGAGCCCCGCAGAACTTGCGCATCGAGAAAACGCTGGAAACTATTCGAGAGCAAGCCGACTTCATGAACAAGATCGTATCCGACCTCCAAGACTACGCCAGACAACCGAAGCCTTCTTTTGTCGAATACGACCTCCAGGGCCTCATCGACGACACACGATCCTCGATCTCAATACCCACAACTGTAGAAGTCCTCACCTCCTTTGAGCCGGACTTTCCCAAACTGACCGTCGATCCAAACTTGCTCCGCCGAGCCTTCACCAACATAATCGCGAATGCCTTACAAGCAATGCCCGATGGTGGTCAGCTAAAGATAAAGGCGTGGAAGAACAAAGAGTTAGCCACGATCAGCTTCCAAGACACAGGAAAAGGAATCCCGGAAGACATCAAGGCCAAGATCTTCAACCCACTCTTTACTACAAGAGATAAAGGGGTAGGACTTGGGCTGGCCGTGGCCAAGCAGTTAGTCGAGTCTCACCACGGCGACATCAAAGTCTCAAGCAAAGTTGGAGAGGGAACGACCTTCACAGTCGAGATACCACTCGACCGAAAGATATGATTCCGATAATGGAAAGAAAGAGTATCCTCATCGTCGACGACGACCCAGGAATCTTGAACAGCTTCAAGGAAATCTTGGAGCCAGAGGGCTATAATGTCGACACGGCCCAGACCGGGTCCGAAGCCCTCGAAAAGTGCAAAGCTCGACTCTACAATATAGCTGTCATCGACATCAACCTACCTGACACGGACGGGACAGAACTACTCTCTAAGATCCACGGGATGCTTCCTAAAGCGAGGAAAATCATCCTCACAGGATACCCGACTCTGGACAACGCCGTCGAATCCGTAAATCAACAAGCAGATGCCTACATCATCAAGCCTGTCAACCCTAAAGAATTCCTGAGAGTGATTGCAGAGAACATAAACAAACAGACAGAAGCTGAGGCAGTAACTGAAGACAAGGTCATCGGTTGGATAGAATCTCGCTACCAAGAAACCAAACGAAACCGAAGTCCCCGCACCGTACCTGCCTCCTCGCACGTGCCGGAGATCGAAGAATAGAATCTCGGGGCACTGGCATTCCTCCACGTCGCCGCTCTTGACTAGCACTTCGAATAGGGTCCTCTACGTAGTCTCTCTGAACCACGCTACCAACGATGGTTCTGTCTACCTCCTGTCCAGCCTATTCCCGATTGTCTTGGCGTTGTTCAACATCTCCGTTTTCCAAGTAGGCATTATTGTCGCCCTCGGCTACTTGGTCAATATCTTGTTCCAACCGGTGGTTGGTCATTACAGTGAGGGAAGAGATCCTGGAAGACTTCTCGCGATCGGAATAGCAATAATCACCGTCTCGGTTGTCTCGTTCGTCTTCGCGACCGGATTCTTGAGTCTGTTAACTTCAGTAATTTTTCTACGCTTAGGTTCCAGCTTCTTCCATCCTGTTGGAATATCGACTATCTCGAAATCGTATGGAGGTCCAAGATTGCAGAAGTCGATGGGATTTCAGAGCGCCTTTGGTAACGTCGGAGTCTTGCTCGTGTTCTTGATCTCTGCTTCTCTGTATCTTGAGGTAGGCTGGCGTGCAACATTCGTCGTGTTTGCCGTCTGGACTCTAGCTGACGTAATTCTAACGCTGACCCTTCTACGAGGTCGACACTCCGCCGCGTCCGATGATCCTCAAACTCCATCTAGCTCGAAGCCGCAAACAAAGCGGACCATTCCTGTATTCTTCGTCCTTGCAGCCTTCATTTCAGGCGGATCTTACGCTGTCATATTGAACTTCGCGAATATCTTCTTGGGAACTCGGGCACACTTGGACGTTTCGCAGGCGAACCTGATAGTCTCTGCATTCATTGCCTTCGCGTCCTTGGGAGCAATTGCCACAGGAGGCTGGACCCGGTTCGTCCCGACGAATGTTCTCCTAGCCATCTCTTACATCGTTGCCTCGGGTTCCATTGCTGCCTTCACACTACTTTCAGGAAACGCGATTCTTGCTACCATAACTCTGCTCGCTACTGGATTCTCAATTTCCGCCACGTATCCCTTGACCTACACAGAATTGTCACGCTACTTGGGCTCCATAGGTCAGCAATCCGGACGGTCTTTCGGAGTTCTTTCCTCGGGCCAGACAATAGGCGCTTCGATCCTTGGTTTGGCTAGTGGATACGTCTCCCAATTCTTGAGCTTAGAAGTGTCATTCGGCAGTGTAGCCATACTTGCTTTGATAGGGAGCGTCTCGGCAGTATTCTGGATTAAGAATATGAACCGAAGAGCTTATTAGCCGATATCGGATAAACGATATCGGACAAGACTTGTGGGGACATAGGCAATGGGGTGGAATGAGGCGAGGATGGCTCAGACCCTGGGTCATCTCCATGATAACTCGGTCACCCAAGAATGGCGCTGAGATTATCGACGAGATCGAGAAGATGAGCTGGGGAGGCTGGCGACCGTCACCGGGCTCAATCTACCCCCTCTTAGATCAGATGGTCCAAGAGGGCGCAATCAGGAAGAGGGAAGATGGACGCTACGAACTCACCGACAAGGGCAAGGATGAGGGAACATTCCCCTTCGGCTTCCCGTTCTCGCAACGACCAAACTCCGTCGATTCCATGGTGAGCGAGATGAAAGATTTCGTCTCTTACTTCGAGGATCTAGCGAAATCCAACGCCCCAAAAATAGCCGAATACAAAGACAAGCTGAAGGAGGTCGCGGAAAGATTGACGCGGCTCTTCGAACAGAACTAACTACTCCATTTTTCTGACAAACTGTTTTCTAGACCCCTCTGCACCGCGTTCCCCTTGGCGTCCCAAGACTAGCCGCTATGCATATTATGCGTGGCCGGCCAGAACTGCGGATGGAGGAAGAACGCGAGTAGGCATCGAGTTCGCCAGCTTTGAAGGCCGTAGTCCTAGCCGGGGGGGAAGGCACACGTCTGCGTCCTCTCACATTCACCCGGCCTAAGCCAATGCTTCCATTGGGTCCAAACCCGATAATTCATTACGTACTATCCCATCTGTCCCGGAACGGTTTCAAGGATCTCATCATAATCCCAGGATACCTGAAAGATCAGATAATGGGATACGTCGGCGACGGGTCCCACTTCGGAGTCCGAATAACGTATGTTGTTGAGCCGGAAGGGGTCACGTTTGGAACGGCTGGAAGTCTGAAGCTCGCCGCCCATCTATTAGACGAAACTTTCCTGGTTGTCCAGGCTGATGTGGTCAGCGAAATATCGCTGACGGACATGGCGAGGTTCCATTCAGATAGACAAGGCGAAGTCTCTATCGCGCTGACCAATGTGGATGATCCGTCTGCGTACGGAGTCGCTATCGTAGACGAGGAGAATGAGATCGTCAGGTTTGTCGAGAAACCCTCTCCAGGTACTGTACCAAGCAATCTGGTCAGCACAGGCTTCTACATCCTCGAACCAGAAGTCTTGGACTATGTTGAGAATGAAAAATGGGACTTCGCGAAAGACCTGTTCCCTTATTTGATGAGATTAGGGAAGCATCTTTTCGGCTACACATCAGACTCATTCTGGGTCGATGTTGGGGAATTGAAAGGGTATCTGAAGGGAGTGAACTGGGTCCTTCGAAATTTCGCTACGGATCCTCCCAAAGATGCAAGGCTGATCGGAAACCCAAGCGAACCAGTGTTTGCTAGGGGAGACGTCAAGATTGGCCGAGGTTCCCAGATGCTTGGCCCCTCATGGATCGATAACGAGACGTCGCTTGGGGAAAATGTCCAGATTAGACCTGGGACCGTCTTAAAAGAAAATTCAAGGCTGATGTCTGGGACGAGCTTTGAGACCGGAGTCGCGTTCGAGAACACCGTCTTCGGAAGAAACTGCTCCATAAAATCAGCAATAATCGGCGAGAGAGCCGTCATCGGCAACGACGTATCGATTGACAGATCAATAATCGGACAAGGATGCAACATCGGAAACAATGCAAAGATCCTCCCTGGAAGCAAGCTCTGGCCCAATACAAGGGTCGAAGAGGGAGACACGGTCGACGGGATCATTGCAGTCCCTCGGGACAAATCATTCTACTTTGACACAGGACTCGGACAATACTCGGGAATACTTGCAACATCTATCCAAGAATTCCTTGACGCTCTCAAGATAGTCCCGCTAGAATCGCTGGAATATCACATTGGACGCAGGGATATCGAAAAGTGGACGAAGGATGTGCTCGGTTCGATCCAGCTCGCAGATAACATCAGGACAGTTAGAAGATCACAGCTCATAGGAGAAGATTTGAGACTGCAATTGGTCAAGGTCGTCAAAGAGTGGGCGGACAGAGTCTCGTCCCCCGAGCCTCAATCGGACCAAGAGAAACAGATTGACGCGCCCCTAACGACCATCTAGAGCGGACTTGGCCGCGGAGATTATCGGTTGCAAATGCCCGGCGGTATGAGACCCTTACTGAGGTTGAGACTTTGGAGCCAGTCGCTCTTTGCCCACTGCGAGAATGAAGATGACGATTCCAATAGCAAACAGTTGCAGGCTAATTGCCATTGACACAACCGGGTTGAATCCTGTCTTCCAGATCTCATAGTTGAAATATGCTGGAAGAATCATCAGCGCCGCGGCCACTATGACTGCGACTCCGCGTAGTATCTTTGTTAGATCGGAGTCTCCAACGCGAACAGCACTCATTGCGACGCTACCCGTGACGAACAGCTCAAGCTCTTTCCCATATATGAACGCTTATGCGATTGATTTGTTCCAGATAAGAAAACGAGCCAACTGTAAATCGCTGGAACGGGATCGTATTGTTACCAGCGAGGACTGATGGGGCAATGATTGCCGAGTCTCCGTAAGTCGATTCTGTAGGCATTCTGTCAGTAGTGTGGAGTCATGCCAGTCGTGTATTCGTGAGCGCAGTTTCCGCTCTCTTGTTTCTGGTTGGTGGTCTGTGAAGCAGCGCCGTGGTTATCGTCGCGCTTTGTCTGGCTTAACGATTGGTCGTGGTGTTGGTGCTGATCTGCGTTTCTTGACTTTGACTTCGAGTCCAAGGTCTCCACGAGTGGTTCAGAAATCTTTGCAGATTCTTGTTAAGCGCATTCGTCGAATGTTTGGGAAGTTTGAGTATTGCTACGTTCGATCCTCTGAGGGACATGGTGTCCTTCACCTGTTGTATCGTGGGTGCTTCATTCCAATCGCTTGGATTCGCCATGCTTGGTATGAGATTCATGGTGCGTTTGAGGGCTGGATTACTCGTGTTGAGGATAGGAAGGGCGGTATTGGCGGTATCTCGCGTTACCTGGTTACTCAGTACATGAGTAGTCAGTCTGGCTACGTTCGCGGATCTGCCTCTCGGCATTGGATCTTTGTAGGCGAGAGTCGTGTTTTTCGTCGGTTGTTGAAGCTGTTCGGGTATGTTGGTGGTCTTGCTTCCTGGAAGGGTGTCTTGCTGTTTCAGTCTTTGATTGAGGTGTCTGGTTATGGTTAGGCGTTATCTTGGTGATGATGTATTCTGTGTTGTTTGCAGGGTGAAGTTTCGTCGTGTGAGTATTGATACTGTCGGTATCTGCGATTCTTGTTGGGCTAAGTGTTGTATGGTGAGTAATGGCTGGAGTTGTTCGAACTGTTTTTTGATGCTTGCTGATAGCAAGATGTCGTAGTCTGCCTCTGGGTTTTCTGTTGCGTCGGAAAGATTCCAGCGTGAAAACCAGTGTTGGCTGCTTGTGGCGTAGCGCGACGAAGGAGCGCGAGCGCGCGTCAGGCGGTCAGTGCTTCCCGTAGTAGTATCTGGCTACCAAGTAAGCGTAATAAAGCGTTCCTTCTGTCGGACAGACTTAATTCATGCTTTCGCTCGTTATTCCCAGTGATTCGAATGGGTAGTGATGACGGGTCACTATTCGGCTTGGGTCGCGGATCACTGACGGCCATTGGGGCAATAATGGTTGTCATAGGGCTAGTCCTCTTCCTAGTGGCGGCAACGTCAGTGATGACGCCTACGTCAAACCAGTTTGACTTCGCAGCAAGGGAAGCCCAGATGAATTCATCGTTCGTCACGGCAATAATCGGGATGGTTCTCTTAGCACTTGGATTCGGAGCACTTAGACTTGGGATGATTAGGCCAGTGACTACGTATGTAGCGTCTGAGGCATCACCCGCGATTGAGCGTGTCTCAGAGGCCGCTGGCGAGGGCTTGAGGATAGGATTTGGAGGAAACCCGCTTAGGAGTGAATCCGTTGTCAAAGTGAAATGCCGCAACTGCGGCTACCTTGAGAATGAGGATGCGATCTATTGCGGGAAATGCGGGAAACCCCTGTAATTTCGTAATCCCCTCTATTTGTGGTAAGAGTCAAGACCGATGACCTTGAGGGCATGATGACCGGTCTTCATGGTCTTTTGAGCTTCTTGCATCGCGCCTTCGCTAGCGTGCCTGAATCGTGCTCTGTCATCGGGGGCTCTGGGGCCGCCCCAGCTTCTCTTGATAGTGATTACAGATTGCGCCGCCGGTTGTCTCCGACGCGGTGCTTGTCTAGGTGATCTGGTATCGGGTGTGTGACGCGTTCTGCGTTTTGGGTCTGTCTGCATGGCTTCCTATCGGTTTCTCTGTGTAGTTGACTACGGAGAGCGAGGTACCCGAGCAGTGATCCTATGGTCGTGAGTGCCGAGGTACGAGGCATGGTTATCTGTGTTCTGCGTTTTGATAGGTTTCTGTCTGATGATCCTGTTCTGTTGATAGCGAGGGGTACGAGCGGTTGACCGTGATAACTCTGTTGAGCGGTTTGGTATGTGTGTGTTTTGAGCATTAGCGGTGTCTTGAACGTAGTGATTGTTTGCGGTAGGCTATTGTTCTGTCGTTCTTTGATGTTGTATTCTTTATTCGTTATTTCGTTTTTTGTCTCTTGGATTGGTGCCTAAAATGGTTCTACCCAAGCATGAAAGACAAAGGAGCCGTTCCAAGGCACTGTTGTCGATACGTGAAAGACCATTGACGCGGTTATGTTGAGGTTTGAAAGCATATTGATTCCCTCGTAGCAGCACTGGTCGGTTTGGTAGATAACAAAGTTTTGGCGGTTTATAGTGATATTGAGGCTATTCTCGTATAGTGACTTGTATGGTATGTTACCACTGATTATCATGCTGAACGACGTGCCCCGGAGCGGAGTGGGTGTTTGAGCGTGGAGTCGCACATCAATGGAACCTGTGAATGGGATCGTCCAATTCCTGAGACTGGGTGGCTGTGCAAACACTGTAGCAATCATGGAGAAAACAACTAAAACAACCAAAGCTACGCGAAGCACAATAACGACTTTCACATTCTAGTCTAATAAGGATTAGGCGCTTGCAAGCGCATGGTGATTTGATGTAATTGTGATGTTCTTTTGGTTTCTGTTTTAGGGAAAATGTTTTGCGCGTAAACGCGGTAAGGAATGGGTTGGAGATCCGAGTTTCCCCCCATTGCGAGGGCCTGGGATAATCTGTAGAGTAAAAGGGTAAAGCCGATTGCAAGAGCGAGAAGTGAAGGTAAGAGCCTTCGCATAAGTTCGCGCGTAGATTCTCTGGGAATCTTTTGCCGGATACGTCTGCTTTCTTCTTCCCTCAACTTTTGGTCTTTGAGTATTTCTTCTTCGATGCTATCCTCTAGCGAAGGAGTATTCGCAATATTGGTGCCGCAGATCCCGCATACGACATCTGCGTCTTGGGATATGGTTCCGCAACGCTGACATTTTTTCAACCGTAAGTCTCCTCTGGAGTTATAGCGTTCTATGACGGTAATACGGTTATCGCTAAGGGAAATGGTGCATTTCTTCATAGCTTCCTCCTTTGAGGTTAAGAAGTGATAGCGG
Source organism: Candidatus Bathyarchaeota archaeon (assembly GCA_005888635.1). Lineage (GTDB taxonomy): Archaea > Thermoproteota > Bathyarchaeia > 40CM-2-53-6 > 40CM-2-53-6 > 40CM-2-53-6. The sequence continues at coordinate 176,751 of VBAW01000016.1, read as the reverse complement.
AGACCGTTCTCCGGTCTCTTGGATTATAGCGCGTCAGCGATGATCTGTTATGGCTAAAGAGGTCTCCGCATTGGGTATTGCCAGCTTTTGCTGGGAATGTGATTTTGAGAAAAGCTCTAATCACAGATTGAGGTAATAACAATACGTTCTGCGTGCTGGCTAAAGATGGAATCTAGTCTGCTCGCGGTGAAGTTAGCCAAATTCGCCGCGGGAATATTTTCTGTTATATGGGGCTTGGCGCACTTGGGCCTTGGGTTCACTTTTGGGCTGACGGCTAGTTTACTTGGGAAGGGTGGGAAGGCAGGGTTTCTCTCAGCAGGGTTTCTTATTGATGGAGTACTGATTCTGATTTTTTGCGTGGCTATCATTGCTCGTTGGTCCGGCGCTCGACTGATGGGAATCACAGCGTTTGGACTGTCAACCGTCCTTGGTGTTGGGATGGGTCTAATCAGTCCGGCATCTTCTTGGTGGCCCCCTTTTGTTGTGGTCGGCTTGTTGTACCTGTCAATTCTAGGATTGTGGACCATCAAAACGTGGTGCTTGAGACCTAGAGCGGTGCGCAGCGTTTGAACTGAGGCTTGGGCCCCTCTCAGGTGTTCAACTGCTGTTCGATCCTATTTGCATCGACTGACGAGTCGAACTTCATCACGACGTCTCCATAGTGCCAGAAACCTGTAGACGCTACCAAAGTAACCTCGTCCTTGCGTCGAACACGTTTCGGAATCACCTCGAAAATGTTCATTCCAGGATCCACGACAAAGCAGATGCCCCGCTCGAACTCTATCCGAGACCTCTTGAGATACGGGCCATTAGAGACCAGAGCCCAGATCTCTGATCTTACCCCCGAGCGTCTGTCAAGACTAGTAGAACCAACGCCCCGTTCCAACCAATCAACGACGCGTTTCGCGTCTTCCCGAGACGAGAATCTAATTTCCATCTTCCGAAGTTGAAGACGAGCACCGGGCTTTTCCAAATAGATCATGGCTCCGTCGTCGAAATTGACTCTAGAAGCAGGACTAAGATTCTCAGAGATTGTTTTCCCGACAACCAACACTCCTTTCCCTTCCGGTCTGATTCCTATGGGAATCCACTTTCGACGTACGTATAGCGCGGTGAGAAAGGCGCACCCTAGAAGGAACAGGGCCAGAATCAGAATCTGCACAGGCTCCGATGGAAAGTTACCGAACCACAAAATTGGTGGTGAAAAGATCACCAATAGCAACCCTGCGAGGAACCATTGCCAGAGTGGAGCTATTGGTTTCAGCTCCGCATAAACATCGAACCCCGGAAGGGCCTGTCTAGGATCCTTCCTCGTCAACTCACGATCAGCCAGTCACCCTAGCGAGCTGACGCAGGACATCAAGACATCGCTGGGCTCTAGAGTATCCGAGGTACACATTCCTCATCTTCCGGATGTCAATAACGCGTTCTGGACTTTCAAGTGGCAAGAACATGAACTTGAAGGCTTAGGTTACGTGTGTCCGTCCTGTGGAAATACTCGAATCGTCAAGTCCGTTGTTGTTGAGGATGGTGTTTGAGCTGAGTGTTTTGAAGCTCCGAATCGGGAGTTGATTGAGGTTCCGCTCGTCTGCTGTTTGTCGTCATTGGCCAAGCACCCGTGGGAGATGGAGCAGTCACCATCTACCAAACCGCTTCTTGTCGCGGCGGTGAACTGCATGATGCTTCTTCTGCGAGGAAAATACCGAGAGATTGTTTCTTCGGTTGTCCGTCTTGATTCTGTTTTTGTGATGAACCACTTCTCGGTTCTTCAACTTACGACCATATTTCCTTTCGGCGACGTAACGATGGACAGGTGTTCCCGAGTCAGCAAAGCGCTTGTAACCCTTCTTGTCCTTGAAGATCTTGGATAACCACCCGGTCATGGTCTAAATCTCCAGTTTCACTCGGAGAGTTAGCGAAGAAAAAGGTTGGGATTCTACGTAGTTGTTGGGCGAAACTGCATTAGTGTGAACGTGTGACGGTTCCCGGCGTTTTGGGCTTTAGTTGTCCAAGGTTCGGAAGTTTGAAACCATTTTGTTGTCAAAAGGGTGTCATCCGATAGGGTTCGGGTTGTTTTCTCGCGGTCTCATCATTGTTGGCGGTTTGGTGAATTGCATGATTTTTGAATAGGTTGGTTCTGTCGAGAGGCTTGCCATGATTTTTTCGTAGAATTGGAATCTTTGTTGGGGTGTCGCTTGGTCGAGTAATTCGTTGACTGTTTGGATGAGCATGTCGTTTGGGCGTTGTGCGAGTGCGGTTTCGAGGTTTTGGAGCCTTTGGCTTAGTATGTTGATGATATCTTGTTGCTCTGTCTGTTTGGTTGATAGTTGGCGCTTGTGTCGGGTGCGTTGTTCATGTAATCCAGGTATGCGTATGCGTGCTCGTACTCTGGTCTGAGGGTCTCGAATTCCTTGGAAGTGTATTCTTTCGCGTCGGTGTCGTCGAATCTGGCGAAAAGGACTTTGATGTGGTCGGGGTGGATTTCAGCGTTGGTTAGTTGTTCGCGGAAGAATTTTCGGAATGAGTGTATCGGGCTTAAAGCCGGATCGTGTAGCTGAGCTTTGTCTTTTGCCGTTTTGATTATTGTCAGTACTGAGTCATATGAATATGGGAAGATGTTGCGATCGGATTCTGTGTATATTCTGTAGCCTCTCTCGGACTTATTTGTCTCGGTGGAGCGTCTGATTAGTTGTCTTGCTCGGTCTCCTATGAAGGTGAATCCGGATTTCTTGCGACCTACCTGAAACGAGTTTTCGAGTCTGATTGCTATCGGGCCCGCTCGGTTGTTGAAGTCTTGCTCGATATGACGCCATTTTGGTTGGAGGACAGTTCCTCCTCTCAATCCGCTCTGTAGCGATAATCGCGAATAGTTCTTCTAGGGGGCTTGTCGAGAAAGCCGATTAAGGCTTGAAGTTCGTCTTTGTGGTACGCTCTATAATCGCGGATTTTTAGGTATTTTATGGTTGTATCAGGTAGTTTGCCGTGGTGATGTTTGAAGAATCCTCTCACTGCTGAGTCCATTCTTGCTTGTACGGAGTTGGTGAGGTCGGCAAGTGATGTTTCGATTAGTGAGCGTATTTCGCGTGGCTTGATTTGATTATTTTCTAGACGGACGAGGAGTTGTTCGATTTGCGTGTTTGATAGTTGCTGGAATCTGATTATGTCAATTGCGTATAGTTTTCGTGTTATTGGTTTCCATTTGGTTAGCCATTGGCGAACGAGTGGATTTGCTTGTAGGAAGGCTTCGATTTCTTTTTGTCGGATGGGAGGGAGAGGGCTGGAGGTAGCCATGGATTGACATAGATGTGAGTATGAATAAATGAGTTCTTGATATCCGAATGATAAGTTGGGGGTAAGAACGCTTATTCTTTCACAATGACCTTTCGAGCGATCGTCACATATGCGGTGTGTCCGATCATTCGCGACTCGGGTCGTATCTTCCCTGTTTCGGTCTTGAACTCTCGCATCAAGAGCTCAACCGCTTCAAGTACGAGAAATCCGCCCTTTCTCAGCGCTTCAGCAAGTTTCTCTAATTGGTTAACGGTGGGCGTGAAGCCTGCCAGCATCCCTCCTCCTGCCAGGGCTTCCCATGCTGGGCCCACCATCTTCCAAGGATCACCGAGATCGATAACAGCAGCGTCTGCATTCAACTCCAAGAATCCCTCCGATGGGTCCATGTTTCGAAAAATGACCTTACTTGATAGCCCAGTCTTTTCCACGTTCTTCTTAGCCGACCTCAAGAACTCCTCCCGGTTCTCGTAAGTGTACACCCGGCCATTCGGCGCGACCGCCTGAGCCAACGCACCGGTGAGGGCACCGCTACCTGTGCCCACTTCAATCGCAGTATCGCCGTCTTTCAGTCCAAGCTGATAGATCGCATACCCGATGTCCTTTGGATACATTATCTGGGTAGGTCTGTTGAACGAGTTCACCAGCTCCAAGAGCCGAGGCTTGAACACCGCAAGCGACTGTCCCAGGCTAGTTTTGACGAAGACCCCGTACTCTAACCCGACAAGATCCTTGAGATCAAGATACCCTCGGTGAGTATGGAATCGTCCCTCTCCCGCCCGAGCAATCCAGTTACGGCGAGCGTCTTGATAGAGGAAAACCAGATCACCCTCCTGAATTGAGGCTGTCAAACTCAGACTTCTGAGAAAGGGTGACCAGTTTAAGCGTTCTACAAAGAACAAGCGTTTTGAGACACTGAACTCCAGCGGCCCAAAGGTCTTGGTTGTCTGCTATCCTTTGAGGGCCTTGAAAACTGCTTCAGCCTTGGAGGTACTGACCAGCTTCACCGTAATAGGGCTCTGAGAATCATTGACGCGGATCCGAAGGACCGCAATCCCCACCCTCCACCAAGCCACCACAAGTGACCCGACAAAGATAACGAGTCCCGCCAACATTGTAATATCGTAAGGAAACACCGGCAACGGCAACATTCTAGTGCCCGGAAACCACCAGATGAGGAAACTGGCGATCGCGCCGAGAACCGCGAAGGTCAACGGTGGAAGGAGACTCTTGGTGATCAGCTCTAGAGTGTTGATGCTCGCTGTTGGGACGTTCATGAACTTCTCTCCGGTCGTAAATCTCTTCCCAACTAGAAGACGTGTGTCCGTGACGTAGACCTGGTAGTTGACCCCTGCGCAATGTGCGAGAACATTTTCCGGGCCAACCAAGCGTTGAAGGTTGGACAAGTCTTCCGGAGAAGTATCCACAATTTTCCGTTTTACCATGCTGTAACCCGAGCCCCCACTCTATCTGACACGTCTCGAATTCTGAAAGATCCAACACACGTGCCGTCTAGATGTGAGAGTCCACGCGAGTTGAACTACGGTTTCAGACGCCTCTCAAACACCCGACCATTCGGCTTCTCCTCCGCAAAAACCTGGCCCTGAAACCGGGAGACCCGTACATCGCCGGTAAGCCACGCATCCGGAGGAAGATCGGCCTTCAAACAACACTGCGAAAGAAACTCCTCACTATCAAACCCTTCGTCAACGGCGACTTGGGGCAACAGCAGCCCGTGACTTCCCATGCCCTCAACCATCAGACCGTCCCTCCCAACCAGAATATTCTCTCTAAAGTCGAGCGGATTCTTTACCCAGATAGGTTCTATAGCCGAGAGGACAGTCGCCTCCAAGACAATCCTGTTCTGCAACTCTTCAAGCCCCACGGGCTCGAAGCGGAAATCTGTCGTCGCTGCCTCCACTGCCACAATCCGAACCTGTTCAAGAAGCGATCGAGTTGGAAAAGGGATCCCAATACACCCCCGCAGATTGCCACCATTGGCATGATCGAGCAGAGTTACGAAGACTCCTCTCTCTTCTCTCAAGCCAGGACTCGGTTCAGCCGCCCCATGGGTCTCTTTTCCTGACAGATGAGTTTCAACGGCTACCCGCGCCGTCTTCACCAATAACGCGCCCTCTTCTACACTTAGCATGCCGTGTTCTTCTCTTCTTGTGTCGCTATCGTTCGGGCCTCTTCGAGCGTGTGACGTATCTGTTTCCAGTGGCTTCCCACCCAATACGTCTTCCCACACCTGGTGTTGCTACACCTCCAGAATCGATCGTAGAGTTCGAGGCTTTTGGCCGGGACGACGCCTGAGGCCTCTTGCTTAGAAATCTCGTGAAGCTCGCCGCCGCATTCAGGGCATCTAGTAGAGGCCATGTCGATATCGAGGGACATTCCGAGAGTTCTCGCTAACTGTCCCAGTCGGGCTTCCTCAGTATCGCCGAGAACCAGCACTGAACGAATATTCTTTGCGAGAGCTCTATTGTAGAGCTCTTCATCACGCGTCAAGAGGACAGTGTCCAGCGTCTGGGAGTTTCGTAAGAGAATGTTGTCGTCAGCTTTCGAATCATATTCTGTCACGTATCCCAGCATTCTCAGCCAGCGCGATAGGGCTCCGAGCATTCCGTCAACTACAAACCTCAACATGAACCACTTCGCAACACGGAGCCAGAGCCTTCTCCGGCGACGATCTCTCCCTCCCTGTAGACGACCCCTCCGCCAACAATGGTAGAATGAACCGCGCCCTGAGTCCTGAACCCATCAAAAGGCGAATACTTCGCCTTCGAAAAGAACTTACTTGAATCTATCATAGATTTCTTCTTCAGATCAACCAAGACAACATCGCCATCCGCTCCCCTCCGAAGCTTGGCCTTGGACTTGAGACCGAAAATCCTTGCAGGATTATCGCACAGAAGTTTCACTAAGAGCGAGAGACTCATCTGTTGTCTGTTGACCAGTGTCAACATTAATGGCAGTGTCGTTTCCAATCCTGGGATACCCGGCGGACTCTTGCTGACGGATTGATCCTTCTCGATGACGGCGTGAGGGGCATGATCACTGGCGATAACGCTGCAGAGACCAGTAAGTGTGGATTTGAGCAAGCTCCACCTCGTCTCTTCAGATCTTAATGGGGGAACCATCCAGGCTCTCCACCTGAGACTGGACAAGATCTTCTTGGAGAGGAGGAGATGATGAGGCGTGACCTCGCTAGTGGATCTTGTCGAACCAGTGATCTTCGTGAGGCTGGAGCGGAGAGTTAGGTGGCAGTAGTGGACGTGGCAACGAGCCTTCTTCTGAATTCTCAATAGTCTATCGACAGCGCGAGTTTCGAAGATTGGAGGCCGAGCCTCTGCGGCCGCCTCGAAGCTATCTGTCTTGCTCGTATTTTCCCCAGTGACAAGATCTTCTGCATGAACGGTTACCGGCGTCCCAACGCGCCCTGCGGTTCGCATCATTTTCTCTATTGCCTGGTCATTCTCGACATCGAAGGGCGCGATAGGTTTCGGCATGTAGAGTTTGAGCGAGAATGCTCCTGCATCGGCTAAGGATTCTATGTCGTGAGAATCAGATACTGCGGCCGCGTGAAAACCTACATTGACGTAGGTCTTCTGGGCTGCTACTCTCCGCTTTTCAATCAAGCGGCTAGCGGAATCGGTTGGAGGGACCGTGTTCGGCATGTCAAGCACCGTCGTGAATCCTCCTGCTGCGGCTGCAGCTGTTCCAGTAGCAAAATCCTCCTTGTAGGCGAGTCCAATGTCCCTGAGATGGACATGAACGTCTATGAGTCCAGGTAGAGCCTTGAGTCCCAGAGCATCAATCGTCTCTACTCCACTGTCCGTTATGCTGCGAGCTATTCGTTTGATCCGGCCTTCTAGGATCAGAATGCAGCCCCTAGTGAAGCCCTTTCCATTCCAGATGTCAGCATCTTTGACCAGAATATTCCGGTCTTCCAGATCTACTGCGGTCTCAGTTGTCTTCTTCGACCGGGCCAAGTTCCTTTGCGCAGTCCTGACAGAGGAAGACTCCATCCTTCTGCACCAACGCTTCCGACCAAGTTTCACACTCGTCACAATAACCGGACAGACGAGAGGTACTCGTCCTGGGGGTCCGTCCCAGTCCAGCTTTACTCTTCTCAGAGGCAAGATCGATTATTGCAGGAGTAATTTCTAGAATGTCTTTCATCGTCAAAATTCCCATAAGTTTTCCATTCTCCATTACAGCGAGTCTTCTGATCTTTCGCTGGTTCATCAGCTTCGCAGCGTCCGTGACATTAGCTCCCGATTTTATTGTGACGACGGGCTTGGTCATGGCCTCGCCCACGGTCACTTTCGACGGGATGAGATTCTTGGCCGCGATTCTCTGAACGATATCTCGCTCAGTAATTATCCCGACCGTTTCTCCTTTCTTGCCCGAGACGAGCACGCATCCGATGTTATGCTTGGCCATTAGCTTCGCGACATCAGCTGCAGTGTCAGACTCTTTCGCGGTGATAACAGGCCTTGACATGATATCTCGTACGAGAACGGATTCAGGCTCGGTCTCGTGCACCGACAAGGCAGAACGGCCAGGAGACCCGGCTTCTATAAAATCTTCATGTGAATATCACGATGTCTTCCGGCAAAACGTTATCAGCACGATTGAAGCCGGCCCCCATTCGAGCCTTGTCGAGCACGGGATCGAACATATCTGTCCAGACAGCCAAAGAGGTCCACCTCGGCCGTTTGCCCCCAGCTTCGCTCGTCTACTGGTTGCGGCTCGGCTTTGGCGTTTTGGCCGGAGTCGTCTACAACCTTGCAGGATTCGGCTCCCTGGGAGTGGGCCTTGGGACGTTGAGTATGATCACTGTGGGAATAGGCGTTTATTCCGTCTCCGTCTTTCTGGTGAAGAATCTTCTCGGATACGGTCCAGAGGTGCTGAAGGGTCCGAACAAGCACGTGACGATTGGAATGGGATCCTATGTTATCTGGATGATCTTTACGACGATTCTGCTGTATACCGTTCTAAATCCGCATCCTTCTTAGGAGATTCCTTCTTCTCCTCAGGTACCGGAGGAGTCGGGGAGATAGCAGGGGACGGACTCTTCATCGACGATAGAAGTGTGACGTAATCTTCCAACGCTTTGAAGTATCCCCGGTCATATTCTCCGTGAATCTCGTTGGCTGCAAACTCTCCGAACTCTTTTCGGAGTTGATTGATCGATTCATCTCCGCCGGTCCCGAGCATTTTCGGGAGGTAGATGTACTTGTCATCGTTGGTCCGGTACGTTAACAGCAAGCCCTCTAGAGCCTTGACGTATCCCTTGTGCCAGAGAGCGTTCTCGGCTTTCTGACGAATACCATCAAGCTCCTTCTCCGCATCTGTCCAGGCTCGCTCTTCCACGTTCTGGAAGAATCTATTCACCGAGTCCGTTGGAATAGAGCTCTTTGGTCTTACCGACGACGCTTGACCTCGTCCTCCTCTGACACGTCAAGTATGCCTGTCTCGGTGACCTTGAATATTCTTTCACCCTCAGGAAGGTAGGGGCTGGAGACGAGGCGCGCTATCCTTATTGGACCAGTCGCCGCGCGGCGTAGAAAGACCCGTGTGTGGCTTGTGTGGGCGACGATGTGGCCGCCAACAGCGTCCACTGAGTTGGCGAAGAACTGGTCGGGCTTGGACATGACCTGGTTAGTCACAACCGCCACGGCGTTGAATCCCCTGGCGAGTCGTATTAGTCTGTGCATGTGATTGTTCAATCGTTGCTGCCGTTCGGCCAGCATCTCTCTTCCCAGGTATTCGCTTCTGAAATGAGACGTTAGCGAGTCGATTATTATTACGCGTATGTTATTGTCTTTGATTATCTGATCAGCCTTCTCCAGAAGAAGGACTTGGTGATCGGAATTATACGCCTCTGAGTAGATTATCCGCTGTGCAACATCTGTTGCCTCCAGCCCCGCGGATTTTGCCATCCGGACGATCCACTCTGGACGAAAAGTCTGTTCAGTGTCCAGATACAGTGCTCCGCCATCTAGACCGCCCTTTTCTACTGGAAGCTGAACGTTGACGGCTAGTTGATGGCAGAGGATCGACTTGCCCACTCCATACTCACCATAGACTTCTGTAATCGTCTGTGTTTCTAGTCCGCCGCCGATCAGTTCGTCGAAGGATTTGCTGCCGGTTGTGAGCCGTAGGACGTTAGCCTTCATTCTCATCAGTTCGTCGGCTCTGATGAACGATAGCGAGATGCTGTCTCGCGCTACGCCGATGATCTTGGCGGCCTGTTTCTCGCCTATCCCAGCTGGGACGAGCTCTCTAATCGTGGCCGTTGCTAGGCTCTCGACTGTGTGGAAGCCGAGTTCTTTCAGCTTGTCAGCTGTTGATGGACCTACGCCCGGGAGGTCTTCTACAACTTCGTATTTCCGGGCGGTTTCTTGAGTCACCATGGCTCACTTTGAGAGCTAGACTGTTTTCGCTCTGTGCCGTATTTTAATGTGCGAAAAGATGAGTCGTCTCTGATTTAGCCCGTAGATCGATGCGAAGATAATCCCTGTCACCGGTCAATGTACCGCGTTTCATCTTCCACCGGTTACAGCACGCTTATGGTGATTGCGGAGACGGGCATCTTGCGTTGAGGATTATTGGGGGTTGAGGAGGAGACCCAACCCAAGAAGAGTGGAAGTAGAAGGTACATCGAAACTTTGTTGGGCTGGCATGGAGAAGACTCTGCAGGGAGCAACCTATACCAGACCACACTCCTCACATCCATCCTCGAATACGGGATCATCCTATTCTTCGGCGTCTGGCTAGTCACGGAATATTTCTACAACATCTACGAACAACAATACTTCGGATCCTTCAACCCAGTATTCCTAGTAGTCGTCCTGATGATCGCATCAGCCTACGGTTTCACCCGACTCATCTCAACCATCCGGACCGTACTGAAACCTCCCAAGAAAACTAGCAAACCCGAGGATGACTACTAGTGGTCAAAATACGAATCGGAACAACCATCTCTATCCTCGTCAACCTATTCCTCACCTTCTGGCTCGTCAACCAGTATCTGAACGATATCTATTTCCAGAACTACGTTAACACCTCAATCGGACCCTATTCACCGTTCATAGTTCTAACGATCGGCCTAGGTGGAGGATCCGGTTTTGGATACGTGCTCCTCAAGAGACGGCACGGTGACCAAGGCCTCGTCGGAAGAATTCAGAAATCAAAATCGTTCAAACCAGGATCAATACTCTCAACAGGCACTCCGACCGCCTCGCCCTCGAGACAGATCCTCCCCACAGGCGCTCCGCCTTCCACCGGGTCAAAGCATACAGTCTACGCGGTTCCACCATTACCAAAGAGTTCTAGCCCGAGCAGTCCAAGAGCCAGCCCGAGCCTGACATGGTCAACAGCTGCCAAGTCCTCGACCGATACGTTCCCGGCCCAGAAACAGGACGTAGCGGGAAAGAGTGCCTCCGCGGTATTACAGACCTTGCGAGCTGAAGCGTCGAGACCTACTTCCTCGCCTTTCCAACCTACCCCCCAGAATCCACCCAGTTCGACAATCCGCCCACCAACCGAGCAGTCGCCTAGACCCGGACCAAGCCCGGCTTGGAATGCCCCTCCGTCGACCATGGACAATCGGAGATCAGAGACAGGGCCTGTATTCCAGAAACCGGGACTTGACACATCAGCAAGACAAGGCGTCCCGTTCCCCTCCCCCGCAGGTCAGCCTCAAAGTTCACAGTCCTCAGCAGTCCCGTCAAAGTGGGCTCCTCCAGACCGGCCGCGGATCGCGCCGTCTTCCGAGACCTCTGGAGTAAGATCTATCCCGCCACTCCCGACCAAATGGACCCCATCATCAGGATCCACATATCCACAGGGCTCCCCGCCACCCCAAGGAATTCCTCGACCTGCCCCCATGCCCATGAGACCCCCGCTACCCCCTACACAGGGTGGACCCCGCCCCTTCGTCACACAAGGTCCGGGAAGACCCGGAGAACAACGACCTATGGCACCACCTATGGCACCCCCAAGACCATTCGGTGCAGGTCCACCCCGACCCCCACCCGGAATGGGACCCCAACCTGGACAAGGTCAACCCGGACCTCGACCACCTCCTCCTCTTGGAGGACCAATGCCAATGCCTCAGCCCTGGAAGCCACCTACCCAGACCCCAGACAAAGAATCACCCGACTCCTCAGAGAAACCCCAATCATTCGGTGACCTGTCCTCGACAAACCCGGGGGCCGAATCGAAGAACCCTCCAGCAGCGACTGGGGGCGGAGGAGAGATGGATTGGGACACCGCCTTAGATACGATATTGAAGACTTTGCGGAAAGATCGAGGAGTCGGAGAGGCAAAATAGGGACTTTGACCCATCTGAGCCAGTTACAGCAAGTCTTAGGCTCTTACCAAGCAGAGTTCCACTTGTTGCTCCCAAGGAGGAGAGAAGGATAGTTTGAGAAGACTCCTTATCAAGCTCGTTGCTATAGAGACCGCGTTCGTAGGCTGGCTCTCATACTGGTTGTTCCTAGTCTACGCCAATAACCCCTCTGTCGCAGACCAATTGGCCGGCAGTCTGCAGAGATTCCCACAGCTATCGTTCAGTACTATCGACATTGCTGTTATGGTCATAATCGCGACACTCGCCATCACCCTAGCCTTCAAGTTCCAGAGAGGACTGCGCCCAGGTATTCGACTAGAAAGAGCATTGCAGATGCTAGAGAATCTGATGAAACGTAACCTCGTACTTGAGGCCCAGGTCGCTGAGCTGAAAATCGAAAAAGTTCACCCAGCCCCCGTGATTGCAACAACTCCAACCGTTGCTCCCAGTCAGACCGAACCCCGTCCAGGATCGTGGGAGAAAGCGTTTCGAACACCGCTAGAGGCTGGCCCGCCAATGAGCGCAAGATCCACGGGAGCAAACCGCGACGATGTTCCCTTCGGTCGCGAGACAGGAGTTCCTCCACCGAGGATCGAAGCCCTGCCAACAAGCACGCCCGCTCTTATGAAACCAATGATGATAACTGAGAAAGGAGCTGAAAGGCCACCGCCACAGACAGTCATTTCCGAGAGAGCATTCGACAGACCAACTATGCCTGCGCCACCGAATCAAGGCGGTTCCAGCTGGGAAGACAGCCCCAAATTCATAGGAGAATCCCGGGGAATCCTCAGGCCTTCATCTCCCACTAGAAAGGTGCCATCAGTCTCCGACTCCGGCGGACTGAGACAGCCCTACATCCCAGCACCTGCGCCGAAAATAGTCCCGCCAAGCGTTATCGTCGGGCCAATGACCAACCCCTTGGTCCCCAAGGCTCTCCCCAGACCGCCTCGCCCGACCAATTTTCCCAGGAATCCAGTGCCTAGCGCAAGTCCCCGATCAGGCTCTGAAGCAACTAAACCGCGCCTAGATCTTTCAATCAGTCCAAGTCTAGCTAAACCATCAACTCCTGAGGATACTGCAACAACCCAAGAGAATTCTGAGAAGAGTCAATTCAAATCGGATGATAAGAGCTCAGACGGGATGGACAGTAAGGACGGTGTCAAGTCTTCCGAAGCTTCGAAGAAGAAGTTTCCATCAGAAGAAGACTAAGAGAACGTAACAGATTGCGCCCGAGTTTTTCCTTCGAACGATCACGACTTCTCTGAAGGAGCATCTCCGAGCCATCCCTTCAACGCCTTCTGGTCGGACTTCATACGCTTCTGCAACGTTTCGAAGCTCTTCTGCAGCGTCAGCGGCTTGAACTCGATCTTCATCTTCTCCACCGTCGGCAGAACGCCCTTGGCGAGAGACGGTGCGACTATGATAGGTCGAAGCTTCTTACCCTCTGCCGGTGAAAGGTACTTTAGGTATTCTACGAGTTGCTTAACTGCAGCCGCTCCAGCCGGATCCTTCTTGATCTCAATGACCACCGTGTTTCCCTGAGAGTCGATTCCGTAAACGTCGACGAATCCGGGAGCAACTTTTTTCTCGAAATCTATCACTCGAAGCCCTTGCTCGATCAGATCCGGTTCTGCGAGTATGGCCTTCTGCATTTCCTCCTCACTTGAGTGGAGGATAAACTCGGCCTCGTCCTTCAAACGGAAAGCGCTGAGAAAGTCAATCCTGTCAATTTCGATATTCAGCGTCTCCAATGGACTGGGGCGGACAGCCTTTACGATCAGACGCCCATCCTCGATCCGAGTCTGGAAGACACAACCAGACGGCTGCCAGTTAACAGGCTGGTAGTCCCTGCTCCTGTGAACCAGCACACAACCATCACCCTTCAGAACGATTAGACGTTCACCCTCTCCGATGTCGCTGCCCGTCCGGCCGGAATAGCTGATAGTGCAATTCGCGACCATCGTCACCATCATCCGAGCCTCCAACGCCTTCCATAGTTCCAAACGAGCCTCATCTAGCCCAGGGGAGACCAAGACCACCATCGAAGATCCACGTCAGAAAGATTCAACTCTCTATCCGCAATATATCAGTATGATTTGGAAAAGGACGATAGGCAAGTCGCAGAATGGTACAACGCACTCTCCGGCTCATACGACGAACTATACGGGGAGGAACAATCGAGCAAATACGAAACGGTCCTAGGATTCCTTGGAACCGGACACTTCCGAGTTCTCATCGACATCGGTTGCGGAACCGGCACTTTCCTCGAAAAGGCGCACGAGATCTACGATCATGCGATAGGCATCGACTTGTCAAGAAGGATGCTGCGAATCGCGAGGAGAAGAAAGACAGCTAATACCGATTACGTGTTGGCAAGCTCAAACTCGCTACCGATCAAGGACGCTTCATCAGACTGCTCAGTCTCCATCTCCACGGCGAAGGCAGAGTCGAATCATTCGGCTTTCATCGCCGATCTTAAGAGAATTAGCCGCCCAGACGCGCTCCTAGCGTTCACTCTCTTCCAGCAGCCCGGACTGCCAAATCCTGAATCTCTGCTGAAACCCGCGCGATCGACGATCATTTCTGACCGGGAGACACTCTATCTTCTCCCTCCGGCTGAAGCTCTAGAATGACCGCCGAATCTGCGTCTGGCTTCGTGGACTTTAAGAACTAGACCTGCACTTCTAGCATTGACAAGAATGCCGGGATGCTCGCACCAATGGCGCGGAAGAGGACAGATGGCTAGATGCATAAGATGCGGAAAGCTGAAGACCGATTTCAGGAAGGAACAGCATAACCAGAAGATGCTGGCGAGAGAAGACTCAGAGAGCTAGCTAGACTGAGAGTCCAAGATCCGAACGCCGTGGTTTGACAAAGAGTTTTTATGGCCTCAGCCGAACAGCCGCGATAAGGCCGCCGCATGGAACCATCGAGAAAGCCACTCAACCTTCTCATCCGCAAGATGAACGGCGACGTGGCAGTCAAGCTGAAGAACGATACTGAGTATCGGGGCAAGATGATTGACTGCGATAGCCACATGAACATCATCCTCGACGGAGCTAGAGAATACCGTGGCGGCGACCCGGCCACGAACTATGGAAGCCTGATAGTTAGAGGCAGCAACGTGCTCTACATCTGCGTAGCCCAGCCTAGCGGGCCTTAGCTATTTCTTCTCAGGCTGACGACGAGGAGCAGGACCTAGAATTCTGGAGAAATAGGGCGTTGAGCGGAATGCATACTTTAGTCCTATCGAGACAGGGATCCCGACTGCTCCCCCTCCGACAACCTGTAGAATGTTGAATGGAACCTCTCCTGACGCGGCAACGATCCCGGTTGCGGACGATGAGCCGAAGACCAGAGCAATAAGGAATGATTCCGTCGCGAAATATCCAAGAACCATAACCACGCTACCTGCAGCCCAAGCAATCATTAGGGTCCGACGCTGAAGACTCCGCCTTGAGATCAGTCCAGCAACATACCCTTCCAGCCCCTTTATGATCAGAGTGAACGGTGCAAAAGTGCCGAATCCGCCGAGAGCATCAGACAAGAACGAACCTATTCCGCCTGCGAATCCACCCACTGTCGGTCCAAACGTCAGTGAGGTGATAAAGATCATGATGTCTCCGAGATTGAAGTATCCCTGAGTTGCAGGGATCGGAATCTGAAACAGGTATGTTGAGAGAAAGACCAGCGCCGTGAAGACGGCCGTCACGGTAATGGTAACTACCGGTGTGCGGTGCCCGGTAACGACCTTAGACGCTGCGTCAGTTTTCGATTCCATACATAGTTCCCTCGAAGATTTACTGGCGCGTCATAACCTGTTTGGGTTCCAGCTTCAGATTCTTCGAAAGCGACGACTTCACGAGTCCCATATACGGTGGCGAGGGTCGTCCAGGTCGGGACTTGAACTCTGCATGGTACTGCGTCGCAAAGTGGAAAGTGTTGCTCGGTAGTTCAAGAATCTCCATTCTCCGGCTGGCGTCGCTCTTTCCTGAGAATCTTAATCCCTTCGATGTGAGTTGTGGAATGTACTTGGGGTTGACTTCGTACCGGTGCCTATGCCTCTCCCAAGCCTTCGTTTTCTGATAGAGCGAGTATGCGATGCTTTCCGTGTCAATGGAGATTTCATGCGCTCCCAGCCTCATGGTCCCGCCCTTCTCCAACACGCTATTCTGCTCCGGCATTAGGTCAATAACGTAATTTTTCGAGTCTGAGGTCAGCTCTGAGCTGGCCGCATCCATCATTCCTAGGCTCCGGGCATATTCGACCACTGCTAGTTGGAATCCGAAACAGATTCCTAGGAATGGAATGTTGTGAGTTCGCGCGTATTCTATTGCTCTGATCTTTCCCTCGGAGCCTCTCGACCCAAACCCTCCCGGCACCAAGAGTCCGTCGAACCCGGACAATACGCGGACCCTTGAGGGATCCGTCTCGAAATCGTCAGTCTCAATAAACTCCAGATCAACTTTTGCGTTTAGGGTAGCGCCTGCATCACGAAGCGCTTCGTTGACGCTAACATAGCAGTCAGCGAGTTCGGCATATTTCCCGCAGACTGCGATTGTAACCTGGTTTTCCGGTCCAAGATGGGTCTTGATCATCTTCTTCCACGGGCTCCACTCGGGCTCCTTGCTTGACAATTGAAGCCTATTGACCATGTAACTGCCCAGACCCTGTTCGTCTAGAAGGAGAGGTGATTCGTAGATGCTAGCGATGTCTTGGGAGGTGAAGACCGCGGATTCTTCGACGTTGCAGAAGAGAGCGATCTTCTTTCGCGGCTCTGGCTTAAGAGGCACCTTGCTTCGAGCAACAATAACGTCAGGCTGGACGCCTATGCGTCTAAGCTCTTGAACGCTGTGCTGTGTTGGCTTGGTTTTCTGTTCACCGACAACATCGAGCATCGGAACGAGGGTGACGTGGACATTGACGACGTTTCCGATTCCCTCGTCGAACCTGAATTGACGGGCAGCTTCTAGATAGGGGAGGGACTCGATGTCGCCGACAGTCCCACCTATCTCCACTATCACAACACCCGCATCCTCGCGTGCGATATTTCGAAGACGACCCTTGATTTCGTCGGTAATGTGTGGAATTATCTGGACGCACTTTCCAAGAAAGTCTCCCCTTCTCTCTCGTTCGATGACAGAGGAATAGATCTGTCCGGTCGTAATGTTGTGGCTCTTTGGAACGTTGATGTCTAGAAATCTCTCGTAGGTGCCGATGTCCATATCGGTCTCGCCCCCGTCTTCCGTCACGAAGACCTCGCCGTGGATGTACGGGTTCATCGTTCCTGCATCATAGTTGAGGTAGGGGTCGACCTTTGCGGCGGTGACCTTCAGTCCTCGGACTTGAAGAATTTTGCCGATAGAAGCTGCGATGACTCCCTTTCCTATTCCGGACATTACTCCGCCGGTGACGAATATGTACTTCGCCAAAGGGCAACAGAGAGAGGAATAATCACCTATTCAAAAGACTGACGGCGAAGACTCCCAATTAGCCTAGAACAGAGTTGAAGCATCAAGCACGATAGGAGACGACATTCGGCAGGCAGATTCCTAAACTCGTTGGACCAGAGGCTTCGCCCTCGGAACGGTCGACCTTCCTTCCGGAAGCCTGAGACCCGCCTTCTGCCAATCATCCAAGAACCGTTTCAGCCCAATATCAGTCAATGGATGTTTCACCATCTTGTCCAAGACATCAGCCGGCATCGTAGCCACATGAGCACCCAGCTTCGCAGCCTCTACAACGTGCACCGGGTGACGAATGCTAGCCACTAACACTTGAGTATCAATATTGTAATTTCGGTAAATCAGCAAAATCTCTTCGATTATCTTCATCCCTTCATGCCCGGCGTCGTCGAGCCGACCGATGAATGGGCTAACATAGTCCGCTCCAGCCTTCGCCGCCAGAAGCGCCTGGTTCGGAGAGAAGACTAGAGTTACGTTTGTCTTGATGCCATCCTTGTGAAGCCCCCTGACCGCTTTGAGCCCCTCCCCCGTCATCGGGCATTTGACCACGACATTGGGTCCCAGGGCGGCAAGATCATGCCCTTCCCGGACCATTCCCTCAGTCTCCTGACTAACCACCTCAAGGTTTACGGGTCCTTGAACAAGTCTCAGAATATCCGTTACGAGTTCGACGAATTCCCTGTTCTCTTTAGCGATGAGTGTCGGGTTGGTGGTTATCCCGTCCAAGACTCCCATGTCGACGAACGTCTTGATGGACGGTATGTTGGCAGTGTCGAGGAAGATCTTCAATCAATAATCACCTAGACGCGACTAGCTTCTTTGCAGCTCTGACGATATCTTTTGAGGTAAGACCATACTTTGCCATGAGCTCCTTGTATTCGCCTGACTCTCCGAAGGTGTCTCTGACACCGACAATTGAGATGGGCACGGGGTAGGAGCTTGATGTTGATTCTGCAACGGCGCTCCCGAGTCCACCAATGATATTCTGCTCTTCAGCCGTGACGATTCCTCCAGTCTTTCTTGCGACACCGACAATGGTGTCTGCGTCCAGAGGTTTGAGAGTGTGACAGTCTACGATTTCAGCTGAGATTTTCTCCTTAGCCAGAGACTCGCCAGCTTCCAACGCCTCGTTCACCATTACGCCACAAGCGATGATCGCCACGTCAGTCCCGTCCTTCAAAACCTTGACATGTCCTACCTTCAGGTCGGGGCGCGAGGAATAAACCTCAGGCACGCTGGGCCTACTGAGACGAATATAGAAGGGCCCTGGAGTCCTCCAAGATTCTTCTATCAAGACCCTTGTCGAAGGAGCGTCAGCGGGTACGATGACTCGCAAGTGCGGGATTGCCCGCATTGCCGCCACGTCTTCCACTGTCTGGTGGGAGGCACCGTCGGGGCCCACGCTAACGCCGCCATGGGAGGAGACTATCTTGACGTCTAAGTTCGGATAGGCGACCGCGTTCCGGATCTGGTCCAGACATTTCCCGGGGACGAACGCGGAGTACGTGCTGACGTATGGTATCTTACCGGCCAGGGCGAGTCCTGCGGCGATCCCGATCATGTTAGCTTCGGCGATTCCTACGTTGAAGAATCGGTCAGGATATCGATCGGCGAAGAGGCTGGTCTTGATGGAGACCGATGTGTCGGCTCCTAGTACGACTATTCTCTGATCCTTTGATCCGAGTTCGAGAAGGGCCTCGGCGAGAGCGTCCCGCATCGAGCTCATTTGGACGAGCATCAGTCCAAGCATTCCTTACCCTTTGAACCAAAGGACAATTCGATGCTCATTATTGATTCCTCATAGACTCGACCAGTTTCTTCACTGTATCCTTGTCCGGTGCCTTGCCATGATAGGCGGGGTCCCACTCCATGAAAGATACTCCCTTGCCCTTTACTGTGTGTGCAATGATGACAGTGGGCCGGTTCCGCATGTTCTCGGCTTTTTCCAAGGCTTCGATTACCTGGCGGAGATCGAACCCATCAACCTCTAGAACGTGCCAGTTGAAGGCTTTCCACTTGTAGGCTAGAGGCTCCATCGGCATGATCTGTTCAGTTAGACCATCCTGTTGAATCCCGTTCCGATCAATGATGGCCGTGAGATTGCCCAGTTTGAATTTCGGCGCCGCCATGGCCGCCTCCCAGGTCTCGCCCTCGTCCAACTCCCCATCTCCCAGCAACGCGTAGACTCGATAGTCTTTCTTGTCGATCTTGCCCGCAAGTGCCATGCCTATCGCAGCCGACAATCCGATTCCCAGCGAACCTCCGGGGAATTCCACTCCAGGCACCCGGTGGTCCGGATGCCCTTGCAGTCTGCTGTTCAGCTTTCGCAGAGTCTTCAGCTCGCTTATTGGAATATAGCCTGCCTCTGCGAGCGTAGCGAATAGAACAGGAGCAGCGTGACCCTTGGAGAGGACAAACCTATCTCGGTCAGGCCAATCGGGCCGCTTGGGATCGTGGCGCATCTTGTAGAAGTAGAGCGAGACTAGGATCTCGACAGCTGAGAGGCTTCCTCCGGGATGACCCGACTTGGCCTCTGCAAGCATTTCCAGAATGTGGGTTCTAATCTTGACCGCTTTCTGCAGCAGCATACCAAAAGGGATCTGCGTCTGTTCCATTACTAGTGGACCGGGACCTGAACTATATGCTCTGCAAGCTCTAACGTTGTGCTAGCTTGAGATCGAAGATCGTTCAGATCCACTACAACAGTACCGATCTTGTCCGCTTGCTGGGCGGCAGCCAGACCGGCGAGGAGAACAGCCTCTCGGACAGAAGCTCCAGCAGCCATGGACATTGCGAGAACCGCAGTCTGGCAATCTCGTACACCCACAGCGTTGAATCCCGGCTTCGGGCCCTTGAATGCTGGGAAGCTGGTGATGTTCTTCTTCTCGAACAAGATCATGCCGTGCTCGCTTCGGGTCAGTAGAAGACTCTCGCATTCGAGCCGGGTCATCAGGTTGTGTCCCATGTTGCGAAGCGAAGTATCATTCACCATCGAGACACCGGTGGCAATGCTGCCTTCACGTGCATTGGACTTGACCATCGTTACTCCGATGTAGTCTAGATAGTGGCGTACCTTTGGCTGAGCCAGGACCTTCTTGTTCTGCACCCGACATTCCTCTACGACGTTGCTGATCAATTCGGGCGTTATCACTCCCTTGTCATAGTCGGAGAATACGACGCTATCAGCCCCTCCCACCAGCTCTTTCAGGGGTTGTAGAAACTGCCTCGTGATGTGAGGCTCCACGTCGGATCGGTACTCCTTATCGATTCGAAGGTATTGTCGATGGTTCAGGATAAACCGCGTTTTCAGGCTGGTAGGCCTATCGTTGACCACGATCCCCGAGACGTCTACTCCCTTTCGGCGAAGCTCTTCTTCGATCCAGCGCCCGGCCTCGTCCTTTCCAACGACCCCGAGGACCTTGACCTTCGCGCCTAAGGCGACGAGATTGTTGGTAAGGTTGGTGGCTCCTCCGAGAAGAAGCTCTTCAGAGATAAAGTCGGCCACCGGCACAGGGGCCTCACGAGAGAGCTTTCGACCTTGAGAATGAACGTATCGGTCGACGATAAGGTCCCCAATGACAAGAATTGACTTGTTTCGAAAGCCGTCTACGACCTCGGTTGGATCGGAGACGTCCAGTGTCAACTGGGGTGCCAGAATGGATCGAGTGCTTTGAGGTTATTTAAGATTGTCAGAACACAGAGGGCGAAATCAGGGAGAATAGTTTAGTATCTTCTACTTTATGTCTTCGGCCCTCTTTACGAGCCTTACACGACACATGACGTGGTCTCCATCTTTCACGCCGAAGATTTTTCTAATTTCCTCTGGTATGGTGATTCGTCCGCCCGCTATTACTTCAGCGAAGAAGGGGATGTCTTCTTCCTCAACTTGAATGGGCAACTATTGGCCTCGGGCAAATGGCTAAGAACCCAATGATATAACTTTTCCAGAAAACGTGGAGCTAGATAATCTAGGAATAGTGTAATCGTGACATGAAGACTGTTGTTGACTCTGGATTTGCAGATCTATCGCACATGAATTTTGACGTGTCCGATGAGCAAAGGTTCGTACTGGATGAGGTTGATAGGGCATGTAGAGAACTTCGTCCGTTGGAGGACGAAGCATACCTAGCCGGAAAGTTCAATGATCGCCTTGCACCAATTTTCAGAAAAGCGCAACTTCTAGGATTACCAATCTCAAGGCGATACGGCGAAGGCCAAGGAGCAGACGTACTGACTTATGCCCTAGCCCTAGAAAGGATTGGCCAAGAAGGAACTGGGGTCCGAACGTTCCTCTCCGGTCATATCTCTCTGGGACAAGTAACCGTTCAGAAATGGGCGAGCGAGGAGCAGAAGCAGCGCTACCTTCCTCCAGCCACGCGAGGAGAGAAGGTCATGTGTTTTGGACTGACCGAACCAACCGCGGGAAGCGATCCCGCATCTCTTCGCACAACATTTGAGGAGAAGGGGAGCAACTTCGTACTGAATGGCAGTAAGGCCTGGATTTCAAACGGCAGCATAGCAGATGTCGCCGTCATTTTTGCGTACCCGAAGGGTAAGCGAGAAGGGATGTGCGCGTTCATTGTTGAGAAGAATTTCGAAGGATATTCGAGTCAGCAACAGAAACACAAACTCGGAATGCCGACGTCAGACACTGGCTCAATCTTCCTAGACAATTGCAAGGTCCCAAGAGAGAACCTAATGGGACCCGCGGGCAAAGGGCTGAGCATAGCCTATTCGGGGTTGATGAGCGGCCGACTTAGCGTTGCCGCCGGGTGCTTAGGAGTTATCGAGGACTGCATCAACGAGGCAGTTGCATTTTCCAAGCAGAGAATCCAGCATGGAAAACCGATAGCAAAACACCAACTCGTCCAGCGGCATATTGGGGAAATGTCAACCAATCTTGAAGCAGCGAAGAACGTGGTGTACAAGGCGGCGCTTCTGAAACAGAAAAGCGACTCGGATCCAGAAGACAAAGACTTGCGAGACTACGCAGACGTGATGATTGCCAAGGCAAAGTACTTCGCATCAAACGCTTCATTCGATGCTGCAGACAGAACAGTTCAGATTCTTGGCTCAAGCGGCTACAGCTTCGAGACTAGAGCTCCAAGGCACTTGGTCGATACTCGGGTCTGCAGGATTTATGAAGGCACTGATGAAATAATGGTCCAGAAGATAGCCGTGAGTCTCCTGGGCACCGAATACGAGGCTTACCGGTAGTTAGCTCACCCTGAGGCTGCCTAAAGCTTCGATCCTCAACAACCACTGAGAAGCCCTCACCGTGACTCTCAAGTGGGGTCTCCATTTCTCAGGTAGCCTTATTTTTCAGGACCGGTAAGATATCCCTCGGTATCGTACTCAATTATACTGGGATAAGCCAAGATGAGAACAACAAGACTACCTTCACTACTCAGCTCAAGGTACGGTCCTCTGTTGGTGATACAATCAGCCGCCAATCTACTGCTTGCTGTTTGGTTGTATCTTGAATACACTCACAATCCCTTCATGCAAGCGTACGTGTCAAACGCATGGGCAAGCGTTTGGCCGGAGATAACAATCGGCATATCTGCGGTGATCGTCGCAGCTGTTATCTTGGCTTTTTACGGCAGAAGGCACTCTCAATCTTTACCGGCTCGGCTCGGTTCAAAATCTAAATTGGAAGACCTCGAAGAACCTAGCAATTTGGCTAGACTCGACATGTGCCCTTTCTGTGAGACACCACTCCGACCAATCTCGGAAGGCAGACTACAGTGCAGGAAATGCAGGCGATACTTCAAGAGCAGTCTTCCGAAAATGGCTTATTAGCCCTCCGACCGTTAGAACCCGTCCTTCTAACCAATCTGAGTGTGGACGACTTCAACTTATTATTCATCTGAATCTTCTCGCCCATATTCGAGGAATGGTAGGAGTGACTGAGGTGGATACGGATGCATTGCCGTATCTCGAAGAGGCCTGCTATTACCTAAGAAAGAAAGGATTGTCATTTCAGGAAGTCTCCAAGGCGCTTGAGATTCCCGAGCCTCAGGCGAGCCACCTATTCGAGGTGTACCAGTCAAAGATCTCGAAAGGTCTTGTTGAGGAAAGTGAGGTGGATCGGAACCTGTGGGAAGATGTGTACAACGATTCTTTCGGAAATGAAAAGATTACGTTCGCCCGAGAGAATGGATTCTACCACTGCCGCCGTTCAGACTTGGAGAATATGGATAGCGCAGCTCTGATGAACATCTTCGAGACGAGCAAAAAGTTCCTTGATTTTGACATGTATCGACGATATCTCGATACGAAGCCTCCGGTGGGATACGATCCGATGGCAATGCAAAGGCAGATCAAGCGTGCTGTGGAGTTGATCCAAGAGATTCTACGGCAGAGATATGAGAAAGAAGCGGACCATTAGTGCACACTCGTTTGGACAGCTGATGGCTGCCTTTGCTGCGAGTCAACTAATGAAACGTATCGAGTCTCGTCAGCCAAGGCTTAGACTCAAACTGAAATAAACTCCCGAATAACCTCGGAGCGCCAACAATGTCACTTGAAGGCTTCGAAGTCGCCGTAGTCGGCGCAGGTCCGGCTGGAAGCGCAGCAGCAATTACACTTGCGAGAGAGGGAGTTCAGGTTTTGCTCGTGGAGCGGGGAACTTTTCCAGGATCAAAGAACGTGTTTGGAGGAAGAATATACTCGTATGCCCTCAAGAAACTTCTTGGGGACTCATGGAAGGATGCCCCTGTCGAACGCTTTGTGCGAAAGGAGGGTATCACATTTATGACTTCAGACAATGCGTTCTCCTTCGAATTCGAGTCTAAGGATGCAGAAGGCAGTTTTACAGCGAAGCGAGCGAAGTTCGACAAATGGCTAGCTGAGGAGGCGGAAAAGGCGGGAGCGTCCCTCATTACCGAAAGCAGAGTCGACGACCTGATCATGGACGGCAGTCGTGTAAGAGGAATCGTTGCTGGCCAAGACAAGATCCCAACAGATGTGGTCATCGCCTGCGACGGGACGACGACTGGGCTAGCACGGAGAGCGGGTCTCGCATCGATGCTTGAACCGAGCCAAATCTCCATGGGAGTAAAGGACGTTATAGAGCTGCCGAGCGAGAAGATAGAGGAACGTCTCGGTCTCGAACCAGGCCAGGGAGCGGCCCATGTCTTTATCGGAGCGTGCTCGGGAGGACTCCGAGGCGGAGGGTTCCTCTACACAAACCAAGACAGCTTAGCGCTCGGCATGGTTGTTGGGGGAGACGATGTTTCCTCACAGAAGACTCAATCCTACAGCTTCATGGAGAAACTCCGAGAACACCCAAAGGTGCAGCGCTTCATCAAAGGAGGAAAGACTGTCGAATACGATGCGCATATGATCCCTGAAGCCGGCCCAAAAATGCTCAGCCGTCCATATACCGATGGGATGGTTGTTGCGGGAGATGCGGCGGGCCATCTCCTGAACAACGGTTACACGTTCCGAGGAGTCGACATGGCTATTCAAGCCGGGGTCGCCGCGGCTCAAACTGTTTTGGAAGCTCGAAAGAAGAAAGACTATTCAGCGAACTCCCTGAAGGTGTTCGAAAGAAAATTGCATGAAGACCCAGCTCTCAAAGACATGTACACTTTCCACCGTGTCCCGGCGTATCTAAGGAACAGGCGATTATACACGGTCTATCCAGAACTCGTGTGCTCAGCCGCCGAGGCAGTCTACCGGGTGGATGGAACGGGAAAGAGAAAGATCTCCAGGGAAGTGAGATTGCAGGCGAAAGGCCGAGTCTCAATATTCACTCTAATACGCGACTTGATCAGAGGAGCAAGGACGTTCTAACGATGCCCACTGAAGAATCCCTAACGCTTGACAAGAGGCTGGCGCTCGTAAGTTTTGCGAAGGACGCAGAACCATTCATCGTAGTCGATACCGACAAATGCAATCACTGCGAATCAAAACCATGTCTCTACATATGCCCAGCCGAAGTCTACGCCTGGAAGGAGAAGCTGAACTACAACACCGAGGGATGCATGGAGACAGGGGCTTGCTTGATTGTGTGTCACAAGATCGGCGCTGGCGCGATCAGCTGGAAATATCCCTCAGGCGGAAAAGGAGTCGCTTTCAAGCTCGGATAAGTATCCCAAATCCTCTTAACCAACAAATAGGCCACTCGCAGACCTCCGAGCGTGAAGTTGAATCGTCAATGGTCGAAATAGCCCATGAACCACTGAAGCGGGTTGTTGTCCGCGAACTCGTCAAATACGACAACCCTCAGCAGCTAGTGAACTCTCTTGCCATCATCATGAAAATGGGGCAACCCATTCTTCTAAATTGGTGTGAGGGAGTCGTCTTCGTCTCTCAGCCGATTCCGCCTCCTGAGATGCCTGAAGAGTACGCGAAAGGTGAACTCTACATTGCCTCGATCAGCTTCGCTCCCATGTCTGATTTCAGCCACAACGTGAAGGCTGGTAACATGGAGATGCCCGTCATTGACGTCTCGAGAAGCCCCTTGAGTCAGGAAATCGGGCGGTTTCTCAAATCCCATATGGAATGAGAACCCGTAGTCTTCACGTTTTTCCGTAGAACGCTTTCATTTCGCGCGTAAGCGCTGGGACCACTTCGAAAACATCTCCGACAATGCCGTAGTCCGCGAATCCGAAGATGAGAGCTTCCGGATCCTTATTGATCGCGACGATAACCTTAGAGTTGATCATTCCTACGCGGTGTTGAATCGCGCCTGAAATGCCCGCGGCAATGTACAGCATCGGAGAAACAGTACGCCCTGTCTGGCCAACTTGGTCTGAGTGAGGCCTCCAACCGGCATCCACAGAGGCTCTTGATGCTCCGACAACTCCGCCCATGACCTCAGCCAATTCCTCAAGAATCTTGTAATTCTGGGGTCCACCCATTCCCCGGCCGCCCGAAACTATAACGCTGGCCTCTGTGAGATCTAGTTTCTTCGCCCCTTGAGTAACGAATTCCTTCACAATCATCCGTGAATCCGGTCGATTGAACGCGATTTGCTCGACTGTCGGTTTCTTTCCAGGTACGGCTTCTCTTGCGGTAAAGACATTTGGTCGGAGAGTTGCGATGCTGGGCGAGCTGTTGACTTTGACTCTGAGCAAGACCTTGCCAGCATAAGCAGGCCGGGTCGCTATGAGCTTCCCGTTCTCCATCTCCAAATGAGTGCACTCACTCGCAACAGCTGTATCTAGGTGAATCGCCAATCGTGGCGCCAAGTCTTTTCCCGTAGAAGTTGCCGCAGCGAGAATAATGCTTGGGTTAACTCGCTTGATTGCCTCTAGCGCTATCTGTCGATAATAATCGGGGTGGAAGATTGCCAATAAAGGGTCATCTGCCAAAATCACTTTGTCGGCTCCATACTTTCCGAGCTCACTCGCGGGATCCTTCAAGCCGTTTCCAATTGCTAGAACAATCTCACTCACCCTGAGAAGATCCGCAAGTCTTCTTCCTTCGGTGACCGCTTCCAGGGCAGCTTTGCGGAAGGCAGGTCCTGATGACTCTGCAAGAACTAGAACTTCTCCTGTCACTGCCTAGATCACTTTGGCCTCTTCATGCAAGAGCTTCACTAGTGTGGGGACTGCATCAACCCCTTTTCCAACTATCTTTCCCGGAGGGCGGGGGGGAGGATTTTGGACGGAAATGATCTCGAGAGAGAGTGCCCGTAGTTGGACGTCCTTTACGATAATCGGCTTTTTTCTTGCGGCTACAAGCTCCCTGAGAGAGGCGTAGCGAGGAACAGTCAGATCCTTTTCTGCGGTAAACGCTGCGGGAAGGGTCGTTTCCACCGTTATTGATCCTCCTTCTACTTCTCTGTGCGCAACCCCTCTTCCGTCGGATACATCTAGCTTGACGATTTGGGTTATGCAGGGAATCCCCAACAATTCTGCGACCATGGGGCCGACCTGTTGGTTGTCATCGTCGACGCCTTTCTTTCCGAAAAGAAGGACATCGAATTCCGACCCCTTCAACTCGTTAGCGATCGCTCTTGCAATTGAGCCAGGGTCTTCAGGGATCTTGTCCACCTTGAGATGAACCGCCTTATCAGCCCCGAGGGCAAGTGCCTTCATGATGACCTGGGTCGTCTTCTCTGGACCCAACGTAACGACTGTGACCTCACCCCCATGCTTCTCCTTGAGCTGCACGGCCTGCTCGAGAGCATATTCTTCGTAAGGGTTTATTACGAATTCAGCATCCGAAGTATCAATCGACTTTCCATCAGAAGCTATTCTGATACGGGCTGCCGTGTCCGGGACACGACGCACACAGACGACAATTTTCAGCGATCGACGACCTTCCAATCGAGAAATCCGAGCGACGCATAAGCTTTCGCGAGCTCAGATGATCATTTGGTAATGATTATGGTAAACAGTTAAAGCTGGGAACTGTTTCCGAGATAGCAAGGAAATCATATGGCCATCGGTGATCCGTTTCAGATACTGCTCATCTTAGGCGTACTAGCTGTGATACTGATCTGGGGACCGCAGAAAATACCGGAACTGGCGAGATCAATCGGCAAGGCTCGAAAGGAGTTCGATGACGCATCGAAAGGTCTGATGCAACCAACGTCGAGCTCCTCGACAATAGTGTCAACTCCCGACTCTCTTATTGATACAGCACAGAAACTGGGAATCAGCACTCAAGGAAAGACCCGCCAAGAAATCTCCGACGAAATCGTGAGATTGGCGCAAAAGTAACTCAGAGCCAGTAGATCGTACGACTCGGCCCAAGCCCAGATTTCTACCGGTGGTAATGTTTCTCTTAATGACAATCCGAATCAGGCACAAGGTTACTGAAAACGCAATGTTGGGACTCCTCAGAGGTTACGGGGGAAAAAACTGATCTTTGTCCGACCCTAACGAAACCGAGAAAGTTCTCCCGTTATGGGACCATATTAACGAGCTTTCACGCCGGATCAAAATATGGATTTACGCCTTCCTCGGTGCAACACTATTTTTCCTCGTCTTTCCTGCTGACCCTGTATCAGTCTACCAGAATCCATTTCAGATCTACAAACCGCTAATCACTGCAGTCCTCCTTGGAATCAGGGAGAGCTTGTTGCCTCCCCAGTATTTTCTGATCGGAGGCACCGTTACTGCTCCTTTGGAAATAATAGTGGTCGGGGCAGCGGTGTTCGGTTTTGCTGCGAGCGTTCCTGTATTGGCGTATGAGATTTACAAATTCGTTGATCCCGCGATAAAACCTAGCGAGCGCCAGTCTCTCTATCCATTTGTCGCGGCTTTCTCCGTGCTCTTCGTCGCGGGAGCACTCTTCGCATTCTTTGTATTGTTGCCCTTCGTTTTCATATTCTCACTATCATTCTTCGGATTCGTCGGATTTTCCAATTACATCTACGCGGACGACTTCTACAACTTGATCTTCTTCGTTCTAGTAGTCTCTGGATTCGCGTTTACGATACCTGTCATTTTCGTCCTGTTGGTGAAACTGCACGTCGTTGGAACAAGTGTCTTGAGGAAGAATAGAAAATACGTCTGGGCGGTCACCCTGGTCGGCACCGCACTGGCCTCTCCAGACGGAGGACCATTGGCCGACATAGCGCTGTTCATTCCCATGATAATATTGATCGAGGGGGCAATGTGGTATGCGAGAAGATACGAGAAGGACGAAGTAGTGGGGGTGCGTTTTTCCACGGGAGAGACGAAATGCTCCTACTGTGGAGGTGAAATGGACTCCGGCGGAGTATTTTGCGGACTCTGTGGGAAGGCAAGAGTCTGATCGACTATCATCCCCTCTGCGATGAACCATGTCGTCACACACGTTAAATCCCCGGACTGGTGTTGCCAATGGTGAATGATGAATTTCCGCTGAAATATGCCGGAGCGTTCTCAGCCAACGCGATGACGATCGACAGGGCGGGCTGACATCAATCAAGAAAAGCCCGCCCAAGCACAGTCCCTAGCAAAGCTAAGACCCTGTTCTTCATCCCGCCATTTTTCATGAAGTGCGTCGGGAACCATTATAACAGCGCAAATTAGAAAGGGGGACTTCAAAAGATTCCCAGCAATCCCTCGAGAATCATATCTATGATACGGATCCCACAACTGCCCCTCAAAGTGTCGGAAGTCTTGCACAGAACCCCCGTTCTGATCGCGGAAGTCAGAGACACTCAGTCCAGCTCACCGAATCAGGACAAATATCTCAGACGGTTGCTCTGGTATCTGCTGGGTGGCACTCGAGGCGGACCCAACAGAGCCGAAATAATCAAAATTCTCCAGAATCGTCCCTGTAATGCGAATCAGTTAGCAGAGACTCTGCGAGTGGACTACAAGACAGCCCAGCATCACGTTAGGATACTAGAGGAGAATGGTCTAGTCTCCCTTGTGAACAAAGGAAGCTACGGCGCTGTTCTCTTCCTGACAGCGAAAATGGAAGAGGCCCTTCCAATCCTTGATGAGATTTGGAGTAGAATTGGAACAAGAAAGATAAGCGCAACGGCCAAGGAGTAAATCGAAAAGAATTGTCCCTTGCATTGTGGGCTAGCGCTATCGTCGCATTCGCGAACATCGCAATGACGCTCGTGCTGTTGGCAATTTACATCGGAACCTATCGCAGGATCAGATCCTCTTTCACGCTGGGACTGGTACTCTTCGGAAGTTTCTTCGTCATCCTCAATCTGTCGATATTGGTGTTCTGGCTATTTCTGTTTCAGAACGTCAACGTCAGCTCCGCAACGACTCTGGTAGACCAAGCATCGTTCTACATGCTACTGGTCAATGTCGGTGAAGCACTAGCTATATCGAACCTCCTTCGAGTTACCTGGAAATAGGAAGCCGTTCGACTGATCTTACGAAGCCTGCATCTATCTCCCAGTGCAATATGGAAAGAATCCGGCGAAATCTGGAAAAACCGTTAAGTGCGATTATAGACAAGAACCGCCCGAAATCTATTGACATCAGAAGAAAGAGTAGAGAACGAATCTGAGAATAACCAGAACAAGAAGGTTTCACGAAGAGAATTCCTGAAGTTCGGAGTAGGGGTCGCTGCCGTTGCCGCAGGAGCTACCGCGCTTATGGGCAAGATCCCCCTGCCCGCAGGGCAACCTTCGAAGAAGACGCCCGCTGCAAACGAAAGCTCCGAACCAATTGTCGCCACCGTCAGCGGCGACCAAGTCACCGTGATGAACGGACAGACCATCGTCAAGACCAAGGACTCGGGTCTGGCAGCACTCATCGCTGAAAAAATGAGCGCAGGAGAATAGATTCGTGACATCTCATCGAGAAGCTCCTAAGATCTCCAAAGATCCAGTTGCTGACAATACGGATCTGTACGCATTCGTCAGCCCAGACAAACCTGACACGGTCACAATCCTCGCCAACTACATTCCACTGGAAGAGCCAGCAGGCGGACCCAACTTCAACACCTTTGGAGACGACGTACTGTACGAAATAATGGTTGACAACGATGGGGACGGAATCGAAGATGTCACGTATCAGTTTAAGTTCAAAACGAAGATCGGGAACCCTGATACCTTCCTGTACAACACAGGACCGATCAGTTCCCTAACAGACTCCTCATGGAACGTCAAGCAGTTCTATTCCGTTACGAAGGTCTTGGGACCAAGACGAAGCGGAACTCCAACTGTGTTGGGCACGAAACTTTCGACACCTCCCGTAAACATTGGCCCGAGATCCACCCCCAACTATACCGACCTAGCAAATGCGGCCGTTAACATTCTCAATGACAACTCGACGGTCTTCGCTGGACAACGAGACGAAGCATTCTACGTTGACCTAGGGTCCATTTTTGACCTGGCGACACTCAGACCCTTTCAGAACCTACACCTCATCCCTACGCCAGCAGCTCCAGGAGTGGACACAACCAAAGGGTTCAGCGTTCACACAATCGCACTTCAAGTCTCGAAGAAACAGTTGACAAGTGACGGTTCCAATTCAACAGATCCGTTGAACAAGAATTCAGTGGTGGGAATATGGGCCTCCGCGAGCCGAAGGAAAGCCACAATCCTACCCGGCGACGGAGACGACGATGACAACGGCCAGTTTGACGAGGACACATCTCCCGGCATCCAAACAGGACCATTCACACAGGTGTCTCGGCTCGGAATGCCACTCATCAACGAAGTGATAATTCCACTTGGGAAGAAGGACGTGTGGAACACAGTGAACCCACGGTTTGACTCTCAATTCCTGCAATACTACCAGACTCCAGAACTCCAGAAGCTTTTACCGATCCTTTACCCTGGGATCTTCCCCAACTTAGCAGGATACAGCAAACCCAGAGCGGACCTCGTTGCTATCCTGTTGACAGGCATACCTTCGGGAATTGTGCCCGGCTTCCAAAACTTCACAGGAAGTGTCCAAGCAGATTATCTGCGGCTCAACATGGCAATACAACCCAACACGACCAGCCCGAATCGTCTTGGCCTCATAGCGGGAGACGCCGCAGGATTCCCCAACGGACGACGAGTAGGAGACGACGTGATCGATATCGAAATTCGGGCAATCGCAGGAGTAACCCTACCACTAGTAGACCCAAGCTTCACTCCCGATGGAGCAGCAGCTCTCGTAGGAGACGGGGTAGACTCAAGCCCGATACAACCGCCCAACACAAGTCCCTTCCTGACCGTCTTCCCGTACCTGCCGCATCCAGTCCCAGGCTACGAACACTCCCACGATCCATAACGCAACTCAGAGGCTAGATGGGCGGATTTTTTGGCCGACCATTAACAGACAGTCATTAGTCTCTTTAGGCTGTAATCGAGAAAAAAAATCACTTCCAAAGTTTTATTCAACCTCCGTACCATCCCCCTCGGAAATCCAATTGCCCTGTACCGTAATCGTCGGGGGTTTCTTTGGGGACGAAGGGAAAGACGATGCAAATCGTCCCCTAGAGGCAAGATAGCTGCCTACCTGGCCCTAAAGGACAAACCCGACATATGCGTTAGAGGAGGAAACGGACCGAACGCAGGTCACACCGTCTTTCACGATGGGAAAGAGTATCATCTTAGACTCATGCCTAGCGGGTTCGTAAGTCGTTCTACGCGTCTGATGATAGGCGCGGGAGTGCCGGTAGAAACCGCGATTCTCCTAAATGAGATCAAGGAAACTGACTCTGAGAATAGAATCAGCGTCGACTATCAATGCGCAATGCTGGAAGAGCGGCATAAGACTCAGGAGTGCGAATCTGAACATCTCTCGAACAAGATCGGCTCAACCAAGAGCGGAGTAGGGGCGTGCAATGCAGAAAGAGCGCTCCGTATGGTGAAATTGGCCAGACAAGAAACCAGTTTGAGACCCTATGTCACTGATACAGTTGCTGAGATTCACCAAGCACTATCGAAAGGTCGGAATGTGATGGTTGAAGGGACTCAAGGAACATTCTTGAGTCTGTACCATGGAACGTATCCGTATGTTACGTCAAAGGACGTCACTGCATCTCAAGCATGTGCGGATGTTGGAATCGGCCCAACAGATGTCGATGATGTGATGATTATTTTCAAAGCCTACGTTACTCGAGTAGGAGAGGGACCTCTCGAAGGACAACTGGACAGGGAAGAAGTTCTTAGACGGGGCTGGATGGAACACGGCACGGTTACTGGACGTGAACGTACTCAAATCTGCCAAAAGAAGGACGGGACTTTGTATCGAAGATAGAAAAAGACACCGGCGTTCCAGTCAGCTTGATAGGAACAGGAGCTTGGGAAGCAGACCTCATAGACCGGAGATCCATCTCGAAGAGCACGAAGACGAAGCCCGCTCTGGTTGCGAAGATAAGATAGCCTACCCCGATGCCGAATTTAGGACTCTTGTTATCCAAGCTCTCGATTGAAGCAAGTTCGGTGCTCTTTTCATCAAGGCGTTCACGAGAAGCAGCGATACAACCACGGAGAAGACTACGTGAACGGCGTTGTATATCGCGGTCAGTCCTAGAATGTAGAGAATCAGTCCGGAGCCTGTGAGGTTGATGCCTGATTGGCTCAGCACAAATTGAGCGAAGCCAGTGTAGTCCACGCCGAAGACCGTCTGCGCAAGAAATACGATGTAAAAATAGTTCGCTGCGGTCATGAGTGTTACCCGAGTAATGAGGGCTAAGCTTGTCATCGTAAGACTAGCTCTCACCAGACTCTGTCTTCCAAATCTCGACGCCAGAAAAAGCCCAATGTAAGTTGAGAGAACTCCAAGAAACTTCAAGCTAGGACCAAAGAATGGGCCACTGCCCGCACCTCCTGCAACCGTTCCAAGTATCGTGGCGTGAATCAACGCCGTCAGCAAACCAGCAGTAGGACCAAAAATCATGAACGAACTTAGGTCAACGACCTCCGCCACGTCGAACTTCAAGTAAAACAGAATCGGAAACGGAGGCTGCAATGCTGGTGGAGCGGCTAGCGTTATGAGTGAAGCCAGAGCCCCGAAAGTCGCACTACCGGCTAGGACGGCGGTAGGCCTCAGGG
This sequence comes from Candidatus Bathyarchaeota archaeon, assembly GCA_005888635.1. Lineage (GTDB taxonomy): Archaea > Thermoproteota > Bathyarchaeia > 40CM-2-53-6 > 40CM-2-53-6 > 40CM-2-53-6. The sequence goes on along the minus strand of VBAW01000016.1, from coordinate 143,222 downwards.
AAGTCCGCGAGAAAGCCATGGCGAGAGCGGAAAAGAACGTACTCATAAAAGCGTTACTACTCAATATTGAGTGAGTCGCCTTTTCTCCTTCTAGCGAACTCTTGCCGGGCTCACAACCACTTTCATCATACTCGTGGCTCTTGCGGACGCCGTCTTGCTTTCGGGATCGAGTCGCCTAAGTTCCATCAAATCGGACATTGTATCAATGTCAAAGGAAACTCGACAATTGGATATCGAATAGGCATCGACCCCCTTCATCTGTGCTAGACGGAGATGTTTGGAGTAGCTCCATCTTCCATAACTAGGGGAAATCGTGCCGGGAGGAGAGGTCAGCATCACATTCGTACCCCCTTTCAACGATGGGGCCATTACGACCCTTGGAACGGCAGTGCCAACACTCAGTAGTTCCTTGAAATCTCCAGGCTCAACTAATGGGATGTCAGCGAGAACCGTCGTAAGCGAGCGCGCATGTTTTTGCGTCGCCAGTCTATTCGCCTGTTCTATTGCCCGATTCAGACCTACGCCTGTTTGCTTGAGAAAAGAGACCTCTTGAGGCAAAATTCGACTTCGAACGTTTTCGTCCGGAGAAATCACCAAGACAATTCCGTAAACTCTTGATCGAACTATGGATGAAAGAACATCCTCCAATAAAGCCTCAACAAGAATCCTCCTCTTATCCACTTGAAGGGATGTTGAAAGTCTTGTTTTGCTTTCTGTGAGGCCCTTTACCGGGATTACAGCCCAATTCTCGGTCATGAGATCGTCTCGGCAAACTTCAACGTGTTTTCCGCTAGCTTAGCCCTAGCTTCGTCAGAATCCATTACTGTCTTTGTCGCGATCACTCTCATACCGAGGCTCGTGATCTTGGGGCTAATGGTTCGGTCCACTTCGTCAATAACATATCCTCTTATCAAGCCCTTGTAGAGCTGCGCGACCCCAAAGGGGGAGACCTCCAGACCGAGGCTCTCCATCATTTGGTCTAGAGGCCCTTTGATTGCTTTTCCGCCCACGATGGGGCTGATTCCCACAATCTTCGCATGTGTTTTCGCGATGCTGTTGCGAATGTCGGGGATCGCCAGAATCGGCCCTATGCTCAAGATCGGATTGCTCGGGCATAGGATGATAAGATCTGTCTTCTCTATCGCGGGGATCACACCAGGGGCGGGCGTGGCATGCGCTGCTCCCTCGTATGTAACATCCTCCACCTTGTCTTGGAACTTTCTCTTAACGAAATATTCCTGGAACTCGAGTATGCCCTTTGGGGTCTTGATTTTCGTCGCTACCATATGGTCCGTCATAGGCAGGATTCGCACTTTGACTCCGAGAGAGTTTCTGATCTTCTCGGTAACCTCGGATAGGTTGAAGCCTTGCTGGAGATATGCTGTGCGTAGAAGGTGTGTTGCAAAGTCTCGGTCTCCAATCCTGAACCAGGTCTCAGCAGAGTACTTTCCTAGTTGGACCATACAGCCGAACGTGTCTCCTTCGATGCCCCAGCCCTTTGCTTTGTCCACGACTCCCGCGAGAGTGTAGGTCACGATGTCGAGGTCGGGGCTGACGTGACATCCTAGGTATTGGAGATCATCTCCGGTGTTGACGATAACGGTTATCTTTTCAGGAGGAAATACTCTTGCGAGACCATCTAAGAAGCGAGCGGCCCCCACGCCGCCGGCTAGACAAGTGATCGCGCGAAACACGCAGAGACCTGCGAGAGCTTTTCGCCCGGACGAAACCTCTAGTTAAACGCTATTCCCGTTTCTTAGTAGATTTCCTGACTTGCGCCAAATGAGCGGATTTCAGGAAGTCGGCGGCTGTTCTAAGGTTGACATAAGCATCCGCGGCAGACCTCTTGCGTCCTTCCCGTGCTCGCTTTAGAAGCTCCATTGAGTCCTTAACGAGGACTAGAGCAGCCTCGCCTTTTCGAGGCTTGATAGTAGGTTTCACATCCTCCAAACCATAAGTCAGATTGAAAAGAAGGCTGCTGTACTCCAGAGCTTCTGCGGCGAACCAGATCCCCATTGCGAGATCAGCCGAAGACTTGGATGTCTCGTCGAGAGCGATATTGACTTTCGACCACGCGTCGTCTAACGCCCTTTCCAGTTTGGACTCCAAGTATTCCTGTTCAACTGAAGATCTGTCGGACAAGGAGAGTTGTCCTATTCGACAGTGACGCTCTTGGCCAGATTGCGGGGATAGTCAGGGTCGTGCCCTTTGATCACGGATAGATAGTATGCTAGCAGCTGCAATGGTACCACATACACGAGGGGAGTTACCAGGGAGGGCAGAGACTCTGAAATTTCAATGACCCGATCGGAGAGGTTTCTGACCTCTTCATCTCCTTCCTCAATTATTGAAATGATCCGGGCACCACGAGCCTTCATCTCCATAATGTTTCCGACAATCCGTTTGTGGGTGTCGTCATTAGGTGCGACGAAGATTACTGGAAATCCTTCTTCGATGAGTGCGATGAATCCATGTTTGCTCTCACCAGCCGGATAAGCAATCGCTGGGACGTAGCTGAGTTCCAAGAGTTTGAGACGACCTTCGAGAGCAGTCGGGACATTGATTCCCCGTCCCAAGAAACAGACACTTGATGCGGTGTCGCATTCCTGCGCTATTTTCTTGACATCTTCGATCTTAGTGTTCAGAATGCTCTGGATGAGAGCGGGGGTTTTGTGGAGCGCGTTTTCTAGCTCGCTAATCTCTTTCGCAGACACTTCGCCCTTCTTCCGGCCAATGGTTGCAGCGAGTCGAAGAAGTACCGCGATCTGGCTGGTGAAGGCCTTGGTTGAGGCCACTCCTATCTCTGGTCCTGCGTTCTGGTCAATGTAGACGGTGGACAGCCGCATCAGAGTGGAGCCCAACACGTTCAGGACACTCAGAATCGTCGCGCCCTTTGCCTTTGCGTCACGCACTGCGTTGAGAGTGTCCATCGTCTCACCAGACTGGCTGATAGCTAGAATGACGGTCTTCGAAGTTACTAGATCCAGAGCTTCCTCAGAGAGCTCGCTGGCAATCACTGCTCGAGCGTTGATCCCTGCTATCTTGGCCAGGGCTATGCTGCCGACGAGCCCAGCATGATATGAAGTCCCACAAGCTACGATGAAGACTTTGTCAGCTTCAATGATCTTGCGGGAGAATTGATCGTAGTATACTTGCTCCGTTCGGAGGGCGTCACGCAGGGCTTGTGCTTGTTCGTGTATTTCTTTAAGCATAAAATGCCGGAAGCCTTGCTTCTTTGCAGACTCCGGGTCCCAAGTGATGGTAATGGCTTCTCGTCTTACCGGAGCGGCATTCTTCAGTTTGAGAATCTTCATCCCCTTGGGATCTAGAACCGCCATTTCTCCCTCGTCAAGAAGCACCGCCTTCCGGGTGAGCGGTAAGAATGCTGCGAAATCTGAGGCGCAGTAATATTCACCGTCTCCGAGACCCAAGACGAGAGGGCTCTCTTGACGGGCGCAGAGTATTGTCTTCGGCTGTTCTGCACTAGTGAGAACGATCGCGTAAGCTCCTTCAAGACGGTTCACAGTCTTGCGGAACGCCTCTTCTAGACTCATCCCGTGAGAGTGATAGTCTTCCACCAAGTGCGGGACGACTTCGGTGTCGGTTCTCGACTGGAACCTGTGGCCTTTCCCTTCCAGTTCTCTCTTGATTTCTAGATAATTCTCGATAATTCCATTGTGAACCACGGCGATCCGCGACTTGCAATCCACGAGCGGGTGAGAGTTTTCGTACACGGGTCTTCCATGGGTCGCCCATCTTGTGTGTCCGACGCCAACTGGTCCCGGAAGGTCGTCAAGATTGTATTTTGCGTGGACCTCCTCCAATCGTCCGCTATCCTTCTTCACAGTCAATCGGTCATTATCGACGGTTACTTCGCCCACTGAATCGTAGCCCCTGTATTCGAGGCGTTTGAGCGCGGAATGGACAATTGGGGCCGCCTGGGAACCCTCGTGAAGAACGCAGCCGAATATTCCACACAAACGCCAAACACTCTTCCAGTAGACTTTGCTATGGTAGGCAAGCTCAGGGCATTAAGAATTACTGCACGTCCTACGCGTGATCGCTAGGTGGAAGTCGCTCCCCAGCGTGGTTTCTCGAGATTCTTCCCCGATTCTTTGTTTTCCTAATAACAAAATTCGTATCCCTTGCCGGCCTCGACGTCATGAAAAGCGGATGAACTCTTGGATTGCGATACTGGGGGATTGGTTCGACCTTGACGTTGGAAGTCCTGTCCTTGGGTGAGAGGCTTCTCAAGATCGGGATTGACAAGATGAATCCGCCGAACGCCGCAATCAGTGTAACGCGGAGAACAGAGCCGTTGGGAGTGATGATGCTGGTAATGTATCCTTGGAGACGAGCGAGATGAAAGTGTGCGACCGCAATCCAAGTTGAAAGAAGAACAGTGATGACGAAAAGGAGAGAGCATACTAGTTTGGCGTTGCGGCTGGCTTTCTGAGACTCATTGTTGTGCGTCTTGTCGTTATTCGCCACTAGCGGTCATCTTCGTAGAACGATCTACGCTGATCACTCTTTTCGCATATTGGCGGATCGTTACCTCCACCAGTAAGGCAGAGGTTCCTGATGGCAGGGCCGATTTTTTAGCGGTCTCTATGTTTAGACTCTGACTCTTACAGCCGATTTAGCCTCAAGGACCCGTCTTGCTTGCAGACCCTTCACTCGTTCAACGATTATTGTCCCGAAGAATGCACCTGCCGCGCCGACCAGGGTATCGCCGATCAGCGCAATTGTCCATATCACGGCAAGTGATGGGACCCCGACGGCCTGGAGTACAAGTAAGCCGGTAGGAGCCATTGCAAGGTTTCCCAACGTACCGGCGAGGACAAGGTGTTTTCTCGACGGGTCTAGAAGGCTGCCGCCGGAACGCTGCAGGTAGAGGTCGAAGACCAGACCGTTTACAATGACTGAGGCGGTAATATGGGGTGAAAAGTTGCTCCCAGCGCTGGGCGTGCCCAGGAAGATCAGTCCGATGACCGTCCCGAGAATGGTTCCGGCCCATTTCTTGCCCGTTAAGGACACTAGGATAGCGAAGAATGCGGGAAGTAGAAAGAAGAGATCCAACGATCTCGTCACGGTCCGGAGCTCAATGCTTGAAATGTACCCGTAGGCGGTGAAGATAGCCGTTAGGACTGCGACTAAGGCTACATACCGGCTTGTCGATGTTCCCCCTATCCCTGGAAGGTTGGGGGCACCCATCCACGGCTGGCTCATGAGATTACAATGAACACGCAGGTATTTGGGACTTGATGCCTGGCAGTAGGAGCAGTCCTAAGCTAACGTGAGAGTTTCAGTCAGTAAATCGGGCGAGTTGAATTAGCTTATTTCTTCTTGAGGGCTGCAGACTCGAGTTTTCCGTGAACTCTCACCGTCCCAACCTTCAAAGTGGGAGTTGCGAGCTCTAGGGTAACGTCGAAGTTTAGGGCATAGCCCTTCTCAGACATCTTTCCCAAGATTTCCGCCAACGAAGACTGGGTCAGTTCTTCTGATCGTTGAGGCATACAATATCGTTGCTCAATGATCGTTCCCAGCCTATAAAGGTCTAAGCCGAATCCTGGACCCTCTAATGCCGGTTTCGTAAACGATACTGACATATTCGGGACAGGAGGTACCAAGTTAAGTGGCTCTCAGCTATCTAGATGAGTTAGAGACTAAGAGAACGAGTCCTACAGAGGGAAGACATGGTGCCAGCGAAGAAGAAAGCCGTAGTCCTCGGGGCTACGGGGATGATGGGTCAGAAGTTCGTACAGCTCCTAGCTAACCATCCATGGCCGGAAGTATCTGCAGTCGCGGCTAGCGACAGGAGTGTCGGAAAGCCCTATGCAGCTACAATGGGCGGCCAGATCCAAAGAGACGTCCTTGACGATTTGGGAGACTTACAGGTTGTTGAGGCAACCCCTCGGTCGTTAGCTGACCCCGATATCGTCTTCTCCGCACTTCCAACAGAAGTAGCGGGACCTATCGAGGAAGACTTTGCTAAGGCAGGATTTCCAGTCTTTTCGAACGCATCATCACACAGAATGGACCATGATGTCCCACTGCTCAACCCCGAAGTGAATGCTGAGCACGCCTCACTCGTAGAAGACCAGAAGCGTCGAACCAAGTGGGATGGTTTCATAGTGACGAATCCGAACTTCACAACAGCAATCCTCAGTCTCTCCCTGAAGCCGCTCTACGACCGATTCGGTCTCGAAACAGTCATCGTCTCAACCATGCAAGCCATCTCCGGGGCGGGATATCCAGGAGTAGCATCACTGGATATTCTCGAGAATGTCATCCCGTTCATTAGGAACGAAGAGGAGAAAGTAGAACGTGAGACTAACAAGATTCTCGGCACTGCAACCAAACCAGCCACAGTTACAATATCGGCTAGTTGCCAAAGAGTGCCAACAATCCATGGGCACATAGAAGCCGTCTTCGCAAAGACAAGAACTCCGACATCCCCAGAAGAAGCCGCGAAATCAATGTCAGAGTTCGAATCGACGCCGCAGAAGTTGAAACTGCCCAGTGCGCCACCTCATCCCGTGATCGTTCGAAAGGAGGAAGATAGACCTCAGACAAGACTCGACGTGGATGAGGGCAAAGGCATGACAGTAAGTGTTGGCAGATTGCGAAAAGATTCTGCGTTTAATGGAATAAAGTACATCGTATTGGGACACAACCTCGTCCGGGGGGGTGCCGGATGCTCGATCCTAAACGCAGAACTCCTGATGGCTCAGAAGTACATACACTGAAATAGCCTTCTCTGTACTGGGAAGCTAATCGAATTATTTGACTTAGGTCGAGAAAGCCTCGTGCTTTTTTGGTCCGGAAGGAACCGCATACTGAATTGGATAACGCTGGGAAATTCTACACTAATCTGAAATCTTCTTTGACCGTCGTTAGCACAATGTGGGTGTTGGTTCGTTCTACGAAAGGCATCGCCAACAGCGCCTTTGTGAATTTGCTTAGTTCTTCACGGCTCTTGAACTTGGCGATCACCATCGCGTCTGTGATACCCGTCACGTCATAAACGGCCAACACTTGCGGCATCTTGGCAACCTCTTTCTCCAATTCCAACAACTTCCCCTTCGCCACTGATACTTCTGTGAGCGCTGTCAGTTGAAACCCTATTTTCTCATGGTCAAAGATTGCTGAGTATCCTCGAATAATGCCTGACTTTTCCAGCTTGCTGGTCCGGGACTGAATGGTGGTTGTGGATACTCCTAGCTTGTGGGCCAATTCTCTGTAAGATAGTCGAGCATCGATTAAGTAGGCTTGGAGAATCTTCCGGTCGAGTTCGTCCAGCTCGACGGTTGAGGATTTTTCTGGGGTTTCGCGGATGGACGATGTCACCCTTTGAATTGTTCCAATTGTGTCCGTAAGAGTTCGGTTACCATCTTCGGGTCAGCTCGTCCCCGGACCTCTCCCATGACCAAATTCATCATTTTTCCCATCGCCTTCGTCCCGTTCTCGTGGACCAGGGAGCGATTTGACTCGAGCGCCTTGGAAATGATTCCCCTTAGCTCCTCGTTGGTCAGCATTCTAAGTTTCAGTTCTCCGAGAGCGTCTTCAGCGCTGGAATCAGGATGAGATGATAACCACTTGATAATCTCAAGAACCGATTCTTTTGCGGTCTTTCCCTTTGCAACCAGATCGAAGACCTCTATCAGATGAGAATCCTTCAGATTCTCGACTGGGACCTGATCTCTAGAAAGTGAACGCAGCGACTCCGTCAGTACTGTTGCGACGAAACTCGCCCCGACTCCCTTTGCGCTGGAAACGATTCCATCGAAGATTCCGAGATAGTCCGAGTTGACTAACTGAATCGCAAGTTTTGGACCGATCTCGTATTTTGACCCAATCTCTTTCGCCAACTCCTCAGGTATCCTAGGCAAATTGTCTGCAATTTGCCGGATTCTTTCGGAGCTGATCTGGACGGGAGGCACATCCGTCTCAGGGTACATCCGGGCTGCTCCTGGACGAGGCCTCATGTATTGAGTCGTCCCGTCAGGGTTCGCTGTACGTGTCTCCTCCGGAACTCCCACGAGTGCTTCTTTGGCTCGTTCTACAGTGGCCTTCAATCCATCGAGAGCGTTTTCTTTCGCGTCTGCGACGAGGACAAAAGCGTCTGAAGGTCCGCATCCGAGTCTCTTCGATATTATCTCTACGTCGTTTTCGGTTATGCCGTAACCGGGAAGTTCGTCTGAATGGAATATTCCTCCTACCCGTCCCCAGAAGGCTGCTCTTTTCGCCATCTCAGTCCCAAGCCTAATTCCTGGGATGAGCTCGCGTTTGAGAAGACCCCTGAAACCAGCTAGACGAGTGCCGAGAACGACTCCACCATTTTTCACTGCCGACTGAATAATCTTGGACTGTGATAACGAGAGTTGCTCTGTCAGGTCGTCAAAATTTTCGTTGAGTTGTGCGGGTTTGAGGTTTCGCGTTCGCAGCTCGTCTCGAATCTGTAGTAGGGCCGTTTGCCGCTGTACTTCCAATTCTACAACTTTGGCGACTAGCTCGAGTTCTTGGACGCCTTTGATCTCTATGAGTGCACCATTCTTGATCGATATGTTGAGGTCTTGTCTGATGCTTCCAAGACCGCGTTTCACGCTCTTTGTGGCCCGGAGCATCTTACCGATTTCAAAGGCGACCTTGCTTGCTTCGTCAGGGTGGTTGATGTCGGCCCCGGTTGAGATTTCTATCAGTGGGACTCCGAGACGATCGAGTCGAAACGTTACTGTATTCTTGCTTTCTCCCGTCTTTCGTCCTGAATCCTCTTCCAGAGTGATTTGCTGGATTGGGATGTCCTTCTCGTCGACCTTGAGTGTTCCGGACATGGAGATTATTGCAGTTCGCTGAAATCCTGTAGTGTTGGAGCCATCAATCACGACTTTTCGCATTACATGAATCTCGTCCATTGGACGGGCTTTGAACAAGGCACTGATCGTTAGCGCGATATCGATCGCCTCTTCGTTGAGCCGGTGCGGTGGCTCTTCATCTAGCTCGACTAGATCCGTCGTTTCCGGGTCCGCTTCGTACCTGATCGTCCGGCCTTTGTGGAATTCGAAGAGGACCGCCGGGTCTATCTGGCCCAGTTCGCTTTGAGTAGGTCGAAGTTTACGGTCGAGGGTGAGCGTCGGGGGCTTGATGGAAAGGATTGTTGGACACTCACAGAACAGCTTCCTGCTGGTGTCTAGTTGCCTGTGAACCTCAAGGCCGACCCTGAGGCCGATAGCTGAGTAGTCGAATGGCGATTAAACGGCCTCCATTATCGGCGACCTTTCCGTAGTCTCCCCTGCCACAATTTGCAGCATGAGCTCGCGAATTCTTTCTGGAGACCGAGTTTTGCCTAGGACCCACATTAGTTTGACGAGAGCGGTTTCTGAGATCATGTCCTCGAGGGGGGTGACGCCGATGTTGAGAAGATCGCGCCCGGTGACGTACACGTTCATGTCCACTCTGCCCCAGATCGTTTGGGAGGTCATGAAAACGGGGACCTCTTCTTTCAACGCCTTCTTGATTGCGTCGTAGCAATATTTCGAGACATGTCCGAGGCCGGTGCCTTCTAGAACTAGACCGCGTGCACCGCTTGAAACGGCAGAAGTGATGATTTCGGGGTTGAAGCCTGGATGGAATTTTAGCAGATAGGCATGATGATCAAAGTGTGGCTCGACGATAAGTTTACGGGGGTTCCGCCGTCTGGTGGAGTCTTCGAATTGTTCGATCTGACCTGTCTGGAGGTCGTATCTTGCTAAGGAATTTGACCCGATCGATTTGAACGCGTCCCGCCGGCTCGTGTGACATTTTCGTACTCTGGTACCTCTGTGGGCGACTATGTAGCGATCAGACATGTCCTGGTGCATCGCTACCCCGACCGCTGCAAGATCTGCTCGGGCGGCAAGAGCGACCGCTCCGGTCAAGTTTGAGGCCGCGTCGGAGCTTGGCCGATCTGAAGACCTTTGAGCTCCCACGAGCATAACAGGAACGGGAAGGTCTTGCAAGGCGAAGCTGAGAGCCGCCGAGGTGTAGTGCATAGTATCAGTTCCCTGACTCACAACGACCCCGTCAACCCCACCACCGATCCTCTTGGCAACGTCCTCCGCGAGGGTTGTCCATTGTGCGGGCGTAACGTTCTCGCTTAGCTCACTGAAGAGAATGTGAGCTTCAACCTCAGCAACTGATGCAAGTTCAGGCACGACACTCGCGAGGTCAGCTGCTGTCAGTGCGGGTTGGACGGCTCCTGTCCTGTAGTCGACGCGGCTTGCTATGGTCCCTCCTGTGCTAATGATCGCCACTCTAGGTAATCCGGGGCTCTTCGGTGGAGAAGGTGGTTTCGTAAAGTGCGGCTTCGGGCCTTCCCCTATGACTTCTATCTTCTCCGTCTTCTCGTAGTGGATTCCTATGTTGTATCCGTTCTTGAGTTTGAGAACTATGTGGTTCGGATCCGTGTACTCTGATCGTGGGAATAACGTTCCTTCGAGAACTTCGCGTGATTTTGCCGTGATTCTAATGATGCTGCCAATCTCGGCATTGGCGCTCTTGAGTCGGCGTAGGATTTCTCCGTGGTATCCTTCGAGTCCGGAAGCTGACATGGCTTGATTTCACCTAGCTTGTATCCAGCCGCGGCTTTCCTAAGTCAACGATTTGGATACGTAAGGTCCATCGTGTTGATAGTTGAAACGTGAGTAGTAGCTCTTCGTCCCAAGAGCGCTTATCACAACCATCTTCGTCCTGTCATACTCCTCGGACGCTACGCGCTCAGCCTCAGCTACAAGCCTAGATCCGTAGCCTTTGTGCTGAAACGCCAATTCTGATCTTGTGCCAACGGGAACAGTTTGACCGAAGACGTGCAGTTCTCGAATAATTGCGGCATTCTTGTCCTTGATTTCGGGACGATGAGAGTTGTCACCTGGAATCCGTAGCCGAACATATCCAACTAGTAGGCTTCGGGCTGGGTCCTCGAATGAAAGAAAGACTTCAGTGCCTCCTGACGCTTCGTACGCCATTTGTTGGATTTTGACATCATCGATTCTAGGGTTCGAACCGTTCCGCATAATATGCTGTCCAACCTCCCGACATCTTATGCAATGACACTCGATTCCTTGACGACCCAGTTCTTCTTGGACCAGTTGGCGAAGGTTTCCGTTCTTCACTCCATCCGCGATTCCATCAACAGGAATCTCTCGCTGAATTCTCATTACCCTCACCCATGGAGGGATGAACCGTTTGATCTCGGCGATTAGACGGGCGGCTTGCGCTGTCGAGTAAGGCTTGTACTCCCCCGTTTGCCATTGTTCATACAGCTTGGTTCCAGGTGTAACGAGACATGGATAGATCTTCAGCATGTCCGGTTTGAAATCTGAGTTTTCGAAAATGCTTCGAAAGGCCTCCAGATCCCGAGTCTCGTCGCAGCCGGGAAGCCCCAACATCATATGGTATCCTACTTTGAGACCCGACTCTTTCAGAGTCTGCGTGGCTTCGACAACGTCTGCCACTGAATGATCGCGATGGATTCTCTCGTACACATCATCGTAGAGAGTCTGAACACCTATCTCGACTCGCGTAACACCCATAGACAGCATGTGGTCTACGTGGTCTCTCCGGGACCAGTCGGGCCGGGTCTCGACCGTAACTCCGACATTTTTGACCCGAGCCGTCTCGGCAATTTGCTTGGCTTCATCAAGCGACCCTGACTCCTGGCCATTGAGAGCGTCCAGGCATCTCTTTACAAATTCCTCCTGATACGAGCGAGGCATGAACGGAAAAGTGCCTCCTATCAAGATCAGTTCCACCTTGTCGACAAAGTGGCCCATGTGCCTTAGCTGCGATAGTCGACTGCTGACTTGTTGGAAGGGGTCGTACTTCGATTCGAGAGCCCTCATCACCGCGGGCTCTTTTCCAGTGTAGGCGCGCGGGACGCCTACCTCCGGACCTCCGGGGCAATATGTGCACTTTCCGTGAGGACACCCGTAGGGCTTGGGCATCACGGCCAGTGTGGTTACGCCACTCATGCCGCGGACCTGTTTGTCAGTTAGGACTGGTCGGAGTCTCGGTCGAAGATCATCGGATAAGAGTTGGAGGATGCTTGAGTTGGCTGGGACGAAAGGTGACTTGTATTTTCTGCAGACGTCAATCTTGACCTTGTTGACGTCCTCTTTGGATGGGTTTTCGAGAGCTAGGAGTCGTTCGAGAATCTCGGTTGAGATTTGTTCGACAACCTGGCTCATTTGGGACGCCTTGGAATCTGCGTTTGTTAGACTGGGCTGGGCTCTAACTGTCTTTCTATCGGTTTCCCATATACCCGTCCTTTCCATGAGAACCCGTAGCCAAGCGACCCTCGAACTGTCGAATCGATCCCGATGAAAATGTAGACTATGATGGCAAGTGGGAACATGAGGGCGTATAGAGAGCTGACTCCAATTGAATTGTCGAGCATGACCATGCCCAGCCACAACAGTCCGGACATGAAGAGTCCTGCGATCAGGTAGGCGTTCAGAGGGGTTGCTGCTGCCAGTAAGATCCCGTAGCCTAGGACAGCGAATGGCAATACGAGGAACGTGAACATCAGGAAGATTCGGGTGACCGCTCTAGGTAGCATGTGCTTCTCGGATACAGTGTAGAAGTTCTTCCTCCAGCCTCGCCAGATCTCACCTAGGCTGGCGTACATTCTGACTCCCAGGGCATCCGAGGCGGTGACAAACCGTAGCCGCATCCCTGCTCTCTTCAACAATCTGCCCAGGGAATAGTCCTCGATAATCTTGTCACGAACGGCACAGTGTCCCCCAATCTTGTCGTAAGCCTCTCGACGAAAGAGCATGTACTGCCCATTTCCAATCGCATTCTGCCGATCATCATCATTAACCAATTTTCCACCTACCAAAATCATGATCAGAAGAAAGATTGGCGGCTGCAGGAGCCTCTCCCAAAAGCTCCTCAGTATGGTTCCAGGCGCAAGTGTAACAAGATCTGCGTTCTCAGACTGAAGGTAGTTGACGGATCTCGCCAAGCTGTCCGTTGCATGAACCGAATCGCCATCCGTGAATAGAAGCAACTCTCCTCGCGATTTCTTGTAGCCAAGATGGCATGCCCAGTTCTTTCCCACCCAGCCTACTGGCAGAGGCTCCTCGTCAACTAGCGTGATATCTTGATCGAATTGCTGAATCTGGTCCCGGGTTCCATCAGTTGAACCACCATCTACAACGATAATTTCTTTGTTGGGGTATTCGAGCCCCACCAAGGACCTGACGCAATCTCCGACGGTTCTAGCTTGATTTCTGACTGGCAGAATTATGGAAACCCGAGGGATGTCACTACCGGTCCCAATCTGCGTAGGAAGCGTCGGGAAGTGCATCAAGGTACGATACTCGTAGCCGGCGAACAGGAAGATTAAGAGTGATTGGATACCGAGTAAAAGATCGACCGTCAGCGACAATGAGACCTAGACCAACCAGTGAGTTAAGTCAGTCGGACGTCGCCTCAAATCTAGGCTATTAAGTTGGTCAGAGTCGTACAGATGGTCGTTGCCTAGACTCGACGAACCTCGTAAACAGACTGAGGCCAGACGAGATTCTTCCCGTCATATAGTGTCTAAGGGGTTGTTTCCACTTCAGATTGTTCGAGACGTGCGGATCGATTTGCTTGAAGCGAGGCATGCACTCGATCTGTTCAAGCTCGTGGACTCGAACAGGGCTCATCTCAGAGAATGGCTGCCTTTCGTTGACGATTACAAATCAGTAACAGCTGCGAGCCAGTTCATCAAGCGAAATAGGGAAGAAAATAGTGGGGAGAAAGTCCTCGTCATGGGTATCTGGGCAGGACAAATCCTTGCTGGAGTCGTGACCTTCGACTACATTGACTGGAGCAACCGCGCGGCTTTGATCGGATTCTGGCTAGGCAAATCATTCCAGGGAAGAGGAATCATGACAAGATCGTGTAGCGCATTGATTGACCTGGCATTCAATGAACTGGGCCTCAATCGGGTGGAGATTTCTTGCGCTCTCGAAAACAGGCGATGTCGTCTGGTGGCTGAGAGGCTTGGGTTTGGGCAGGAAGGAATCTCTCGGCAGAGGGAGTGGTTATACGATCACTTTGTTGATACTGTCAGCTACAGTATGCTTGCTTCAGAATGGAAAAATCGGACCGTCTGAGGCTTAGACTCTGATGTAGTTCTGGCCCGGTTTTCTGCCCAGAACAAATCTCTTCTGCGCATTCCTACGGACCCGCTCGCGCGGCGAAAGCCCTGGTTTGTCTAGAGCTACGATCTTCGGAGTCTGCTGTCTGACTTTGCCTGCTTTTGTTAGCGAGCCGTGAGTTGGCGTAGGTTCTCTATCTCCTAAGCGATATTGATGAAAAAGCCGACCGTTCTAATTAACGCTTCGTTCTTCGGATGCATAAGCTAGACCAAGTCTGAATCAATGGCCTGCGTTCAGCGGGACCCTCTTGCCCGAGAGGTCCCGTCTCATGTGTCCGAATTCTGGCATGCCGCTAAGTTCCGCCTCTGAGAATACAGGTCCGTCATGGCATACCAAGTAGGGTCCGATTACGCAAGCCGCGCAGATTCCGACACCACACTTGAACACCCTTTCCAGGCTTACCTGGATGTGGCAGCGAGTTTCCATTGCGAGGTCATAGATCTTCTTCATCATCGGCTCGGGACCACAGGTGTAGATGGCGTCAAATTGTCCGTCTCTAAGAACTGTTTCGGCGACTTTGGGGACCTGGTTCTTCTCTCCGTACGTTCCGTCGTCGGTTGCGAAAACTAGCTTGAAATGGTGTTCTTTACTGTCGGCTATCAGCCAGTCTTTGAAGAGGAGTTCGCTGGCGGTTCGCGCTCCCGTGATGAGAGTGACGTCACGGCCACGAAAGTGAACTAGGAGAGACAGCAGTGGGACAAGGCCTGTTCCGCCCCCGACAACCAAGAGTTTGTGATGGTGTCCAACGCTGTACGGGTGGCCGTAAGGTCCCCGGACCCAGAACAAGTCGCCCGGCTTTTTCTCCCAGAGAGCCGTACTGACCTGCCCACCTTTCTTGATAACAACCCCCGCTTCGTTCTTGCCATGGATAGCGAGGACGCTCATTGGCACCTCGTCGACGCCTGGGACCCAGACCATTGCGAACTGTCCAGGATGAGCCTTGTGCATGCTTACGTCACTAAACCAGAACGAGCGAATCGATGGAGTCTCGTCGACAATCCGCTCGAGTGTCACTGAGCGAGGCGTATGGAGCTGCGCTGTCGCCTGTTCCAAGGTTTAGAACCAGAATGTACCGGGATTACTAATTAGTTATGAATCGCTACTAGCGGACGCCGAGGATCTGGTAGAGAATAGCGGCGACGAACAGAACAGTGAGTCCGATGACGATGATGAAGAGTACTGGATTGACCATGAAACCAGGGTCCTTAGCTACCTCCGTCATTCGGCTTCTCGGCCACGATGCCGAGGACAAGTATTATTTTAATCAGGTTATTCGCGTGACTGGGACGTAGGCTTCCTTCTCAGGAAGTCTGTCGACTAGCTTCATCATCTCATCGTAGTGGTGGTTGATTATGTCTGACCCTTTGGGTCCCATCATCTTCTCCGCATTACTTTTGCACTGGTTGATGGCTGTCAAGATTCCGATCTTGGTTGGTTCTGTGTAGCTAACGCCGCAGCTCTGGAATACTCCTTCGACGAACTGTTTGACCTGTGTCTTCAAGATCTCATCGGTAACGGGCTGATTTAGGAGCGTATAGAACTCCTTGTTCGCGCTCTCAAAACATCTCAATAGCTCGTCTCTGACCAGCTCTCCCGTAATCTGGCTGGTTGGGATGTCCGGCGCCTTGTAAGTCCCGGTCATAGGGTCCCAACATGACATACGTTATATAAAGCCCTGTCCCTAACGCTGTGGGCAATCGTTGCAGGATAGTTCCTCCTCACTGCAAATCGACAAAGATCTCCTTGGAAAATTTGACTCTGAGATCTTGATTCGGACCCCTCATGCCGCTGGAGGAGACAAATCTGGAGTAATCGCGAATCCGACTCCCCTGGTTGACCTAACCGGTGCCCTATCCGAATGCGCCAAGGCAGAGTATGGAATCAGAATAGACCCGAAGTCGGTCAGAGTCTTCGGTAAACTGGACTCTCAAATCTTCGGCGGCTCCGTCAAGGTCCGACCCGCCGTAGAGATAATCAGAGACGCAATCGCTACAGGTAAGCTTAGATCTGGCCAGAAGATCTTCGAAGCAACCTCGGGAAACTTCGGTCTGGCTCTTGGGATGCTACGAAACTTGGGGCTTGATGTAATCGTTCTCGTCTCAAGAAAACTGCAAGGCGGAGTCTTGGACGAACTCAAGAATGAAGGAGTGCGATCCGTGAACCTGGATGTCGACATATGCCCAGCACCAGGACTCAAGATAGACCAGAATCTAGTAGTCGCGAAAGTCGCCGCAGCGAATGTCCGAGAACAACTCGCACAACTCGGCCTTGACATAGCGGTCTTCGACAAGAATCGAGGCGATGTGGAGGCACTGCTCGCAAAGCAGGACGTGATCAGCCTTGCTAAACTACTCGCAAAAATCTACGATGGATTCTGTCCAGAACAGTATGATAACGAACTCAACGTTCGGTCCCATGAGACAACCACCGCGCCAGAGATCGACCAGCAACTCAAAGCACACGGCCACTCGCTCAGAGACTTCAGAATAATCACCGCCTTCGGAACAGGAGGAACCTCAACAGGGCTCGCGAAATATGCACAAGCCAAGTACCGACAAAAACCCGTGCACGTAGTGTTCCCGCTGGCCAACCAGGATGTTGCGGGGATAAGAACACGAGACAAGGCTGTCGGTCTAAGATTCTACCAGCCCGAGCTGTACGGCGGCGAACATGAGGTGGACTTCGAGGCGGCTAGACGACTCTTGAGATTCTTTGCGGGCAGAGGCTATGGCATAGGCGAGAGCGGCGCACTAGCCCTCTACTCAGCCTTGCAAATGATCAACTACGGTGCGGGCAACAATTTCGTAGTGATGATCGCTGATGGACTGCAAAAATACCTAGCCGATCTTGAGGTACCAGTTCAGAAGTCAGACCCACTCGAGGTCAACGTGCAAGAAGCGAACTCCAGGCAGCCAATCTATGGAGAGGTTCTATGGACCCACGCGATGTTTGTTCCGAGAGAGGAAGGGATCAAGCTGGTCGCGGACGCGTTGGGCTGCGATAAGGACAAGGTGAAGGTTGCCACAGCGCGAGACGTTCAGTCGCTCATAACGAGCGAGAAGATTCCAGCGGGAATCAACGCTCTTCTGCCGAAAGACAAGTCGAAGACGCTCCTAGTCTGCATGGCAGGAGGAACATCTCTACGCGTAGCCGAAGTGTTGGCAAAGAACGGAGTCGGAGCCCAGAGCCTGACAGGCGGAATCATGAACCTGTCCCAGACCAGCAATAGACAACCAGAAGACCTCGTCCAAGTCGCCACCGAGTAGGCTGTCGTAAACACCGGCTAGACTTTGCAGCGAAACGGGAGATCATTTCTTCATAACGAGACTTGATCGGGCTCGGATTCCAGCCAATTGAAGCATTATGCGAGCTGACGCCTCAGAGATTTCTTTCTCTGCTCCAGGTTCGACATTGTAGATGTGGAGCAGGATCAAAGGCCTGATTCCTGTTTCTCTCCCTCTAGGATGAGACTTGAAGTATAATCTTGGATAGATCCTGCGCGCCTGATCAAGAATTGGTGCGAGCGCCGACTCGATTATCCCAGTAATCTTGATCTCTACTTCCTTGGGGCGAGTCGTATGGAATGATTCTAAGTAAGGAATTATGCTGCTGCGGAATATCGCCTTCATCTCGGAAGGCACACCGGGTAGAGAGAACAGGGTTGTGCTTGACTGTTGCATCTTTACTCCGGGAGCTGTGCCAACGGGGTTCGGCAGAGGAACGGAACCCTGTGGAAGAGTAGCCATCTTGGTCCGGTATTTCGTCAGTCTGGGCTTGCTTTCGAGTCTTCGATAATGATCTCTCACAAGTTCCAACGCTTCCATGTTCAATCTCAGTGGTTTGTCGACCGCTCGTGATACTCCAGCCAACGTCATGTCGTCATGGGTCGGACCCAACCCGCCAATTGTGATCAGGACACTCGGGTTTCTCTTCAGAGATCCTCGTACACCCGACTTGATTGAATCCAACGAGTCGCGTAGATGTGTAACCCTTTCGAGGGTCCACCCTAACCTGGTAAGGTGCTTCGCAATCCAGTGGGAGTTAGTGTCAAGTGTGTGTCCGATGAGAAGCTCGTTACCGATCGAGATGATCTCGGCAGTGGGCTTCCTAGACAATTTCCGCCTTTCTGTCAGTTCCAGGTTCCCCTAGGCTTTCTGGAGCGAGAGGACCGCCGCAAGTGCACCTGCAAGGGCGCGTCCCGGGTCCTTTCCAAAGCCGATTATGATGAGATCCTTGTCAGTGGGTTCTAACTCACTCCTCAGCCTGGCGTTTTCTTTTGGAGCGAGTTCTGCGATACTCTTGTTGTCAGGCGGAATCACAAGCTTCTTGCCTAGAACTGCGACTGTGATTGAGCCTTCAGCTCCAGCCTTAATCGCTTCATCCCTCTGAACAATTCCAGTCATTCCTGGTCTGTACAACTTTGTGGCGTGCACTCCCATGGCAGAATTTGTGGGGACTAAGTCAGATTGCTCTAGCGAAATAATCTTCTTGATTGATAGCTGACGAAGAAGCTTCCGGAGACTCTCCTTTCCCATCTTGGAAAGCTGGACACCTTTCACAGTTACCAAGGCCATTTTGCTTGCTGCCAGCCTTTCCAGTAGTCCGCGAACTACCCCGTCGTTTAGCTGGAGAGTTTCGGACAGGGCTCTCCGTCCCACAGGTCCTTCTCTTTCAACTAGGACTAGAGCGTTGAGAAGCTGGAGAGGAGTCAACTGAGGCAGAGGCCCAGTGGACCCACGCCTCCATTTTTCGAGTATGTCTTCGAGGATGTTCTCGCTCTTCGAGAGAGTCAGGATTCGCTCAAAACGATTGTAATCGACTTCGGGAATAAACCCTGTGCTTCGATGAAAAGTACGAACTGGAAAACTGTCTTGAAGCTTCGCGTTCGCAAGAACGAGTGCTGGAACGTTAACTAGGGAAGAAATTGCCTACTTTGTCTTCTTATCTGAGCTGAGCCACCATTTGAGATAGTCTTTCTGGCGGCGTTTCTTCTCCTCATCCACTGTCTCCTGGCTCTGGAGCATCTTCTCCCGTCCCTGTAGAAGATCCTGCTGGGTGAAGGTTAGGCCACAACTCTTGCACGCGTATTGCTTGATTGCGGAATCGTAGCTTAGGTTTCCGCCGCACTCCAAGCAATAATTGGGCATTCTCCGGGTTGCGCCTCGAATTTACAACTCAGGAGCGTCCGCGATCAAATAAAGATTCGGTTACCAGTGGAAATTTCACGGATAAACACCCGTCCGCGAATATGAACATATACGCGCGACGTACAAACATACGTGTGAACGACGCGAAGCCGCGGACAGTGGAGATTTGGCTTGCCAACGTAAAGCCGTCAACAGCCAAACCCTACCTCCACTTTCTAAACCGCTTCTGCCAGTACGCCAAGACCGACCCGGACAGCCTTGTAAAAAACGCGAAGTCCGACAGCGAAACCGTCCATAACACGCTCAAGGCGTACCGTCGGAGCCTCGAAGCTAAGTCCAACTGGTGCTGGTGTAGCGTGACTTAATGGTAGTGGTGGTATGAGAAAGAGTAAAGAAGCAAGAAGTAAGAGAAGTGGTAGCTTTTTCATGCTGACCTTGGCTTTGTGGGCACTTCTTAGTAGTTGTGGGGTTTTCCGACTTAGGTGTCCAATCCAAGGACAGTAGTAGTTCTTTTAGGAATTGGGGTTGCATGGCAACGCCAAGATCCTACACCACTTAGCCCAAATACCGACGAGCGAAGTTTCTAAGACAAACTTTCAGCGAGTCATTTACCGCTTTACTGTCAGACTTTGCATTTTCGAGAAGCAAGTCGGGGTCGAGCTTAGCACATTCGCAGAATCATCTCAGAGTGGAGATATGGCTCGCTGCTGCTCGGCTACCGCGGGCAGAAAAAATCTCGAAAATCCTTCCAGAATATCTAATTCAGGGAACGGTTAATATGGCGACCCTGAAACAACGTCTGGTGTCTTCAGATGCCTCAGAGTCACGGTAGCCAATACAAGAGAAAACCCACGGGTGGAACCAAGCGACCATGGCGTGGAAAGAGGGCTTTCGAAGCAGGCTCCGAGCCGACCGAGACGACTCTCGGACCTATTAAGCAGAGACGGGTGGGGATGTTCGGCGGGGGCACAAAAATTCGGATTGCCGTGGCCGACTGGGCTGTCGTGACAGACAAGGCCTCCGGCAAGAGTTCAAAATCGAAACTTTTACGAGTCGTCAGGAACCCTGCGAACGTAGACTATCAACGGAGAGGCGTCATCACTAAGGGAGCGATTGTGGAGACTGAGCTGGGGCAGGCTCGAGTTACGTCCCGTCCGGGCCAACACGGCGTTATCAACGCAATCCTACTAGAAAAGTCCCAGAAGAACTAGGCTGAGTTGGTGGGCGATTGAAGCGCCCAGGATTCTTGATTGTATGGCCGGCACATCTAGATAGTTCGAAGACTCGAGGTCAAGGGCGCAGACTCCCGGTATCCCGTGCAGTCAAACAGCCGAGTCTAAAGGAGGTCTGGCAGGCAGCAATGTCCCTGGGATATTCACCCGAAACCAAGGAGAAGGCTGCGCTATCGGGTTCGCCCTGGGAGAAGACCGGCTATGTCACGATTAAGAAAACCGGACAACGATCAGTTGTACTGAAAGGATTAGCTAGCGAGATTGTAAAGACCAGGCAGAAGGAAGCTCAAACGGCCGAGCCGAAGAAGCGTTAGGCACCAAGAACGATCCGTTGGACCTAGCTCTAACTGGGCGGTTTCCGATTCGGATACATGACGATTTTTCCGCAGCGGCCCGACTTCATGAGCGCAAAGGCCTTCGCGAACTCTTCCAGCGCAAACCTGTGAGTAATCACTTTTGAGAGGTCCACTTCTCCGGCCTTCAACACCTCCGCTGTCTTGTACCACGTACTCCACAATCGACGCCCGAAGACCCCTTGGACGTTTGCGTCTTTGAAAACGATCCAGTTCGCCACATCGAACTCGACGTTCTTCGAGGGCAGCCCGAATAGGACAGCAGTTCCCCCAGGGCGAAGGACCCTGAATCCTTCTTCGAACGATGGCGGCGCACCTGACATTTCAAAGAAGACGTCAACGCCGCGTCCGTCGGTCATTTTCATGATGGTATCGACAACTTTCTCTTTGGATCCGTCGATGAGGACATCTCCACCCATCTTCTTCGCCAAGTTCAATCTGTATTCTACGATGTCGATTCCGAAGATCTTGCTGGCTCCGAACGATTTGCAAAGCCCAATTAGACATGCGCCTATCGGACCACAGCCGAAGACTGCGACCGTGTGTGCAGGTATGTCTGCCGAAGAAGCAGCGTGAACAGCGTTACCCAACGGTTCTTGCGCGCTAGCCGTCTCAATGGGAATTCTCTTGTCGTTGAGCCACGCGCTACTCTCGTGAAGGGTATGATACTCAGCGAAGCACCCGCCGGTATCGACTCCCCGAAGGAGCATCCTTTCGCAGACATGACCATTCCCTGTGCGACACTGGAAGCATCTTCCACAGTTAATGTGAGTCTCGCCAGAGACAATGTCACCCTCTCTGAGGTCAGAGACCTGCTTTCCCGCTTCCACCACCTTTCCCGCGAACTCGTGACCCATTACGAGAGGAGGCTTGACCCGCTTAGCCATCAGTTCGTGCCAATCATAGATCTGCATATCCGTTCCACAGATCGAAGTAGCCTCAACTCGGACCTGAACGTCTCTCAGACCCGGCTTGGGAGCGAAAGGCCACGGCTCGTAGACAGCACCTGGACCTGGAACAGTCTTGACGACAGCGTGCATTTGCTCTTTCAAATGATTCCCTTGAACTGTTCCCCGGCGTTTAGGTCGACCGTAAAACGTTTGTCAGTCTGAATTGACGGAGAATGAAACCTATTGTAAAGCGTTTTACGCAGGTACGGATCACCATGATCAGAAATGAGCCAGCAATCCAACCTGCAAAGAGAACCTCTGCTTGATAGTCTGCGTAGAGAGCTAGAGGGCCTTGACCGCGACGATCTGCTTTGGCGCATCCGGACTCTTCAGAGCCCATCAGCCCCACATGCCAGAGTTGACGGCAAGAATGTCCTGGTTCTATGTTCCAACAATTATCTCGGTTTGGCTAATCACCCGAAGCTGAAGCAAGCTGCGATTACTGCTACACGAAAGTATGGTGCAGGGTCTGGATCGGTACGAGTTATCGCGGGTACCATGGACATCCATCTGAAGCTGGAGAAGATTCTCGCCGAATATCGGCGGGCTGAAGCCTCAATCACATTTCAATCGGGCTATGCTACGAACGCGGGAACAATCCTCGCCCTGGTGGATGAAAGAGACCTAATCATCAGTGACGAGCTCAACCACGGAAGCATCATCGACGGCTGTCGAATGACCAAGGCTGAGAGGCGAGTTTACAAACACAAAGACATCAGCGATCTAGAAAAGCAGCTGCAGAATACTGATCGTTTTCGAAGGATTCTCATCATTACTGACGGAGTTTTCAGCATGGATGGGGACATCGCTCCCCTCAAAGACATCGTAGACTTAGCGATGAAGTATCAAGCCATAACGTACGTTGACGATGCTCATGGCGATGGAGTCCTGGGCGAGAACGGACGGGGAATCACAAACCACTTCCACCTTGAAGGAAAGGTCGATGTTGACATGGGGACATTCTCCAAGGCCTTCGGTTGTGTTGGGGGTTACGTTGTTGGCTCGAAAGACTTGTGCACTTATCTTCAGAACAAGGTCCGAAGCTATCTCCTCTCAGGGTCTCAACCGCCTGGTGTCCCGGGAGCCTGCATCGCCGCGATACAGCTGTTGAAGAAGAATCCGTCGCTGGTGAAGAAGCTCTGGGACAATACCCGATACTTCAAGAAAGCATTGAAGGAGCTGGGCTTCGACACGGGACAGAGCGAGACACCAATCACTCCAGTCATGGTCGGCGAGAGCGGGAAAGCCCACAAACTCGCGGACGAAATGTTCAGGCTCGGAGTGTTCGTTCTTCCGATAGTATTTCCGATGGTGGGCAAAGACAAGGCGAGAATCCGGACGATCGTGACAAGCGCACATACCAAGAAGGATCTCGATCAAGCTGCCGATGCCTTCCAGAAAGCTGGGAAGAAACTATCTCTGATCTGATCCAACTGAGTGAGAAAAGACATTACCTTTCGAATCTAGGGCCGTCTATTCCTTCTCGTCGACTTCCGACTCCCCGGATGGAATAGAGCCGTCGGTCTCGATGACTACGGGTCCAGTGTAACCGCAGTCAGGACACCGATACATTGCTCCAGTGTATCCGCCCATCCAGAGAATAATATTTTCAGAATGGCACTTTGGACAGAACCTCCTTGTTACGGCCGGATTGACCAATTGGCTACCTACTAATCCCAAAAGAGGATCACCGAGCGAAAAACCCTCCACCACTAAAGCTTAGATCGCCCATTATGCCTTTTCAGCAAGGTTTCGCGGTTACGGGTAAGGCGGGGAGGAGGTTCTAGTTTTGGGCTTATGCCGCCAAGAAGTTTGGTGTTGGTCTGACTTATCAATGAATCGTGCAGGCACCTTCAGTTTAGACCACGATCCCGAGTGCTCGCTGAACACGCTCCGGTTGTACGAGCATCACCAATCGGGCTTTTCGTTCTCAACGGACTGTCCCTAGAAGAGTGAATGATCGGAATCGGAACGCTAAACTACGAAGCAAGGTAAGAAGTGTGATCGTCTCTCCCTTGGTGAAAGTCTGCCCCCAGTGCGGCTTTCGCGCAAGATCCCGACGCTCAAGAAGCATGCGTGAATTGTAAGGTAGACCTTACTCTTGTGCCGGTGGCTCGGCCTGGCAGAAAATTCATTCCGCGCAACGTCGCCATATTTAGTGCAGGAATAGGACTCATGGTTGTCGGTTTCTCTTTGATGTTTCTAGTTCGAAGTTTAGTATTCTTTTTCATTGGCTTGATCGGGTTTCTAATCGTTTCATATCTCGGGGGAATGGGGCGCGGAGGACATCAACAATTATGGAAGCTTGAGTATCCGCCTTATGATTTGAATTAGCCCGAGCTTAAACAAATTCCTAGACCACAAATCGGGATCGAGACCGCAACTATGCCGAAGGATGAAAAAAGAAGTTTGGGTGGCTGGAACTAGTATCTGAGCTTGTTTGAGAACGAGTAGGGCACCACAGGCTCCTCCTCTCTCGTCCTCCGTTCGATGACCGGACTTTGTCGTGGAACAGGCTCATACTTTGCCTTGAACCAGTCAGGTATGACGACCGCACGGAGAAGCTCCTGAATTGTTATTCCGCGTGCACGAGCCTCGTCGCTAAGAAGAGTGTAGGTCTGTTCGCCGAAGGCCACCATGACCTTATACGACGTTTTTTTCTTCACGCTCTCAGTTTTCGAATATCCCAACGGACCATTCGAAATACCTATAGTCTACGTATGACGGGGCAAAGCATATAAGAATAACTGAAGCCGCGCCGAAAAATTCTCCTAGCATAACGCTTGAAACATTCGGATCGCAAATTGCATTTATTCCGCCATCGAGCGACCGATAGTGTCTTGTCAAGGATTGTCCCGCGGTGCTCGTGCCATGGAGAACTCGCCATAACCGGCGAGATACGAAGCCCAGACGGATGGCGGACCGGATTCAACCTCCAATGCAAGCAATGCGGGAAGAAATGGACCTACTCAGGTGGCGTCTATAGGCAAGAGTCAGCAGAGAACGCTGGGTAAGACATCCTCGCTCGATGCGATCGAGCAAGAAATCCATAACCAAGTCGAAGACCTTCCAGCATTCGCCCGCGAACTCGGAAAATATGACCGCTTTCGCAATCTTGACCCTTCGAGCATCATTTTCACCGGCTCAGGAGACTCCCTCGCAAGCTCACTCTTCGCCCATTACTTGTCCCATATGCAGGCGTTCGCTGCAGACCCTTTCGAGCTCCAGCTCTATCCGAAGGTGGCTAGGAACAAGACCCTCTTCATAACATCAGTCAGCGGCAAAACCAGAACGAACATACAGCTTGCTAAAAGCGTCAGAGGGTTAGCGAAGAAGCGCGTTGCAATAACCGCGAACCCGGAGAGCCCTCTCGCGAAAGAATGCGACGATGTAATTCGGTTACGATATAGGAGCCCGGGAATCCTTACGTCCGGAACCGCGAGTTTCTCGGCCTCCCTCCTTGCGGTAGCCTCGCTGCTCCGTCGATTACCGAAACTAGACTCTGTACGCATGATTGAACAACAAGCAGCTGAGTGGGCTCGAGACTTGCGGGTCGATCCTCGCGGAGGGTTCCTGTTCGTCGGATCCGGGACGGGCTACGCTCTCGCAATGTATGCAGCTTTCAAGATCCACGAGGTTCTGGGGCTATTGGCTCAATACCAGCATACAGAGCAGCTTGGGCATTCCCAGCTTTTCTCACTCCAAGAGAAGTCAGACAATCTTCTATTCTTAGCTCCGAGTTCGGACCAGAAGACGACTGAAGTGTTTCGAGTTCTTTCAAAGAGCGGTTTCAACGTGCATCTTTTGAAGAGTGACACGCGCTATCCTCTTCTGGGAACTCTACAAGTCATGTTCTGTCTGCAACACTTGGCCCTCCATCTCGGCAGAAAGTTGGGGCTCCAAGAATGCGCGTTCGTAACGGACAAGAAAAGGCTCGCCCTGAGTAGCCGGCTAATTTACTGACCTAGTACTGTTCACTTGTCTTGGTTCTCGGATCTGGTACCGCGTATGCCGTGCGGTCTTTCTGGGGCTGTCACTCTTTTCTTTGGTGCTGGGTTGAACTCGACTATTATCGAGGTACGGACGCTCTTCTTGCCATGAAGACTACAGCTTTCGTTGCGCTCTGTCCCGGGCTCGTTGGAGGAGTGATGTTACTGTTCGGCGCAGCGTTCTGGGCAGCGCCCTACGGTTCCGGGATAACGGTCGGCCAGGAGAATTGGTCATCACTATTCACATTGGCTGGACTAGTCCTCTCAGGAGTGTCCGGATTTCTATTGGTCCGTAGTCAGACCCGGAGGACGCTAGTACCGGCAATCCGATTGATTATTCCTCTCGTTCCCGTCGGAATCCTTCTAGCGCTCGCAACTGGCTGGGTTATGACTGACCAAGGAGCCAACCCTGGCGGTATCACAGCCAGCAACTATGGCGTCCCCTTCACCTGGAAGGTCCAACAGACCAGTTGCCCGCGCCCATGCATCCAAGCAAATGGCACTATCTACAATCCACTCTTCTTGGCACTCGATTCGCTATTCTTCATCCTCGTGGGCTACGTCCTTCTTCGCGGATATCGGCGAAGGGCAAAAGCAGTTCGCGGAACCCTTGACCGTAGTAAGTCATCATGCTAGACAACCTCCTCTCTTCTAGGGAGAGAAAGAGGCCGAGGCGCTTGACATTTCCGACTGAATATGCCTGTAAACGTCGAGCAGGTCGTCGGTCTCCATTTGATGTGAAGCCGCCCTCCTCGCCTTCTCAAGGCTAGCGTTCAAGGCGATAGAATAGCCGACTACTCGAAAGACGGGAACATCATTCAGCCCATCTCCCACGTGGACGGTCTTGCTTAGTGGAATGCTCATCCATGCGCAGTACTTTCTGATGCCGAGCCTCTTGTCCGGTAGAGGCTCGATGTCATCTATGATTAGTCCGTTCTTCACGGCTACTTTTGACGAGACGAATCCGCGGAATCCGAATTGTTCCACTAAATACTGACAGAGAAAATCCGGATTGTCGGTGCAGAGGATCACTGACAGTCCAAGGCCCAAGAGCTTGTCAACGGCCTCTCGGATGTTCCGCATCATCGGGACCCTGGAGACTTCAGCTAAAATGTCCAAGAGCTTCATCCCGACGAGAAGCTGAAACTGTTGCAAGAGAGCCTGTCTCAGAGTTATCCGTTTACGATGATACATCTGGTCGATCGCGTCCCACTTCTTGCCGATCCCTAAGCCTCGTGCCGCCTGGGTGAGTGCAGGCTGACGGAAGAGGGTCTTGTCTACATCGAACGATATCGTAACGAACTTCGGAATCTTCATTGTGCTAGGGAACGTCGAGCTAGATTGTCTGAATTGGTATCTATCTAGAGCGGTTCAACGTAACCGAAGTTTTCTCTAATGATACTTCGGACTTGTTCCGCTCTCTCTTTCGTATTCTTGTCCAAGAATATCTTGACGATGTGCCCTTTCTCTGTCTCGAACGTTAGTCCTTCCTTCCGGAATTTTTCGAGCGCGTCGTTCAGTGTGAAGTGGTTGCCGAAAGTTGCGATGACCACCGCTTGGCGCTTCTTCTTTCCACCCAGCCGCACGGCTGTCTTTCTGAACCCCTCCGCTAGTCCGTACGCCATACCTTATCGGACCTGTGGTGCTCTGTTGACTTGTTATATGGCTATCTCGATAAGGCTGCCTTTGCCGCTCGGCTTCTTTCCCAAGACCCGTCCGAGCTGAATCTCGACCGCTTTCCTCTTTGACCTCTCGCCGCCGTACCATCGCTCTACCTGGTCCCTTCCGTATTTGCCTCTGAAGAGTTCGAATGTGTGTTCACGTTTCTCTGGGACAAGTCTGCCTGTTCCCTCGAAGAGGATCTCCGAGACCTCTACTTCGACTCTGGGAGTCTTGACGACGTTCTTCCACCAGTGAGAGGATTCGTGTGCAAGGAAGTATAGTCTTCCGTCTTCGAAGGCGAACCAGAGCTCAACATCATGCTTCAGCCCTGTCTTCCTGCCTCTCGTCGTGAGGTTCAGGTATGGGGTCTCTTCCAACACTAACTCGCTAGTAGACATTTTCCTAATCTCCCTCTGTCGCAGCTACTGTTACTGCTTCCGTCTTTTCTGAAGACTTTGTTACCGGCCTTTCCGGAAGTAGGGAATACTTGCCATCTGGCGTGCGATAGAGCGCGATTCGGGCTGTAGTTTCCCAGTTGTCGCCGGTTGGATGTCGTATCTGAACCGTAACAACCTCTGCGGATGGTTCGGTTTTTCCCGGCCATATGGTGATTCCTAGGAAGTCTCCATTCGGGAGCTTTGTGGAGAAGCGAGCTTTCGGGGTCTGCTTCTCAGCCATCATGCCGTGAGATGTGCCCTATGTTCCGTATAAATTAGGTCGGAGGGAAGAAATCTCCTTCAGACACCAGAGTCCACCGTTACCTATTTAGACCCAAAACCAAACTCCGTGAGCGAATGAATCATGAGCTTAGAACTGAAAGCGCAGAAAGGAGATACCGTCTCAGTCCACTATATCGGAAAATTCCCGGGCGGAAAGATATTCGATACGTCTATGGAGAAAGAAGCCAAGAGCGCGGGACTATACAATGCAGCCCGCGACTACCACCCCTTGATGGTGATTCTCGGAACCGGTAAGGTGATTCAGGGTTTTGACGAGGCGTTGATGGGTATGAAGGTGAATGAGGAGAAGGAGGTCGTTATTCCACCCGAGAAGGCTTACGGGAGGAGCGGCAATCATCCCATGGCCGGGAAGACGCTGCAATTCAAGCTTCGAGTAACAAACATCAGACGACCCTAAGAACAGCCGATCCATTATTCGTACTCACGGGATTCCAGAATCAATCACTTTTCTGCGTCACGGGACTCACCAGCATACCCATTTCTTTCTAGACGGTCTACTGCTAGCCGGATCTTAACAGGGTCGCATCAACGACCACGTTCGCATCCTCGTAACCGTCACGCGGATTTTGTCATCGACCTGGACCCTCAGGCGATTTCCCGGGCGACTTCCTAGGCACCCTCAGGATGTTACCACCGGCGGCTGGCGTGTCATCATGCACTGGAGAGGATTAGCGTAAGGACGGACAATTTTCGATTCTAAGGCGACTCCAAAGGCGTTTGCACGCGACTGTCAGGAGCCAATTCGACTGTTTTGCCTGGTCTCTCTCGGGTTGTTGTAGCGTGTTGGATGGTTTTGTTTGCGTGTGTCGTGGTGTAGTTTCCATCCGGACCGAGGGTTGAGCCTTGTCTTCTCTTTGTGTTCTCGACTCCTGGTCACCCCATCAAGGGGACCCTTCTTAGCATACGTTCCTAGGCTGGATGTCCTATTGCTGTAGGCGTTCTTGGCACTCTGATAGTTTGAGAGTCTATTATGCGAAATGGTTCAGCACCACTATCTCAATCTCCTTGACCCGCTTGAACGTCTCTTCATTCGTAACAAGACAAGCCCTGATCACAATTCTTGAAATCGCCGGATATAGACGATCGATAGGAGCGTTATCCTATGATGGATAAGAGGGTGTCCAAAGCGCTTCAGTTTACCAAGCGAAAAGCGTGCGTAGGTAGCTAGGACGAAACTATGCTTCGAAGAAGGAGGTCTTGCTGATCCTCTATGAGATAGTAGGCAGATTGCGATTCCCCTACCCCTTTGACCACTGCGAATGCGGACAATATAGGATCAATCATAGCGCTAAGATGGAGTTCTAGTCTACTAGCAAAGGTTCTTGGACACATCAGGTCCTAGGTGGATTGGTCAGACGACTTCCATTAAGGATAGACGTGGATAGCCTCGTTCAAAACTGAATTCCACACCGTGAACGTTGCTAAACGGCTTGACCCCATAGATGAGGAGGGATTCGTCAAGTGTCTGTGTTTTCAAGTAATAGTCGACGCTTCTCTGAAGTTCCTCTCTCATCATCGTAGGTCGTGAGACTACCGCCATCATGAAAGCTGCTGACTCCCGTATGCCGGCTCCAATTTCGGCGAGACTTGGAACCCCGATGGCTTCACCGTAGACCTGTGCTAGTTTGTCGAAGTCAAATTTCATCATTCTTGATGTTGAGATGGCCCCAAGCTGGCTCCAGTACTTGTTGATGATTGGAATATCTTCCTCTATCTTGCCTCTCATCTTCACCCGCCATTTTTCATCTGGAAGCCCCTGGTTGTACTCTGCGATGCGGACCCTCTCGTTCAATGCCGTGTTTCCGACATATCTCCTCATAGAGTCGGCAACGGTCTGGGAGTTGAATATGCTGTAGGGAACTATGAACGCAGAGCCACCCTGGTTGATGAAATTAGCTGTTATGATGTCGATGAGGAGGATGCCGACACGAGGGGATACTGTGCTGTTGAGATCTATCAGGACAGAGGATCCCTTCTTGACTCCGCCCTGGAGCAATTTGTCAAGGTCTTCGCTGCCTGTCGAATAGGCCGCTAAAGTGTGAGGAACAATCGCCGGAACTCTAGGAGTTTCCGACAAGTCACCATCAAGATGAAATCCGACCCTAGGTAGGGGCGTGAATCTGCCTCTGTCAAGAGTGAAGAGCGCTCCCTGCCTGCGCAGCCTAAACCCTCGGAGCTTGTCGACCATCATGCTCCTGACCACCCTACCTTCCAATCGAGACATTGACAGTGTGGTGATTCCGTCTACAAGATGCGTTAGACCCGAGGCACTTTCACCTTCGCTCACAAGTACTGCCCCGAGCTTGCTGTCGTCGAGCTCGGAAAAGATTGCTGACTCTAACGAGTGACGTTCTTCCTCGGCTAAGTTCCGTACAGCTCCTTCCCAGCTATCTATGACGACAATTCCTTTCTGCTTCGCCCGTTTCAGAGCGAGAATTCTATGTACAATATTCGC
The DNA here is from genome assembly GCA_005888635.1 of Candidatus Bathyarchaeota archaeon. Lineage (GTDB taxonomy): Archaea > Thermoproteota > Bathyarchaeia > 40CM-2-53-6 > 40CM-2-53-6 > 40CM-2-53-6. Next base: position 112,505 of record VBAW01000016.1, on the reverse strand, counting down.
GGTGGCTCCCGACAGACGAGCGTTGTCCTCACTCTCTGTCCAGGTGCCTGCAAGCCCCTTTCCTGACATAGAATCGATGACCTCATGGACTCCAGGGAATTGCCGGCGGAACTTTATTGGTGAGACCCGGCTCGACACGTACACTTTGTTGGCCGAAATTTCACGAGGCCCGATACGAGTCCCTTTCACTCTTCTGAGAAGTTCAAGCGCAAGCGTGGTTTTTCCTGTACCAGGCGCCCCTTGAATCAGCAGAACGTTACCCGGTGATTCTAGGAATTTCCATATGAGGCCGAGCAGTTCGTCTTCAAACGGCTGTGCAGAGATGTCTTCAACTTCAGCATTCTGAAGCTCCGTATTGGCAAGATTGTGTTCCGATGTGGCAGCCATCGAACGTAGCCGAAACAAGCGTTTGACGTCTTGCTCTCAAAGAACCTGTTACTCATACTCTTGCTCGGCTAGGACTGTGAGGCCTGGTATTCGTTGGACGTGTTCCTTGTTCTCGGTTGGCCACGGCTTAGCCTTCGTGATCTAGCGTGCGAGAGTAGTGTTATGCGTAATCTTTCAACAGAATAACCTCGATCTCCTTCACCTTCTTCAGCTTCTCATCGTTCGTCACAAAGCATCCGGCACCGGATACGATCGCAGTCCCGATCTGTAACGCGTCGGGAGGCCTGATCCCATAGGCGGCTTTCAGATCCGCAGCTCTCTCGGCGCAGCTATCATCGATACTCCTCAACGTAAGATTGGGGAAGGTTCTCAGCAAGAATCCATAGTCGTCAACTACCTTCTGCTGGTTCAACTGTTTTGGCCTGACCAGGACCTCCATCAGCGATAGAGTCGAAGTCACGGCCCTTACGCCGCCTCTCTCCACGAGCTCAAAGAGTCTGAGAGTAAGCCCGGAGAATATCGGGTTCTTCTCGAGGTGATAGATGAATGGAGAAGTATCGATCCCGAGAATGCGGTGCTTACTCAGGACTTTGAGGAAGTTTCCTTCTTCCAGGCTTCCCTCTCCGTCCTAACATAGCTCTCAGTCTTAACGCCCTTCCAGACACTCTTATGCAGCCCGAGCATATGCCTCGAATAGTTCCGAGGCTTAGGCTTCATCAAGACCCGACCATTCTCGACCTCTACGACCAACTCGTCACCCGCACCCACCCCCAACGCCTCTCTAGCCTCCCGAGGAACGACAACCTGATGCTTCCTACTCACCTTCACAACAGACCCCAATCTTCTCTCCACCCTACAATCTTGCACGCGCTTTACAATATAGCTTTCGCTTTACCAAGGGAGCAGATGTTCAGATCGGATTGAAAACTTACAGGAACATCGAGGCGAGTCTAAGGTTTGTCGGAAACGGGCACCGTTCCGGAGACATGTTTGAAACGTTCCAAGAGATCATAAGCCGAAAACATCAGCGAAGGGAGCACTACTAACCATCATGAATCTGGTTCTCGGTTGCCACCGCATAGCCTTCTTGGAGCGCTGTGGCTCCGACGAATAGGTCTCGGATCTCGATCCCTCTCCCAGCCCTATCTAGACCGGAGAGTATCTTTGCCACAGGCTCAGACGCTTCTTCGGTAAAGGAGAGTATTCTGAGGGTCGACCTGAGTCCCGCAAGCCATGAACGCTTGTTCGAGTTCGCTGAATCCTCCTAGTTGGCGGGGTGGTCCGAATGCTGTGTCTTAGGATGAATCGGGAGCGTAAGGACTTCTTTTAAAAGCCCGCGGATTTTGCTCCAGTAGAGGCAGAGGGGCCCTGAACAAGATTAGTCGTGACTCGACTGATGAGGATTTCAGGCGCAAAGCAGTCCGACTTATCGATTCTGCCAAGGACGAGATAATCGTCATCACAGGCGAGATCAGTGCTTATGGATTCCCAGACCTGAAGTGGGCGGCGGAGCGAGCCCGAGAAAGAGGGGTTGCCGTGAAAGTATATGCTTCAAACCCATCCTCCGATGTTTCTAATGGGCTCATCGCTAGGGGAGTCGAGGTTTTCATTGGGTCACGAGTAAGAGATCATTTCCTAGTGGCAGATTCAAAATCTTACATTCTGTCGAGGCCCCACGCTCTGAAAGTCGGAGAAAGGACAGGCGAACTTCATGAAAATGAGCCTGAAGAGGCCGCGAAGATCAGAGACAAATTCGACAAGCTACTTGCCGACGCGAAACCAGTGAAGAAAATCGACTGGAAACAGGATTCCTTGTGGAAAGCGTTGCGGCGGCCCATCGACTGGAAGGTTGATACACACGCTTCACGCCTCGATGAGGAATTTGCCTGAAATTCTTCGTTGATACAAACATCTTCGTAGCGGCTCTAAACAAACACGACTCGGATCATGTCACAGGTAAAGAAATACTATCTCTGGCGTTTGAAAAGTCTGAATGGCTGTATACATCGGACTATATTCTCGACGAGTGTATATCGGTAGCATGGAGCAAGACTACGAAATTGGATACTGATTTTCGTCTTTCACTGATAAGAAATCTAGATAGTGTAATTCAGAATAGCGCAAAGCTGAAGCTGGAAAAGGTAGGCGAGACTGATTTTGCAACGGCCAAGTCATATCTTAGAAAACACGCGGAGGTAATTCCGAAACTCACGGATTGGACGTCGCTCGTTATAATGAGACGAAACAGCGTCTCAAAGATCCTTTCGCTGGACGGCGACTTCCGGGACGTGAGATCTCTAGCCGAGTTCAAATGGGTCGAAAGGATTAACCAATCCACGCTGCTGGGTCCCAGAGCATCACGCCCCAAATGGGGAAGAGAGGCTTTCCCAGACGCCGGCGAGGCCACCTTTGGTGGCTAGAGACAAGATAACCATCGACGTTAACACGCTCGCAATCTTCCTCGTCGAAGACCATCCCGGAAACAGATACGTCGCACCACAGCTCGAAGAGGGCCTCCAAGGCCGATTCATACCGCTGACACCCGACATAGTCCCCATACGCGCCTACTGGATCACGCCCCGACAGTGGGGCTGTGACAGAGAAGAGAGCGAGAAAGCGATCAGACACTTCCTCGACCACTACCCCACAGTCCAATACTGCCGAATCACCAGAGAAGTCGTCCACATGGCTTTCGAGCTAGCACGAGAACTCCACCACGACGCCTTCGACACAGGCTATCTTGCCGTAGCCCTTCAAAACCAAGCGACGGGAATCATGACCACGGACACTGACTTTCGAAACCTCTGCCAGAAGAAGCATCTCCAATACCTCAACCCTGTTCCTACAAGAGTCTTGAAGAAGTTTGCAGCCTGGAAAACGGCATAGCCAGCAATGGTCTAGCTTCTAGCAGAAAGTACAGGTCGGCAAGAGACGGACCCGGAACTCGCCCGCGTGGCAGGGCTGGAAAAAGCGCAGGCGTCCAGACCTCTCACTTGTCGACTGTTACGTCCTAGCAGCGGCAAAACGACTCAAAGCCACAGTTCTCACGACTGACAGTGAACTCGCCAAGATCAAAGAGGATCAAGACGCTTCTCTTTCGACCCTAGATGATCTCACTAGCGCAGTTCTTCTGCAATGTTACCATTCACGGTTACCAAACCCCGTTACCATTCAAGAAATTCCAATTGCACTTGCTCCTCGCGACACGAAACTCGACTCTGCGAGGGAATTAACGAATGGTAAATCCTTCCCGACTTGGGTCTTTGTAGAATCAAAATTCGCAGATTGTTTCTTTTGTAACGGAACAAGCCCGGATCATGCTTGGATCCGGAATCGGGGCAGGCGATTTGAGGTCGCGAGATATTCACGCTGAGCTCTACGCTTAATCCGCTATCAGAAAAACGGTTGACGGTTCCATTCTGCGCCCCGAATTGCAAGACTCGCCGAGATCAGTTTCACCTGACAGAGACCCTCGCCGAAAAATCTCAAAAGCAGTTGACCCTCGCGACACAAACCACCGAAACCGCCCGGGGTCCGAGAGCGGTTTCTTGGTGCGGCCGCCGGGATTTGAATTCCCGGACCACCGAACTGATGGTCTCCCGGGTCGTTGGGTTGGAAGCCCACTAGACGCCCCGATGCTATGTCCTAGACCAGGCTAGACTACGGCCGCACGAGCCCCCGCGTCTACCTCTGGGTTCATCTATCTTACGATTCTAGATCCGAAGACGTTTGAGCCCCTTCACTCCGAGGAAGAGTTTAGACACGGGCCTCAAAACTGCAACATTCCACTGTTGTCCTCCCATCCTCATGCGAGCCGCAGGGCACGCTGTCTGTCAGAGCTTCTAGGCACCTACCTTCTCGTCCTTATCGGACCTGGGACCGTTGCAGCTGTCTCGCTAGCTCAAGGTATCACTACTTTCGAGGCTCTCCTCATCATCGGATTCGCATTTGGAGCGACAGTTGCGCTTGTCATCCTTCTATTCGGCAGAATTTCGGGGGCGCACATCAACCCAGCAGTTACGCTCGCCCACACAATCGCTGGAAAAACATCCCTAGAAATGTTCCTCCCGTACATTTCATTCCAAGTTCTAGGCGGACTGCTCGGGGCGTTTACAGTGAAACTAATCTTCAGCCAATTCGGGTCCCCAGCAGACCTAGGCACTACGAAACTAGCTAGCGCGGTGAGCCTTCCGGTTGGGACGCTCTTGGAGGCTGTAGGGACCTTCGTGCTGGCGATGTCGGGATTCGTGGCCTCACTACGAGTTCACAAGAAGCCGGGAGAGGCTGCGCTGATCGGGTCGACCTTGTTCGTGGTTATTCTCGCGCTGGGTCCGCTAACGAATGCGTCGCTAAATCCGGCTCGAAGCCTCGGTCCGGCGCTGGCGTCAGGATATTTGACAAATCTCTACGTTTACTGGCTAGGACCCTTGACCGGGGGTTTAATTGCCGGACTTGCTTTCAGATTCTTAGAGCGATCCAAGCTTGGCAAAGGGTCCCGTGCTGTTTGTCTGTGTTGAGAACGCGGGACGAAGCCAGATGGCCGAGGCCTTCGCTAAGAAGCACGGGATGAACGCGCGGAGCGCAGGTACGATACCCTCTGCGCGGATCAACCCGACCGTCGTAGACGCGATGCGGGAACGTGGGATAGACATCTCCTCCAATCAACCGAAAATCCTTACACCCGAGTTGATCCGAGACGCACGTCTCGTTGTAACAATGGGCTGCTCCATCGAAGAAGCGTGTCCGAAACCGATCATTGCTCAAATGCGAAAGAAGCTGATCGAATGGCATCTGGAAGATCCAAAAGGTAAACCGTTAGGGGAAGTGAGAAAGATTAGGGACGAAATAGAGAGCAAGGTCCGAGACCTTTCGACGTCAACAGAGGTTCTCCACCTTCTATCTAGCTGAGATCCTCCGTACAGATTTGTGCATGCGATGTGGACAGTCCCTAGACGAGATGGTTAGTTCAGTCTCAAGCTTCTTCGAGCATTCCATAGAAACTGTTAATAATTGAACGACCGCGGTAGAGGCTTTTCTACGGAGAATGGGTCTATGTCAGACATGACAGCCCAGGAAATAGAGAAACCAGAGAAGAAGGTTTCGCGAAGAGAATTTCTAAAATATGGCGCGGTCGCAGCGGCAGTCGCAGCCAGCTCAGCCACAATCCTAGGGTCAATCCCAGAAATCCGACAAGAAACCGTAACCCCGACTAGGCTTCCTCAGACTGGGCCCGCATCGAGTATCGAGGAGATAACCATCGCCCAGATACAATCAATGTTTGCAGCCGGAACCCTAACAGCCAAGTCCCTCGTTAACAGTTACCTGTCCCGCATAACAGCGCTCGACCAGAACGGCCCACAACTCAACTCAATCCTTCAAGTCAACCCAGACGCTCTCAACATCGCCGGCCAAATCGACCGGATGCGTCAATCAGGAACCATCCTAGGTCCGATGATGGGAATACCGATCCTCTTGAAAGACAACCTCGATACGCATGACCAGATGCAGACCGCTGCGGGCTCCCTCGCACTAGTCGGCACACCAGCACTCCAAGACTCGACGGTCGCGGCGAATCTGAGAAAGGCTGGAGCCATAATTCTCGGGAAGACGAACCTGAGCGAATGGGCCAACTTCCGCTCGTTCTTCTCGTCCAGCGGCTGGTCCGGACGCGGGGGCCAATGCAACATGCCCTACGCCATCGACAGGAACCCATGCGGATCCAGCTCGGGATCAGGAGCAGCAGCATCGGGCAACCTCGCCACAGTCTCCATAGGAACGGAGACGGACGGGAGCATCGTCTGTCCCGCCAACCATAACGGCGTAGTGGGCATCAAACCTACTGTCGGACTGGTCAGCCGTGCAGGAATCATACCGATATCACACACCCAAGACACAGCGGGTCCACACGCGCGGACGGTAATTGACGCAGCGATTGTCCTTGACGCGATCGCTCAGCGAACACCCGACCCACGAGACCCCGCGACAAGCACAAGCCCGATAGGCAAGCAGGGTCAAAAACGACCAAAGCTACCGGCCAGCTATGCTGCCTTCGTCAACCCCAACGGGCTAAACGGCTCAAGAATCGGCGTTTCCCGGGATTTTGAAGGATTCAGTCCAAAGCTGGATGCAGTGTTCGAACAGTCATTGACCGCTATGTCGAACGCGGGTGCGACTCTAGTGGACGTGTTCTTCCCACACTTCTCGGACATTTTCAGTGGGCTCAATGAATTCACGGTGCTACTCTTCGACTTCAAGACCGACATACAGAACTATCTTGCCACCAGGACGGGTGTGCCAACGGCCAGTGGGACACTCGCGGACCTAGTCGCCTTCAACACGGCTCATGCAACTCAAGAAATGCCATTCTTTGGGCAGGAGATCTTCGAGCTGGCCGAGACCTTCAGCTCGGACCCGAACGCAACTCAACCCTTGGGGATGTCGTACAATCAGGCAATTGCAGCGGATATACTGTTTGGCGCCACGGAGGGCATCGACATGCTCTTGAAGGAATTCAATCTAGACGCGATAGTGGCCCCAACGGATAACCCGTCGTGGCCGACAGACCTGATCAACGGCGACCACTTCGTAGTCGGCAGCTCGTCACCGCCAGCAATTGTGGGCTATCCAAACATCAACGTCCCAATGGGCATGACATTCGGAGTTCCAGTAGGGATATCGTTCTTCAGCACAGCCTTCAGCGAACCAACATTGATCAAGCTAACATCTGGTTTCGAGGCGGTGACACACGCAAGGCAAGTGCCCCAGTTCCTCCAGACGCTACCCTTCTCAGAGCCAAGTCCAACTCCAGGCCGTCGCCACCCACGGACCAAACCCACAGCAGGCCCACTGGTAAGTCACCTGTAGCACAGAACGGAGCGAACGACTCAGGCGAATCGTTTGTCCCCTCCATATTTTTCTCTGCGTAAGTTATTCGAACAACTTGTAAGTTCGACCAGAGCGGGTTGGACAAGATGGGTATGGATGTAGAAGTTTGGCATATGGGAGCGGCCTGACGAGATCATAAGCGCAGCTTCCTCTCAAGCCGTTCGCGGGCAGTGAAGTTGACCAAGGGACCGTTCGCGAGATAGTTGTTGCTTATTATCGCGATATCGCCGCTGTCCGTCTTGACCCAAGTCGCCCTCAAGCCTATCTTTACGGCCCTCCCCCTCACCCCGCCATACTCGACCGAATCGTGGAGTCGCAGGACCCCATCAGATAGTATTAGGATACCTGAAATTATGTTGGTCAGAGTATTCTGTAACGCCAGGGAGATGGCTAATCCTACTATTCCAGAGAGTGTCAAGAAAGAAAACATTGACCCTATGCCGGTGACGCTGACAAGCCATACGGCCACAAAGACACCCCAGAGAATGCTGAGCCCCTCGCGAACACTCCTGATCAGATCCGCGGATGCCCCCGCTCTCTTGGCACCTCTTGTGATGAGCCTGATCAGTATCTCCGAAATTAGCCAAGAAGCCGCGATGCTCGCAGCTAGTTCGCCGATGAAAATCACTGTATCGACCAAAGGCGTTCGCTCGGTGAGGTCCGAGGCGGCTCATATTCAAATGTCTTCGACTCTCTCCGCCATTATTAGTCTAAGATTCGATAAACCCTAATTAGAACCGTAGAGAGGACACGCTAGGTCTTGTCTTCAGAGAAGAGGCTGAGGTTCAGAATCCGAAAAGGGGATTTTGAAGTCGAGCTTGAAGGAGATCACGACTACGTCAGAGAACAGTTTGAGGATCTTGAGAAGACACTCGGACCCACAGGCAACTTTTCAATTACACCTCAGCTCTCAGCCAGTCCAACTAACGCTCCGGAACAGTCAGTGGGTATCGCGGGCATCGTCGAGTTTACTTCCGAAGGGAAACCTCATCTCACGGTTCCCGTAGATACCCTCTCCGCGAAAGAAGCCATATCACTGGTGATGTTCTCCATGCACCCCAAGCCATTGGGAGACGATGATCTCAGTTCTCTGCTGAGTTCTTCGTGGAAGACTACCGGTGAGAGTATCGTCAGAGCCAGAATCAGTGAATTGCGACGAGAAGGCAAGGTGATAACAGAACGAGGAAACTATGTACTCTCAGGCGCGGGGGTCCAGTGGATCCAGAACGACATCCTCCCCCGCCTCCAGAAGATTACCTAGTCTTGGATAACCAGGTTCTGCGGGCCCGTCCTTTCTCAGTCATTCTATAGTGGAATCTCCCGGACCGCCTGGTCCTCGCGAGTAGACCCTGTCTCGAATATCGCAAAAGAGCCATCTCTACAGCCTTGTCAGACAGTTCGACCTTCATGCCCGATAGTAGGCTACGGACCCTCTGGCTATCCAATTCGCCCGAGGCTTCGAAGAGGCTCAGGACCTGTATTTTCAGCTCATTGTAGTCCATGCCAGTGCGGTTCGAAGAAATCTATGGGAGATAGATGAAGGTTCGGTCCCGGAATTACCGGTCATCTTAGCAGATTCCATGTTCGGCTACGAGTAACACCTTGTAGTTCAGCCCGACTTCTATCTTGAGCCGAAATACTTTCACTTTCATTCCCAAGTCTGAGAGTAACACCTTGTCGAGTCGTCTTCGGGACAGAAAAGCGTTATATCTCAACTCTGTGAACATCGTGGGCAAGAAGAATAATGTCTGGTTTAGAGGTCCTTGAACGAAAGCCGAACTCCGAGGATGCGGCAGCCGCGATTGAAGTCATCCTAAAACACTCCGGGGTCGAGAATCGAATCATCGGCAGTCCAGAAACGGTTCTAAGAGAACTACTCACCTACTTCTCCAAGATCTACCCTTCGATTGAGCTAGTCTCCAAGCTTGTACTGTCTGTGGATGCGGCGGAGTTCCTTCAGAGCTGCACAGGAGTGCTTGCGGTTTCACCAGAAGGCCTGGTCGTTCTGAAGGACCTGAGGGAACTCAAAGACAAGGAACTCATGATGATCCACCTCGCAGGATCACGCCTGCAACATCAAATGGGCAAGAAAGAGAGCGATACTCTGTCACTGGACGAGATCACTAAGACTACTGGACGTTCAACAGGCACTGTAGCTGGAAGGCTTAGCGAACTCTGCAACGAACAACTCGTCGAGCGAGTCGGCAAAGGCTCCTACCGACTCACGACAATGGGTACTAGAGTCGTCATCAAGAACCTGATGCCGCGGGTTGCGCAGCTTCCGGAGAGGTAAGAAAAATTGCCAGAACAACCCAAGATCAAAGTTCAGATAGAGTGGGGAGACATCAAACACACAGCCGAAGGAGACTTAGAAACCGTTGTTCGTGAAGTCATGCAATTCGCGGCCAAAGTCCTGCCAAACTACTCACTAGCATCCAAGCTGACCTTCTCACCAGACTACTCGTCGATGGTTGATGATCTGTCCAGCGCAGTCCAGCTGACCCCAGAAGGAGAAGCCGTCCTGCTAAAACCGGAAATGTCAGCTGAAAACTCCATCGCCATGGTACTCCTAGCAGCCAGAGTCGCTCACGCGGTCGGCACCCGGCCCAATGTAGAGATGGACCCCGAAGCCATCAGCCGAGCAATCGGAAAAGCAGTGAAGACAGTCCGGAACACTCTGGCAATGATGACAAAAACCGGACTCATCGACAGAACAAACGACGGAGCCTACAAGCTCAGCATGCAAGGAATACGGAAAGCCCACGAGATCGCAAAGGGCCTCACCGCCAGAGCAGCCTCATCACCCGCCGAGAAAACGGTGACTACATCAGGATGATATGGAAACGGGTGCGGGGACAGACGGGAAAGGGGGCTTTCCCGCCTGAAACTGGGGAAATCTAACCTTGCTCCACCGCACCCAAGAGACCACTGAACCTCTTCAGCAAATAAAAAGCATACCGGAGGTCATCGGACTACCCTCCATCCCAGATTCCTTGGTAGAGCTCTCCACCCGGTCAATGCAGTCCCTCCAAGGATCAAAGTTCAATCCACGACCAGTCTCGCTCGTGGAGATGGGGGTTGACGACGCCGACTCTGAAGAGAGACTCGAAATTGGAGGCTCCATAACCTCATCCGGACTAAAGCGCTACCCAATCAACCCCAACAAAGAGTTCGTCCCGGTAGTTGCCTGCGACGCGTCCAGCGTCAAGATTGGCGAGACCGAGAATGGGATGATTTTCGCCATCCGAGCAGTCGGGGTCTGGAGGCAACAGAGCAAGATTCTGTATACCAGATGGGGTCCGCTACTTTTTCATGTTCCAAACTCTGAAGATGTAAGTCAGTACCGCGAAGACGAGTCCCGAGCCTTCGGCGGATTATCACTGAAGACCCTCAGGGTCCTGACGCGACTCCGGAACCACGTCGAACGCTGGGTTCAGGAGGTCTTGTCAGAATCACTCAAAGACGGAATACTCCTCATCGATGGATCTCTAACCGCAGGCACTCCCGACAACCCCGCGGCCCGCGTCAACAAGATTCTAGCCACGGCCCGTCAAAATAATTCCATCGTAATCGGGATTTCCAAAGCCACTCAGCTGACTGTCGGGGGAAGAAATATCCTCGGACTCACAAACGACAAGGACACACCGCACCAGATCGACATCAGCTCCCTAGTCGAAAGCGAATACCCGCCCTACCCCGTTAGGTTCCTTGGCAGAGTGTATGTAGCAAAACTATCCAGTGACGGATTCCTCTTCAGAACAGACATTGATCGAGAGTCGAGCCAGGAAGAAGCCCAACAAGCACTTGAAAGACTAGCTGGCACCGATGTTATCTTTCACGGTTATCCAGAGACTCTGAGAATCGCGCACATTTTCAGCACCTTTACAGCAAACGAGATTCTCGCCGTCCAACGATTCGTCGCATCCAACCACCACATCACATTACAGTCCCGTCCCAGCCTGCGACGATCACTTTTCGGACCCTTTGGCACAAGCAGGTATGTGGCCTAGCCGTGCGAATCTACCGGAAAGAGGGCGATCAAGTCCAGCTAATCGCGTTTCCTGACGAGCATGTCCAGCGAGGGGACTATTTGCTGATTGAAGATCCTGGATTGGCAAAGGGACTACTCGTCCAAGTAATCGATCTACAATACGCGAACGTGCCTGGAATTCTGGAAGACATCCTCCGAGACGTGATGACCGACGGCGAGCTGTCTGGAGAGGACATGGACCCGCTCAACATTTCCAGCGAGGTAGACGCATTGAAAGACACGCGGCTGGCAGTCTGCAAGATAAGAGGAACAATCACTGGAGAAAAGGACCTCTCGCCCACCACATCCTGGCTTCCCTCTCGAACCTCTTCCCGCATACGCGCCTATCCGATCAACCGCCTGATCATGAACGGCGGAAAGAGGCCACTGACGGTCGGCCACAACGATGGCGACCCTGTCCAGATCGACGCAGGCGGCCTTGATGGTAGCCTAAACATCATCACGGGGCGCAAAGGAACGGGTAAGTCCCACCTCGCAAAGCTTCTACTCCTATCAATGGCCGGACTTGGAGCACCTTGCATCGTTCTAGATGTGAACGGCGAATACGTCAACCTCCACAAGTCCAGAGACGGCCGCTTATCCACTTCGAGACTGACGGTCCTTGCCCCTCGTAGCGGGATCAACTTCGCGCTTGCCAAGCTTGGGTTCCGAACGATGGCAGGCGTCCTAAGCAATGCCCTTGACCTGCCTGCAACCTCTTCGAAAGTATTCAGCACGATCTGGCGAGACCTAGAATCAAAGGGTGATTTGACTCTACCCAATCTGACTCAGACCGTCCAGTCATGGAGCTGCCATGAAAGCGTTAGAGAAGCACTCATCTCACGGCTACAAGTGCTACTGGAATCCGGACTCTTCTACGACGAAACCAACCCTCTAACTGAGGAAAAGATCCTGCACGCGATCGATGGCGGAGGAATCCTCGTTGTCAACTTGAAGAACCAGAGCCACACTGTCCGACGAATAATCGTCGAGATCTTCTTGGGTGAACTGACGAAGATTCTGTCTTCGAACTGGCTTCGAGCGGCCTTCCTCTTCGCGGAAGAAGCGCACCTCTACCTCAAAGACACATATTGGGACGACATCATAACACGGATGCGGCACATCGGGCTCTTCACGACTTTCATCACCAACCAGCCCGACACCGTCCAGGAGACCATCTACCGACAAGCCGACAACGTATTCATCTTCAACTTCACCAACGATCACGACATCGAAACAATCGGCAAAGTCGCAAAGTCGGACAGTGAGACAATTCGGTCGCTAATCAGAGGAACACCGGCGAGAAGATGCTTACTTCTGGGTAACGTTGTCCACGACCTTCCCCTGATGGTCGACATTGAGGCCCTAGACGTCCGGACAATGGGAGAGACAAGGCTGTTCTTCTCCTAGCACAGAAGATCAGCTACTGCCAGTCGTCATATTCCAAGTGATGCTCGTAGAGTAGACAGGTTTCATCTCGACAGAGGCCAGAGCCTTTCCTAGAGATTTCAAGTGTCCATAGCCCACCACTCCAACGACCCGTCCGCTCGTAGAATACATGATATCTCGAATCCTGGCTACCATGAACTCCTCCCGAACATCGAGGAGGAGCCTGCTCAACTCAGGATAGCGCAGTCGAAACAGCCGAAGCTGCTCCTCCAAATTCTCGGTTAACTTAGACAAGTTGAACCCGGCAAACGGCAAGAGCGCGATACTGACCAGTGAATCAACGCCCAGCCTCACCTTTTCCCGTAGGGGAAGCTTCCGCAGAGAACCGACCGTCATTCCAATTGGGAGATCAACAAAAGCCACCCTCGCCCCAACCGCCCTAGCAGCCTCAACCGCTCGGAGCATCTCCTGTCCCGGAGGTGAACCCGTCATCTCACCCGCAAACCTCTCCAACAACATCATCGCCAAGAAAGACCCTCCGCCACCACGACCTGAGGATTTGCCGGGATTCTCAAGCGCTATGAGCCGCCCCTCATCCAGCTCCAACGCTACTACCTCCGGCTTCAATCCCAAAATCGTTTCCCGCACAAAGCTGGTGCTCTTAGGATCCACGTGAATCGTCCCAATCAGACTGAGACGATCGCCTACCTTCTCAATTGCCGACGAGTCTGCAACCGTCCCCGATTTTCGGCTTCAATCCCTATAAGGCGGTCAATCTACCTTTCCATCATTCCAGTCATCCAGGCACGGGGAAGTCCCAAGAAGTGAGCGAGATCGACAAGCTCGACGACGAAAGACAACAGTTGAGAATCGAGCATTCAAAGAGCCTCGACCAACTCAACGAGACGAAGATCAAGTTACAAAAAGTCCGGGAAGAATTACAGAACCTACGTAAGACCCGGGACGGTCTGAACGACACCGTCCGAGCGCTCAAGCAGACCCGTGACAAGCTTCGAGACACATCCCGCGCGAGACTCGCAACGCTTCGGGAACTTTTGAAGAAGATGAGCGACCGGCCCCACGCTTCAATCGCCGAGAAGGAGCTAGCAGCGTTGGAATGGCAGGTCCAGACCTCGCCGCTTGGGAAGGATGACGAGAAACGCTTGATGACGAAGATTAGGAGCTTGGAGATCCGGGTCACAGGCTACCACAAAGTCCTCAAGCTTAGAGACGATATCACGAAACAACGAGAAGAAGCCGACCAGATACACGCGAGAGTCCAGGAATTGGCTGCTGAAAGCCAGAAGCATCACGCTGACATCGTCCAACTGTCAGAAGCCTTCCAAACCCTCAGACTCAGACGCGAAGAACAGCAGAAAACACTCGACGACCTCAAACGGAGAACAGCAGACACGAATCAGAAATTCCTACAACTAAGAAATACCTTGACAGATGATGAGCGGAGAGAGCAACGTCAGAAAGGAGAAGCACTCAAGGATGCTCTAAAGGACACGGCTCAGAAGAAGCTCAGTAAGGGCGGGAAGCTAACGCTACAAGAACTCAGCGCACTCTACGAAGGAACAGAAGAGTGAAGCGTCCCATCGCCATCATCGGCGGCTCAGGAGTAAAATCCATCCTCAAAGGAAACCAGAAAATCCTAGGAACACCCTACGGACCAACTCCCAGCCTTACGATCGGCGAAGTAGATTCGAGACCCGCAGTCTTTCTACCGCGACATGGAGAAAATCACTCAAGCCCTCCTCACAAGGTGAATTATCGAGCAAACATCTGGGGGCTGAAGAGCCTCGGAGTCGAACGCATTATGGCAACAAACGCTGTCGGGGCGATTGACCAGCAACTCTCACCCGGCGAAATCGTCGTCCCCTCGGACCTTGTTGACATGACAAAGTCCCGAATTGGAACGTTTTACGAAAGCTCGCCAGTTACCCACATCGACGTTTCTCAGCCCTACTGCCCCAAGGTCCGAGAAGTCTTGACCGCCTCGACCGCGGCAACAGGCAGAAGCCCTCCTAGAGAGGTAGTTATGGCGTGTACTGAAGGACCCCGTTACGAGACCCCAGCAGAGATTAGGATGCTCCGTACAATGGGGTGCGGAATAGTCGGAATGACTGGAGCCCCCGAAGCTTTTCTCGCCCGCGAGCTTGAGATGTGTTATGCTTCGATAAGCTTCGTATCCAACATGGCCGCTGGGCTTCAGAGAACGTTATCAGCAAGAGAAGTAGAAGAGAAGGGCCACGAGACCAGCCAAGTGCTCAATAAGATCCTAACTGGAGCGATAGCAAAAATACCCGAGTCTAGGAAAGACTGTCCCTGCGGGACCGCGCTCGCACACGCTCAACTGAGGAAAGAGGAAACCCAGGAAATCGCTTAATGATAAACAGCCTCCTCAGATTCGCAGGGGTCTACAAGGCCTACGAGAAGTATCTGATCGAGCAGATCAAATATGGCCCCATGCCGGAGCATATCGGAATAATTCTCGATGGTAACCGAAGATGGGCGACAGAGAAGGCTCTCAACTCCACCGCCGGACACTGGGCAGGGGCAAAGGTCGGCGAAGAAGTTCTTGACTGGTGCCTAGAATACGGCATCAAGACACTCACGCTATACACGTTTTCCACCGAGAACTTTTCAAGACCTAGCGACGAGGTAAACTCGATTCTCAAGATCGTCGAAGAAGAGACCAGGAAACTGGGAAGGGACAGCAGACTTCACTCCCAGAAAGTACGAGTCAAAGCAATCGGCCGGACTGATCTCTTGCCTGAAACACTTCAGGATGTGTTCAAACGTCTCGAAGACGAAACGAGCATGTACGACCAGCACTTCCTAAACCTCGCGATCGCCTATACAGGAAGAGCAGAGATAGTCGATGCTACAAAGAAGATAGTAGAAGATGTCCATCAGGGAAATCTCTCTCCGCAGCAGATTGACGAAGATACGTTTCACAAGTATCTCTACACAGCACATCTGCCAAATCCGAACCCTGATCTCGTCATACGAACTTCGGGCGAAGAGCGTCTGAGCGGATTCCTGCTCTGGCAGTCAGCCTACAGTGAGCTGGTGTTCGAAGACGTTTACTGGCCTGAGTTCCGGAAGATCGATTTTCTCCGAGCCATACGGCTCTATCAGCGGCGCCATCGAAGATTCGGCCGATAAGCAAACCGGCTACAATGCCCTCGCTCATGACGGACGGACTTATCTAACTAGAGTCAGAACTGTTCCAGGGCCCGGGCCTTTGGTCTATATCAAGAGAATCGACATCCGAGGCTTCAAGACCTTCAACAAGAAGGTCTCAGTCAACTTAGACCGAGGCTTCACAGTATTCACCGGCCCAAACGGCTCAGGAAAATCCAATATCCTGGACGCGCTAAAATTCTCGCTCGGCGAGCTCAGCCCCCGCGAACTTAGAGGGGGAAGCCTCTCAGACCTAGTCCACAAGTCTGGCACAGGAGACGCCAGAGCGGCCTACGTAGCCGTCCAGTTCGACAACTCCGACCGAAAGATTCCTGTAGACTCAGACCTCGTCACCGTGTCACGGGAGTTTTCCAAGGGTGGGGAGGGTATCTATCGAATGAACGGCCGGCGCCTCTCTAGAAAGCAAGTACAGGATATTCTCAGTTCCGGCGACATCCAAGTAACCGGTTTCAACCTCATCGCTCAACATTCAATCACTCGTCTCGCAGAGATTAGCACGGAAGAACGAAGACGGATCCTGGAAGACCTCATTGGACTGGGGGTCTTCGAAACCAAGAAAGCCGAAGCAAAAGTCCAGCTCTCAGAAGCCGACCTCAACCTGAGAGTAGCAGCAGGCAAGGTCGAAGACGTAAGAAACAGAATAGAACGGCTTGAACGAGAACGCAATGACCTTCTACGTTCCAAGCTTCTTGAGAAAGAGATTGGCAACCAGCAGGCGCGAATCTACTCCTCACAAATCGTGGCTCTCGAAAACAAGCGCACGAGTGCCTCCCTAGAGCTTGAAGTTGAGCAGAAGAACCTCGAAGCTCTAAGGCACCAGAGGGATGAACTTACCAGCCAGAGGTCCAAGGTTGAGGCGGATAGACGCCACTTTGAAGAGCTCACCGTCACCCAAGGCAATCAAGAACTCTTCGACGCTGAAAGGAAGATCGCAGAGGCTAGCAATGGAGTAGTCAGAGCGAGAGCAGAAGCCGAAGCAGCCAAGAATATTCTGAATACCCGAACTAAGCAGATCGAGTCTCTACAGAATCAGGGAGAACAAATCCAGAACAATTTCAAAGAACTCCCGACTGCCCTCAGAAACCTAACTGCTCAGAAAGCCAGCTTAGAGGCGAGATTTGGGGAAGCAAACGCCAAAGCCGAGAAGCTCAACACTGCTCTGCAAAACGCCAGAGAATCTCTATTGGCTGACGCAGAGATCCACGAATCACTCGATGCTGAAATAGCTGCACTAGAAAAAGAACTATCGACTTTCATTGCAACAAGCAAGGGCAGCTCGGCGAAACTAGACCTGACTGCGAGTCATTTGCAGACGCTCGAGGCTCGCCACCAAGAATTCTCCAAGCTCGCCGAGGAATTGAAGAAGAGAATTCGAGAGATGGAGAAGCTCGGGAAGGAGGAAGCGAAGAGATTGCAGGATATCGAAGAGAAGGCAAGGGAGTACACTGAGCTCAAGGATCAGCGGCACAAGGAGATTGACGAAGCTCTCGATGTTGCTAAGAGAGCGCGAGTAACTGTAACCGAGTTCAACACTCAGCGAAATATTGCAGATACTCTTCAGGCAGAAGAGAAGGCGTTACAGAAGCTAGAGGAGATGGCGGAAGAAGGAGCGCTCAAAGGAGTCCTCGGGCGACTACAAGAGCTGATCAAGTACAGCGATGAGTACAGCAAGGCAATCGAAGCAGCGAGCGCGGGCTGGATGAGAGCCCTCGTGGTGAAGGACCTAGGAGTCGCCATCAAATGCGTCGAGAGTCTAAAACGGACCAGACTCGGTCGAGCCAAGATAATTCCTCTCGATGACCTAGAAGTACCCCCGATGAACGATGAGTATGAGCAGACTCCCGGGATCGTGGGACCCCTCTCAAGCGTCATCAAGTCCGAGAAAGGATTAGCTTCGGCGGTCGAATTCGTTTTTGGCGATACAATGCTCGCGACGAACCAGCGAGCGGCCTTCCTGAGCGCCGCAAAGGGCCTGAGATGCGTCGTGACAAGCGGGGACCTTTACGAGCCGGGCGGAGGTCTCGAAAGTGGCTACTATCGAGCCCCCTTCGATGCTTCCACTCTAATCCCGAGGTCGAACGTCCTTGAGGGTCTTGAGCGAACGGTCAAGTCGCTAGAATCTATTGTTCAGCGATCTCGATCCGAACTCGACCGGTTAGAATCCGAGATTGTCAAACTTAGAGAGGACAGGGTTTCCACTAGCAAGACGCGGGAAGCACTCACGCGCGATGTCGAGATGGCTCAGAGTAGCCTCGAAAGGACCCGTTTGTCGCTGCAACAGACGAAGAAGAGAATCGATAGTCTCCAGAACTCGATGCAGCGCGAACAGGAACTACTAGAGGAAATAGCCCAGAAGCAAGGCGAGATAAAACGACGCCTCTCGATGCGCGAGGAAGAGCTAGCCAAGCTGAAGATCGAACAGAGACGGACCGCAATCATGGCGATGGAACGCGAACGAGATCAGGCGGTCGCGGAAGCAGAGACCCTGCTGCGCGAGAAGCTGGCGCTGGACAGCAAGGTTGCCTCTACCCAGTCCACACTTGACACTCTCAAACCTGGCTACGACCAGGTACGGATTCAACTGAGAGCCCTTGAGACTGAAATCAGACGAGAGGAATCAAGAGTCGAGGTGGCGAACAAGAAATCCGAAGAGCTGCGACAAGAAATGAGTAAGCTTACCGAAGAAAAAGCTCGACTAGTAGACGCCCTTGCATCAGTGGGTCAGGAGAGGAGAAAGTACGAAGATAGATTCTCTGAGATAGAAAAGTCCCTTTCGCAACTAATCGATAGAATGGACCCGCTCAACTCCAACGTCTCGGAGTTGAAGGCAGGCCTCAGAGAGCTAGAGACGCAGCTGACAATGCTGACTGCACAGTTGCGAAATCTCGGCTTTGAGAAGCCTCTGGAAACCACGCCAGAAGCTATCGAGGATGCCACGAAAATCAAGTCGGGTCTCGAGAAGGAGCTGGCTGAGATCGGCTTGGTTAATCAGCTTGCGGTCCAGCATTATGAAGAGATCAAGGACGGATACAAGCACCTCTCAGTTCGAATAGGGGATCTTGAAAGGGAGAAGCTGGCAATTCTAGATTTCATGAATGAACTGGAGAAAAGGAAACTCGACACTTTCATGGGCGCCTTCACTAAGGTGAATGATACTTTCCACCAAATCTTTTCCGACATCACGAACGGCGGGAATGGAAGGATGGCGCTAGATAGTCCCGACAATCCATTCGAGGGAGGGCTAGATGTATTCCTTCAATTCCCCGGAAAGACCGAACTCACGATTGGAGCCGCAAGTGGCGGAGAAAAATCGGTCTCGACAGTCTGCTATCTACTTGCTCTGCAACAGATCCATCCGATGCCTTTCTACATCATGGACGAGATTGATGCCCACCTAGATGTTCTGAACGCGAAGAGGCTGGCAACATTAGTCAAGTCCAAGAGCATGGATTCCCAGTTCGTTGTGATCTCTCTGAAAGACACTACGATCTCTCGTGCGGACAGAGTCTTCGGAGTCTACATTGACCAGGGACAGAGCCAGGTGATCTCCCTACCGAACAAGAGCGGAGTCAAAGATTGACGACGGAACAGGATACCTACTGGCTCAAAAGCCCGTACACTGTACTCTTTGACTTGCTCCACTTGCATCGTGTCAAGCCATGGGATGTGAACCTGTCCCAGCTTCTGACGGGTCTGATGAAGGAGATGAAAGTTCGAGGATTCATAGACTTCTCAGTCTCAGGAACAGCACTACTATCCTCTGCAGTCCTTCTGCGGATGAAATCGGAACTCGTCCTGAAGATGGAGGAACCACCGCGGCCTCCACCTGAAAGACCCACGGACTATGTGCCTCCCCCCTTGGCGTTCCCGATCAGATTCCAGTCCACAACAACCTCCCTAGACGAGGTTCTCAAGGGAATACTTGACGTTCTCAGGGCCGAGAGGCTGCTGCCGTCTGAGACTGCTCAGCTGGTGTCCCGTACGCCTGCCGTGTTTGAACAGGCGGACGATTGGCTTGTGAAGATTGAAGACGAGATCAACGCTTTCTACAGCCGACTCTTGGAAGAGACGGTTCCAGGCGAAAGCCTCTCATTTCTGCAGCTGCTGGGGAAGGGGGATACTGTGCAAGCGGTCCGCATGTTCATCATGCTTCTATTCCTCGCCATAGAAAGAAAGGTTGGTCTAGTTCAGACAGAAGAATTTGGGGATATTCGGATCGAAGTGATAGACAATGGAAACCCAGTCTCAGACTGAACCAGCAGCTAAGGCATCATCTTTGTTGCTTCAACAACAGCTCTGTGAGGCAGCACTCTACGTTTCGGGAAGACCGCTAGACTTCAAGACGATCGGAGCAGTAATAGGTGCAAGGTCCGAAGAGAAGATTCGATCCATTGCACGAGCTATAGCCGAACGCTATGCCAAACTGGACAGCCCGGTCCAAGTCTTAGAATTACCAGATGGAAGGTTTGTGATGCAGCTCAGGCCAGAGTTTGCTAAGCACGTGAGGAAGCTCTCAAACAGACCTCTCTTGACGCCAGGTCCATTGAGAACCTTATCGTTCATAGCTCTCAGACAGCCGATTCCTCAGTCACATGTCGTACGGGTTAGAGGAAAACTCGCGTATCAACACGTCAAACAGTTGAAGGAGATGGATCTAATCAGTTATGATAAGATCGGACGCTCAAGGCTTCTGCGGACAACGATAACTTTCGCAGACTACTTCAACCTCAACCACGATCCGCTTATCTTGAAAAAGGAACTGAAGAACGTGCTGGATTTAACGACCCAGGTACAGAGCCAGAGAGCGCAAGCGTCAGATTCTTCGGAGCGATCTTAGTCTGGAAACGCGAGTCTTCTATCGAAGAGTCCTAGACCGAACAACTACTTGTTGAGCTGCGAATTCATCAGGAAACTGCATTATCACAAATCGTCTTAGCGGCCACGGCAGTCTCAGCACGACTTTCTCGAAGACGGTGAACAACGCCCAGGCGAGGCTGAACGGGAGGGTCAAGGTTCTGGTTCAGCTCTCAGATTCTGCCTCTTCTCGATGCTAGGCTGCGGACTACTCTTCCTTGGTATCAATCGGATGAGACTCATGCGGCGCGGTAAAGGCTTCCAGAGGGACCCATCTCGACCTTTCAGCTCCTTTCACCCAGAGACCATTGCCATCAACCCATTCGACGACACCTTCGATCGTCTCACGATTCAACAGGGTCACCTTCACGGTGTCACCCTGCTTAGGTAGAGACATACTCTAGACGAGACGGCTGGCCGAATAATAACCTGTTTCCAAGATTTTTTTCCGTCTAAGCGTAGAGGATTGAACTGAATCCTCGTCTCAGCCTCGTGGCTTGCGGCCGAATCCTTGCAGGGTCTGTGCCCTTGTAAACTTGACTTATCAGTTCCCCTACCCTATCCATATCCTTGGGTTTCATTCCACGCCTCGTGGCTTCGCAGGTGCCTATCCGTATCCCGCGATCCACGATGATATTCGCATCCTCCAGCCGCTGGGTTAGCCTGTCGATTTCTTTCTCGTCTTTCATGTTCAGGTAGACTTGGTGGGACGCGGTGAACCCGTAATCTGCACACTTTACGGGCACGCCTCTCTCGTGCAAACTCTTCGCCAAGGCCTTGGCATTTTCAATCACGCGTGGCGCATATTTTCCACCGTTTCTACGCGCCTCGTCCAGCGCATAGGTCAATGCAGCAATTCGATTCCAGTGAGCATTGTCTACCAGACCAGGGAACTGTCGGCCTTTCACTTCGGCTTCAACCTCCTTCTTTCCAACAATTATTCCTCCCTGTGGACCGAACAGGCTTTTGTGAGTTGATCCCAGTAAGAGTTCCGCGCCTTCCTGAAGCGGCCTCTGGAACTCGCCTCCGGCAATCAATCCAAGCACGTGGGAGCCATCGTAGACTACCCGAGATCCTGCCGTGTTGCAGGCTTCTGCGAGCTCCTTGACTGGATGTGGGAATAGGAAGAAGGATTGGCCGAAGACGACGAGTGAGGGCTTCTCATCTTCTATCAACCCGCGAGCCTTTTCTGCATCAATGTTCATCCGTTCCGAATCGAAAGGAAAATACAAATTCCGAACATTCACGAATGTTGGATATCCAGCTTGATCGCTTAGACCCGGATAGCCTCCATCCGCGGGACTAACGGTTAGAATTGAACCGCCTGGTTTGGCGAGCGTTGAGACCATGATCATATCAGCCATGTGTCCTGAGAGTGGCCGGAGCGTGGCCCAGTCGGCACCGAAAACTTCGCAGGCTATTTTCTCTCCAAAGGATTCGAGTTCGTCCATGAACTTGGTCCCTTTGTAGAACCGATCATCAGCCCGATACCGATGCCCCATATCGCCTGAGAGAAGCTGTCTAACAGTATGACTCGTCACGTTCTCAGAAGGAATCAGATTCAGGCATTCTTCAGCCCGCCACTTCTGATGCTTATCCACTATCTTCCGGATCTGAGAGGCGTAGGACGTTGAGGAAAACTCCAAGGGAGCTAGACGCGTCGGCCGCGTCGGCCACCAGGTCGGCGAGTCCCGTCGTGCGGGACAGGCGTAACGTCTTCAATTCTGCCAATCCGGAAACCATGACGGGCTAACATTCTGATCGCTGCCTGGGCACCTGGACCTGGGGTTCGGGCTCCGTGACCTCCGGGGGCTCGAACCCGAATATGGAGAGAGGTGATTCCCTTATCTTTTGCAACCTTTGCAGCTGCCGCAGCTGCTTGCATCGCCGCGTAAGGGGTCCCTTGCAATCGATCAGCCTTAACATGCTGACCCCCTGCACTTCGAGAAATCGTCTCTGCTCCAGTCAAGTCGGTAATGTGAACCATGGTATTGTTGAAGCTTGAGTAGATGTGAGCGATTCCCCAGTGGTCTGCTGGCTGCTTCGCCTTCTCCGCCATGACGCTAACTATCCAAGGAGCCCCCACGCTAACAGGCGAATTTAAACCATTTACTCTCAAGCGGTCGCGATTGGTCGGACCGGAATGACCCCCGTGCCTCCTTGGAGACATTCATTCCAGACCTTGGGATTCGCTTTCGTTAGCATCGGCGCAATTTTGAGTATGATCGGGTTCATCGGGCTTAACACTCCGACTAACTGTCCGGCTAGTGGTTGCGCCTACAATCCGCTATTGGGCCTGGCTGCCAGCTCATTCCCATCGGGACTTACGCTGATCATAGCGGGAATCGTTGTGATGTGGATGGTCCAGATCGAAAGCAGGCGTGAAGACAGAGGGTCCGCATGAAACAGACTTTCTGGCTTCTCGACCTCAACCATGAGACCTACGAAGGAAAATCGTCGATCTGGCTCTGGGGCATCACCCACGAAGGAAAACGGGTCCTCGTCATCGACAACTACCGAGCCTACTTCTACCTCCTACCAAGAAAGAAGGAGGACCCGGAAGAACTGAGGAAAAAGCTGGAAGCAGAAAAACCTCATCCCACCATCGAAAATGCTACGATTGAGAAAAAGAAACTTCTAGCCGACGAACGAGTCGTCCTCAAGGTGTTCTGCAAAGACCCAGAGTTCCTTGAGAGGGCTGCACGAGAAACGCTGAAAAAAACTGGCGCTGAAGCAACCTACGAAGAGAAACTCCGACTAGCGATCAAGTACCAGTACGACCACGGGATCAAGCCCTGCCAGTGGTACGAGGCAGACACTACTGTTTCAACGATAGACCCAAACAAGTTCAGCGTCCAAGAAACGCTAACAGCAACAGACCATCCCCGCCCCGTCCCGAAAGAAGAACCGCCTAGCCTAGATCTCTTCTCCTTTTCACTCCTATCCGTCAGCAAGACGGGTGCACCTAGTCCGATACGGGACCCGATCCAGATCATTAGCTGGAGAACAGACAAGAATGCAAACGAAGCTCTCCTGACTCACGCCGATTCGGATCAAGCTACCATTCAGAAGTTCGGCGAAGACGTCATTAAGATCAATCCAGACTTCGTTCTGAGCTTCGAAGGAAACAGTATCGGCTGGCCCTATCTTGTGAAGAGGGCGAACAAGACCAAGACCCCGCTCAGAGTCGGCCGAGATGAGGGTCCGCCACATCAGAGTCTCTACGGGCACTACTCGCTGATCGGACGTGCGAACGTTGACCTTCTCAATTTCGCTGAGGACCTGTACGAGGTGAAGAACAAGACCGTCGAGAACGTCGCAAAATATCTCGGAATCCAATCACCAAATCAGAAACCGATCGATGAAACAGCCAACCTCGACTACTGGTCAAAACCTGACCAGAGAAAAATCCTAGTCAAACATATGGAAGAACAAACCGAAACCATCCTAGCGATCGGGGAAGAGGCAATCGACTATGTCATCCAGATATCGGCACTCTCGGGACTGCCCCCTGACCAAGTGATAGCTGCGGCCGTGGGATTCCGAGTCGACAACTACCTAATGATGGAGACCCACAATCTCGGCCAGCTAATACCTTCTAGAACCGAACAGCCGATTATTCCATACAAGGGAGCGATTGTCCTCGAGCCGAAGGTAGGGCTACACGATAACGTGGCCAGTCTCGACTTCTCGTCTATGTATCCAAGCTTGATGATCAAGTACAACATTTCTCCCGATACACTCGTCACCGGGAAAGAGACTGAGGATGTCTTCGAAGTCCCTGAAGTCAGACACCGATTCAGAAAGAGTCCCTCCGGGTTCTACAGAATAGTTCTCACGAAACTCATCGAAGCCAGGAAGACGACCAAGGCCGAGCTCAAGCGCACAGCCAAGAGCGATTCGAGGTATCCTTTGCTAAAGGCTCGTGAGAAGGCCGTCAAAGTCATGACGAACGCTGTCTACGGCTACGCGGGCTGGGCTGGGGCACGTTGGTATTCGAAGGAGGTCGCGGAATCAGCCGCTGCCTTAGGAAGAGAGACGATCAACCGCGCGATTTCGCTCGCGAAGAGCCTCGGACTCACCGTCTTCTACGGTGATACGGACAGTCTCTTCGTGAACTACGATGAGAAACTTGTCCAGAAGTTCCAGGCTGAGATCGATCGGCAGCTAGGACTCGAAATCAACCTATCTGAAGTCTACAAGAGGATACTCTTCACGGAGGCCAAGAAAAAATATGCAGGCCTAAGAATCGATGGTCAGATCGATGTCATAGGTCTCGAGGCGGTCAGAGGGGACTGGTCGAACCTAGCTCGGGACGTACAGAACACGGTTCTGAGAATGGTCTTAGAAGACGCTGACCCGTCCAGAGCGGCGGCCTATGTTCAAGACTTGACGAGGAATCTCAAATCGAAGAAGCTGCCCTTATCATCGTTCGTTGTGTGGAAGACTCTGACTAAGCCCGTCGAAGCGTACGAGGTGAACGCTCCACATGTGGAAGTCGCGAAGAAGATGGCGAAAGACGGCTGGCCCGTTACGGCAGGAGACAAAGTCGGCTTCGTGATAACGAAGAGATCTGGAAAACTGTTTCAGAAAGCGGAGCCTCACTACAAGGTCATAATAGAGGACGTGGACTACGATTATTATGTCCGGAATCAAATTGTGCCTGCTGCCGCACGTATCCTAGAGATTCTCGGTGTGTCAGCGGAGCAATTACTAGCGGCCCCGGCTTCCCAAACTAGTCTCTCAGTTGGGACCAAACGAGGATAGATCGCTGAGCGTTAGAACGCTAACGTTAGCTGGCTTTTTTGCCCCGTCTGATACTCGATCTCCAATCACGTATTTTATGCCCTTTCCCGCGGCGATGTCCAGAAGTCTCTGTGTGACCACGCCGTCGAAGAGAACAAGGTGAGAGTTTTCAAGGCTCGGTATCTTCTCCGCAAGCTCACTTACTGGCATCTTAGACAACTCCTTACCCGCCTCGTCGAAGACAACAGCCTCCAAAGTTCCTCGGAGGTCTTTCGCGGCGTCGAAGACTGGTGGAGGTAAGTTCGGCTTTTCGACCGGAGTAGCGGCACGAACGGTGATCTCAGGTGGACCGTAGCCCTGTTCTCTTGGACCATAGGCTCGCTCGGTATAGGATTTCTCTTGGTAAGGACGTTCGGTTCTTTCGGGTCTGGAAGCAAATTGTGGTCTCTCGATTGGCTTTGCCATGTTTAGCGGCACGCGTTCGCGTAAGGCTCTCATGACCTCTTTGGGTGTGAGTTCTTCCACTTCTTTCCCGAATGGAGCACGAGCCACATAGTCGATCTCCGCAACCTGAGTGAGTTCCTTCAAGATCAGGTCTCCAGCTCTGTCCCCGTCTAGGAACGCTGTGACTTCTCGGTCCTTGGTGAGCTTGATGACTGTCTCCGGAACTTTGGTGCCATTGAGTGCGATTACGTTCTTGATGCCGACCTTCATGAGAAGAATGACGTCCGCTCGGCCTTCTACGACTATGATGTCTCCTCTCTCAGCCTCGGGTCCAGCCGGGAGTTTTTCGGGTCCGTATTCAATGACATCGACTCCGCGTAGGGATCCTGCAACTTCCTTCACGACCTCTTCGGTGCTGGGTGAGGATTCTACGACCCATTTTCGGAGAATGTCCTTGGCTTTGGTCAGTATTGCCTTGCGCTTTTCCTCCCGGACATCCTCTACCTTCTCAAGGCTGATCTTTGCTTCGCAGGGTCCAATGCGGTCAACGCTCTCGATCGCAGCGGCGATGATGGCCGTTGAGACTTTGTCGAGGCTTGACGGGATTACTATTGAGCCTGTTGTCTTGTCATGTTTCGAGTCTAGATTAATTTCGATCCGGCCTATACGTCCGGATTTTTGTAATTCCCTAAGATCAAGGTCTGGGCCGAAGAGGCCCTCTGTCTGGCCGAAAACGGCACCAACTACGTCAGGCTTCTCTACGACGCCTTGGACATCGAATTTTGCTTTAACTATGTATTTTGTTGTCGAAGCGTACTGCGACGGTTCAACCATGAAAATTTAACCTCCATACTTCACTGACCTTCCTAAATTCCTCACTATACTGTTAAGCTGTAAGCTTACCCTTCCAAACAGGCGGGCTAGTATTAAAGCCCGTCTCCGGACCCACTTTTCTGCCCGTTAGGGCTAAAAGCGAGCCGCACCAATCCCTTTTCGAGAGAATCATCAAAAATGCCCAAGACCGCCGTCAGGGTAGGAGTGAACGGATTCGGAGTCATCGGAAAACGAGTCGCTGACGCTGTCTCGAAACAGAACGACATGAAACTTGTCGGAGTCTCCGATGTTGCAGGAGACTACCGAGTCAAGCTTGGTCAGATGAAGGGCTACCAGATCTACGCCTCAATTCCAGAAAAACTGCCGGACATGAAGAAGGCGGGAGTTGAGGTTGCCGGGACGCTTGAGGAGTTATTGAGAAAGATCGACGTAATTGTTGATTGTACTCCAGCGGGATTAGGGGCAAAGAACAAGGCCTCCTACGACAAAGCCGGCGTTAAGTCAATTTTCCAGGGCGGAGAGAAACATGAGCTGACAGGATCATCATTTGTCGCCCAGTGCAATTACGAGGAGAATCTCAACCGAGCAGCGACGCGCGTTGTGAGTTGTAACACCACTGGAATCTGTAGAACTGTTGGAACTCTTCAGAATACTATCGGCGTCAAGAAGGCCCGGGTTGTCTTGTTCAGGAGAGGCACTGACCCGTGGGAGAGCCACAAGACGGGTCTCATCAATACTGTCATCCCCGAAGCCCACATTCCTTCACACCAGGGTCCAGACGCACAGACGATCATTCCGAAACTAAACATTACGACGATGGCTGCTAGGGGACCGTTCAACCTGGGTCACTTGCACTTTGCAATGGTCCAATTGAAAGGGGACCCAGGGAAAGAGGATGTGCTCAAGGCGTTGAAGAGCGCGCCGAGGCTAGCACCAGTCCGGACCTCGGATGGAGTTGATAGCATGAACGCGGTGGCTGAGATGATGCGGGACTTGGGACGGGTGAGAGCTGATATGTGGGAAGTAGCCTTTTGGGAGGACATCCTTGACGTGACGGACGGCGAGGCGAACATGGTGTATCAGGTACACAATGAAAGCGTGGTTGTCCCAGAGAACGTGGACGCAGTACGGGCGCTTACCGGATTGGAGAGCGAGGGACGCAGGTCTATCGCGAAGACGAACGAGGCCATGGGCATCGGCAACAAGTTCCTCTAACTGCCCGTAGGAAGGGGGCCTGCTGAACGGCCGCGAATAGATTCGCTTGTTAGAGTGGAAGATACGGCTCTAGACGAAAACTAGTCCTTTCGTAGAATCGATTTCGAACGTCTCAGCATCGATTTTTGCAGACTTTTGGTTGAGTCTCTGAATCTTCAACTCTCGCTCAGTTGGATCCGAATCGTCCTTTGACAGGTCAGCGACACAGTCTGCCATGTCGGTCAAGGAGCCGGCCAAGTCCTTCGGAAGCTTAGACATATCGACGGTGACGATTAGCGTGGCACCCGAGTCTTTGAGTTTGCCTGCAAGTTCAGTGAAGCTCTTGACGAAGTCTTTCTGCGGAATCTTTGTCACTAGTTTGTCGATCGAGTCGAAGACGACTCTGATCTTCTCTCCCGTGAATACCTGACTGTTTCGGACCAGAGTATCCTGAATGTTTTCGAAGTTGAAAGGTTGGTCCAAGTAAGTTGCCTCCATACTGAACGTATCAGACTGGGACGCATAACCGTCAACGATGATGAACCGGTACTGAGATTCGTATTGCGACGGATCCGTTCCAAGTTTCTTCATCTGTTCACGGAGAGTGGTGGGAGTCTGATCATATGTCACGTAGAGACACGGATCTCCCTTTTTCAGATAGTTGGCTGTGAGGCCTGAGCAGAGAGTTGTCTTGCCAGCTCCCGGCGGGCCGTTGATGATGACAAAACCCGGGCTCTCCAAGTTTCCTTGAGTTAGTTCGAAAATGTGGTCGAAACTCTGAGGAGGCTTTTTCGGCTTCTGAGGCGGAGCTTCCTTCGCGGGCTTGTCCGGTTTCGTAGTCTTATCCTGCGGCTTCTCAGTAGGCTGGTTTTGTTTTTGCTGAGTCGGTGGAGGTGCAGGCTGAGGAATTGGCGTAGTCGTAGCCTTTCCCGTTGGAGCTTGTGTTCCCGGTGTGTTCGCTGGTTTGAAGGTGGGTGCGCTTGGAATGCTCGGTGGTTGCTTGCTCGGCGAGGGTTTGCCTTGTTCCTCCCATCCTCCCTCATCGTCCTTCTGACCAATCACCATAGCTCTGCTGGGAGGTGTGGAACGAGGTGCAACGTATTCGGGAGTGCTCTCCCGCATTGCACTGAAGGTGGACCCTGTAGCCGTTGGGATGTCTTGGAGTAGGGATTGTAGGATTCTCGATAGAGACGTTTCTTCCGAAGGGAATGACGCGTCGAGCGGCAGCTGTCTAGGCGTGGGTCCCTGGGCAGGTCCCGGGCTCATTTGTCTCATAGAGGGTGCGGGAGGTGGCGGAGTTGTCTGGCCCATTAGAGGGCCCGGGGTTGGCCAGGTCGGGGGTTGATCCTGAGTGTTTGTGGGAATAGGGGCCTGTGGTTGCATCGACGGTGTTTGAGAAGGTGGTTGACTGGGAACCGTCCCAGTGTCTATCTGAACACTGGAATCGTCCTTCTTTTTCTTGCCGAATATGGTTAGCATGTGATCAATCCGTTTCCTTTTTGTGACCCCATCCACTTACAAGCGTCCTGACTGGTAATCTTGAGCCGAGAGGAAGCAGAGCGCAATCTTGGATATGGATACTGTTACTACCATGAACCTTCACAGGAAACAATTCCACATCATGAGGCCGTCAGGGTAGCTGCGCGACCAGAAACGAGGCAGTAGGGTGCTATTGCTTAACTTTCAAAATGTCAGACTTTGTGAGTATCCCTATGGTGCTCTCTCCCTTGGTTACGAGGACCCCGTAATTTCCTTGCAAGAGACCTAGAACCATCTCCAACGGCGTATCGTCATTGACCGTTGGGAGCGGCGAGTCCATGATGTCCCGGACCCTGTTGTTGAGTAGAGACTCCAGCGGTTCTCCGCGGGCGGCACGGTCTAGAATCGTCTTCTCGGAGATGCTTCCGACGCACCTGTTTCCGTCGAACACAGGGAGTTGTGAGTAGCCTCGCTTTCTCATCAGATCCACAGCGTCTCGGACTAGTTGGGTTTTGGAGACAGAGATGACGGGTTTGCTCATGATCTCGCTCACTCTGGGTCGCGAGGTCTGGATGCTCTCCTTCTCGAGAGCCTCGACCAATCGTTTTGCTATCGAGTATGAGGGGTCCACCGTTCCAGATTCGATCTTTGCGATTATGGATTGGCTGACTCCCGCTAGCTGAGCGAGTTTGGACTGCGTTAAGCCTAGTGCTTTGCGTTTCTTCGGGATCTCGTCGAGTGAAGGAAGCATGCTACTCTAGACTATCTACTGACTATGAGATATTCCCTTCGGAATAGAATCCTGAACGAATATGTAATTCCTATCGGAATATTGGTACAACAGAACTTATATAATTGGAATAATTGAAAGCTACGAGAACAAGTCATGTCTCCCAAGGCCCAGCTCGGTGGAATCTATCCCCGCTCGGAACAACTCATAGAACTCACACGATCATACGACAGGTCAAAAACCGATCTCGACACTGTAAAGAGACATGTCGAAACGGACACGCTAGAGCTAGTCAAGCTTCAAGACGACTCGGGTTTCGAAACATTCTCCGATGGAGCCTTCGCCTGGCAGGACCAACTAAGACCCGTTGTAGAATCTCTGGACGGCGTTACAACCGGAACTCGTTACGATCGATGGTTCGACACCAACACGTTTTACAAGAAACCGACCATCGCAGGGAAAATTGGAGTCCATGCTTTTGAACCTAAAAATTTCATACGGACTGACCTTCTACCAAGAACCAAGGGCTGGAAAGTAACTCTCCCCGGACCATATACATTCTCCGAACTTTCAGAGAACCTAAACTACACAAGTCAATCCGATCTTCTCTCCGACATAGCAGCGGCTGAACATGAAATAATCAAGCGATTGAAAGATGCTGGTGTTTCGCGATTCCAGTTGTCAGAGCCCTGCCTCGTCTATCGACCCTACAGAGAACAGGCACTGGGCAGAAATGAACTCGACAATGCATTGGCCGCTCTTAGGGAGACAGTAGACGGTATTCAGGCAAAGTTCTCGGTCCACACATACTTCGGCGACGCAACGACCATCCTGCCGGATCTTCTGAAACTCCCCGTCGACACAATAGGAATTGATCTGTTCGAGACAGACTATTCCAAGTTGAAGATCGAGACGACGAAGAAGCTCGCCCTAGGCATCATAGACGGACGCGAGTCAAACGCGGAGAATCCGGAGTGGATCGCTGAAACCGCGACACGTGTATCGAAACACATCATCGGCGGAGATATTGTCCTCGTCCCGAACTCCGACCTCAAATTCGTTCCGCGAAGAGTAGCCGACGTCAAAGCGCGAGCTCTTGCCGATGCTACGAGGCTGTTTGAGGAGGCTCGGTAAATGTCGAAGTTGTATCCTGTTCAAGAGATCGGAAGCTTAGCGAAGCCCAGATGGCGAACCAAGGGCCTGACCCAGCCACTCTCGAGCAAAGACCTAGTGGAAGCGGAAGAATGGGCACAACGACTAGGTATCCCAGACTTTCAAGACCGAGCCAAGCAGCTACTGGCCGCGCAGGAGCAGAATAATCGCGTTAGAGAGCTCCTAGAGCTTTCCACAATCTATGGGTTGAGACTTTTCGAGCAGACCGGTCTCGACAATGTCGGCGTTGGAGGAGAACAACAGAGGGTCGAGATGTACGAACACGTGATCCGGGGTGTCGAGGGAATGAGAGTCCTCGGTCATGTCCAGTCGTTCGATTACAAGTACTTCAACAAGGCAGTCGCCGAGTCCAAGATTCACCGCAAGCACCCGATCTATCTCCAAGAATTCCTCGACGTCAAGAAGAATGCAAAGGGAGAATTAAACGTCCCAATTACCGGACCCTACACGCTAGTCGACTGGTCCTTCAGCGGCCACTACTCCGGCGGACGAACCGGCCTGAGTCTCAAGAAGCAGAAGCAGGAGGCGAAGAGAGAGTTCCTACTCGACTTCGTCGAACAAGTGATACGGCCCGAGATCCGCGACCTAGTCGATGCTGGAGCTGAGTGGATCCAGATCGATGAGCCAGCCATCACGACTCACCCTGAGCCCGCGGACATGGACCTGTTTGTCGAGGGCTGGAATGAGACAGTTCGAGGATTCAACTGCAAGTTCAGCGACCACACATGCTATCCCTCCGAGATAGGATACAAAGTACTAGCACAGTACGCTCCGAAACTCGACAAGTGCACCCATCTCGCACTAGAATTCGCCAACAGAGACGGTACGAGTCTAGGGATTGATGCTAAGCATCGGGAAGGATACCGGGACCTGGAGTACTTCATCCAGAATGGTTATGACGGCGAGTTTGGCGTCGGAGTTGTCCACGTTCACGACTTTTCGGGACACGTCCCATCCGGTTCGGGAAAGGAAGCTGGACGAAATATCTTAGAATCGCCCGAACTCGTACGCGACCGACTACTCTACGCCGCAGAAGTCGTAGGAGATCCGGCGAAGATCTGGGCCAACCCAGACTGCGGACTGAGAACCAGGACCTGGGAGGTGACTCTTGCGAAGCTCATCAGCACTGTCAAGGGCGCAGAGCTCGCCAGGGAGGCGACCCAGTGAGACTCTCGGATGCAGCGAATAGTCACCGCATTGTGACGGTTGAGCTAATCCCGAACCGCGTCATACCGGCCCACCTGCCAATTCTGCAGGGCCGCGTTGACGCCATCACTATTCCCGCCTTGAGAAATGGCGAAAACGATCTCAGCTATCCAACAGGATTCAGAGTTACGCCTCAGACAAGGAGTCTCGCTTCAGCAGTAATAGTCAGGAAGACGGGGGCTGAGGCGGTTCCCTCGCTGACATGCAGAGATTTTCGTCGCTCGGACCTAGCCCTGGTTCGATCACTGTTCAAGAAGGGTCTCGACAATTTCCTAGTCGTCTTTGGGGACCCCTACCCCGGACACCGGATCGAGGATTACGATTTCAGAAAGACAGAGGATCTGATTCGAGCAGTTCTATCAACTTTCGACGGTCAGCACCCATGCATCGGGGCTGTCACAAACCAGTATGCTGAGGATCAGGAACGAGAGACTTGGCGAACGCTCCGCAAGGTAGATGCTGGAGCAGACTATATCGTCACGAACACCGCATTTGACGATGAAAGTGTGCTCGACCACGTCGATAAGCTTCGATCCCAAGGTCTGAGAGTACCAATCTTCGTACAAGTATCCATTCCGTCTGGGCTGAAGAATCTACTATTCGTGAGTCAGAAGTTTGGTATCCCAGTTCCCGAAAGGGTGAGACAGATCCTCTCCCGGAACCCGTTTGGAGGTGGGATCCGCATCGCAGCTGAGGCGTATACGGCCCTTCGTACAGAAGTAAACGGAATTCATTTTTCGTATCTGCATAGAAGCCACAATCCGATTCCAGCGTACACTCACCTGCTGGATACAATTGAGACCGATGGACAACTGACCGTCTCAATACAAGCAGCCCTAAGACACTGAGAAGTCTGGTATTCCCCGTTCTTCACGAACCAAATTCAAAGATCGCTAGGCTGGGACCACTGAGGCGACTCAGATCACTTGTTATGGCTTAGTTCAGGGTGCGCTCTTGACTGGTTTCAGCGGTCCACCGCAGACTATGCAGCTCATGGATTGGCGATAGGTAAGTACGAGCTGTCCGCATTTATCACAAACCTTTGCCTGAATCTCGAGGCCTGCCTTCTTTGTGGGTAGCCGCGTAAGACAGCCCTCGACAGAATCAAATCTATGACTGCTGGAACTTAGACATTGAAGGCTCAACGATAGCCAATCGCGGTTACAAGAAGAGCGGGTGCACGTGAGACATCCGGATATAGAATTCTATATACTCGCAAGCGCTAGCTTGTAGTGAAGGCGAATTGGTCGTAGGTCGAGTCTACAATCGTCACAGTGTATGACATTCCTGTCTGGAATGTGAAAGCTCGTCCGTCTATGAGTATGTTGACGGAGATAGCTACGGCTGGAGGGATCGTCGGTCCTGACCAATTGCTATTTGCAAATTGCACGCCGGTGGAGTCTTTGACATAATACGCTATGAGAGCTTTCGAGAGGCACCCGCGTTAAGTATGTTCAGAGTAAGGTTGGTTGGCGTGTTGATCCGATAAGATTGAACAGTCAATGTTTCTTTGGGGCAGGGGTTGTGTATGCACGGATACCAAGGATTTGGACTTGAAGAGCTGTTGCATGGGCAGGCGGTTGGTTGTTCATAGAAGGCAAGCATGGTTCCGAATGCAGCTACACCACGAGAACGACAGCCAAGGAACCAAGCGTATTCTTGTTCGTCAATCCGTACAAGAGTAAACGCGACACAGCTGGAATTTTAGTGAAGTTCAACCCAGCGAGCACAAGTTCAGTCACACGCCACAAGTCGCGTCACATGCATCTGTTGTATGACTTTTCCGAACGGTTTATTGTCTCGTAGCATTCCTTCGAACGAACTTGAGTTCAGAAAAGATAGGGTTCGCCCTCCGACCCGGAGTATTCTCACCTCAGGAAATCAGAGAGACAGCAGTCGCGCTGGAGCTGAGTGATAGGGTTTCACGCATCTTTGTTCCTGACATGCGGGTCGGCTATGAATCCCTAGAAATTGCAGCGTCAATTCTCGCTCTAACGAAAAGGGTCCACTCGGGAAGCGGGGTAATACGATTGCTGGAACATGATCCACAACTACTGACCCGAAGGGTCCAGACACTCCAAGCTCTCTCCTCAGGCCGCCTCATCCTAGGAGTTGGAACAGGTCCTCCAGGCCCTCAACCCGGAAAGACTGTGAGCGCCATGCTTGAACGACTCGACGAACTCAAGAAGGGATTTGCGAGCTTTCCTCAAGGAGTCAAGCCTCCAGAAATCTACGTTGCAACTCTCAAACAAGGAATCGCCAGACGTGCAGCCGTTAAGGCGGACGGTCTCCTCCTGAATTTCTGCTCTCCCCAGCATGCTTCCAAACTGGTGGAGGCGGCGAGGATCGAGAGAGGCGAGGGAATTGACTTTGCATGCTATCTGAAGATCTTCCATTCCTCGCGGGATGATGAAACGGCCCAGAGGCTGATGCTGCAGGAGTTTCTGAGCTACGACTCTGCTCCTCAGTACCACGAAATGTTCGTCCAAGACGGGATCGCGAAAGCGATTTCGACATTCAACGAGAACGAAGGATGGAAGAATGGTCCGGTCAACGTGCCCAAAGAGCTACTGAGAGTAAGCCTGGCCAATCCTGAGAGCGACGAACTAGTTCAATACGTGAAGGCTTTCAGGCAAGCTAGAGTAACGCTTCCAGTAGTCTACCCATACTTTCCGAGCGGTGAAGATGCAAGGTTCAAACTTGAGACAGTGAATCGAATAGTGAAGTCATTGTGAAGGACTGGAGGCTAGAGGATCCTCTTCAGGTCAAATACGATCCGATAGATGTCGGCTTCACGAAGGTTGAGTTTTGAAATGCGGTTGACCGGTTTTTGAAATCAAATATAGCTCGGAACCGGGACCCCAACAAAACTGTAGCTTGGAGAGATTGCCTTCTTGGTAGAGATTAGCCAGAACGAGGCGAGAGTTCTGAAGACCCTCATCGATTCTGGTGGAAAAGCCCCTATCGAAGACCTAGCGAAGAAAGCTGGTCTGGCGGATTCCGCGGTCGCGCGCGCTGTTCTGAATCTCTCCCAGAGCCAGCTCGTCAAGGAGAAGGTTGAGAAGAAAACCGAGCTGAGCCTAACGGATGAAGGAAGAACCTTCGCCCTAGTGGGACTCCCCGAGCGAATAATCCTACTCGAGGTCAAGAATCGCGGCGGACGCCTAAGCCTAAGAGAGGCTCTTCAGCATTCGAAGCTGGCAGAGAAATACGGCTCGATAGCTACTGGATGGATCAGCCGGAAGAAATGGGGGACCATCGAAAAATCAGGATCAGACCTTGTGATTGTCGCGCGTAGCGAAGCGCCGATTGATGATGAGGAAGAAATCCTCGCCCGCTTAAAGAATGATATTCTGATTCTCGAGGAACTTCCACAAGTTTTGAAGGAAGCTGCTCTGCGGCTTACCAAGAGGAACCTTGTCGAGTCACAGGCTAGGAATGATCGTGAGGTCGAGATTACCGACGCCGGACGGAGCATTGGGACGAGCGAGGCAGCCCGGCCGGAAGTGAGCTCCCTAACTGGCGACATGATTGTCTCCGGTGAGTGGGAGAAGGTCAAGCTTCGAAACTACAACGTATCGTCTGCCGTCCCGCGGACTTTTCCTGGTAAGTATCATCCTTACCTACGGTTCTTGAGGATGGTGAAGAGGAAGCTTGTCGCCCTAGGATTCAGAGAGGCAGTTGGTCCGCTGGTCGAGACAGCATTCATCAACTGTGACTGTCTCTACATGCCTCAGGACCATCCTGCGCGTGAGATTCACGATCTCTACTATCTCAAGGACCCGTCAAGAGCCAGCCTTGAAGAATACGGTAGCTTAGTGGATAGAGTAGCGCAGACACATGAGAACGGATGGAAGACAGGATCGACTGGATGGCGCTACAAGTTTTCTAGAAACGAAGCGTCGAAACTCATCCTGCGAAGCCACGGAACAGCACTAAGCGTCCGAACCATGTTGTCGAAGGATCTTCAGATCCCGGGAAAATATTTTGCCATCGCTAGATGCTTCCGCCCAGACATGCTGGACAAGACCCACCTTACAGAGTTCAACCAGGCTGAAGGCATTGTTCTCGATCCTGGTCTGAACTTGCCGAATCTCCTAGGCATCTTAGAAATGTTCGCGAAGGAGGTGGCGGGAGCGGACAAGGTCCGGTTCAAGCCTGACTATTTTCCGTTCACAGAGCCGAGCGTCGAGTTGCAGGCGTACCGGGAGGGCTTCGGCTGGATGGAGTTTGGAGGGAGCGGAATCTTCCGGCCGGAAGTCACAGAACCCCTCGGGGTGAAGGTTCCTGTCCTAGCCTGGGGTCTAGGGATAGACCGGCTGTATATGATGAGCAGGAGAATCCAGGATATTCGTCAACTGTTCACCTCGGACCTAGAATGGATTAGGGACCAGACGGTGGGCTAAAGACGCCAAGTGTCGAATTCTCACTCACCGATCTAGAGGGTCTGCTTGGCAAGACTGTGCCTCGGGACAAAGAGGGTCTCAACGAGATCTTCGCCTTCGTCAAAGGAGATGTGGAATCGCTTGAAGGGGACATTGTTTCCATCGAGGTCAAAGACAGCAACCGTCCAGACATTTGGGCTGTCGAAGGAATCGCGAGGGCCCTTAGGGGCTACTTGGGAGGCGGGCGAACAAAAGAGGTACGGGTGCTCGGGAGGTCGAATCTGAAAGTTGTCATCGACAAGCGCGTCAAGCCGATTCGCCCCTTCATCTCGACCGCGATCGTAAAGGGTCTACGGCCAACCGATGAGGCGTTGAAGAGCTGGATCAATCTTCAGGAAAAACTCGACCAGACCTACGGGAGAAAGAGAAAGAGAGCTTCCATAGGATTCTACCAAGCCGACCTAATACAATCTCCACTCTCATATACGGTCGCCAATCCGGACATTATCACCTTCACTCCTTTAGGATCGGAGAAGAAACAGAGTCTCCGAGAGATAGTCGAGAGCCATCCGAAGGGAGCAGAATATGGAGAAATAATTTCCCAGTTTGAATCATGGCCCATACTTGTCGACGGCGCTGACAATGTCCTCTCGCTACCCCCTGTGATCAATTCTAACGATCTCGGGAGGATTACTACAGAGACGAAAAACACTCTCGTTGAAGTTACGGGTACGAATTCTGAGACTGTTCATAATACTCTGAAAATCGTGGTTTCAACTCTTGCGGAGAGAGGAGGAAAAATCTACACCTGCCTCGAAACTTACCCTTACGGCTCCCCACGAATACTCGTTAGTCCGAACCTGAGCCCAACACGGGCAAGCATTCGCCTGTCCTACATCAACTCGCTTCTTGGGACATCCCTTACCTTCAAGGAGGCTTCGCGATTTGCTGAACGAGCCGGATACGGGGTCCGAAGAGCAACAGGCGATACAATCCAATTGGAGATTCCCGGCTACCGAACTGACATTATGCACTCTGTGGACATCATCGAAGACATCGCAATTGCTATGGACATTAACGAGTTGAAGCCTGAGTGGCCCAGGATCTGGACTGGGGGAAACTTTGCGAAAGAGACAGACGAGACCGAGAGTGTTGCTGAAATCATGGTCGGACTAGGTTTCCAGGAGGTTCTGACTTACGCGTTGACATCGCCAGCAGTTGTATCAAACAAAGTGCAGCAGAGTGATGGAAAGCTTGTTGAGCTCTTGAATCCAAGAATGATTACCCATACCGTATTGAGACGCTGGCTTCTGCCTAGCCTTCTAGAGGTTCTCTCTCACAATACACATGTTGACTATCCTCAAAGAATCTTCGAAATTGGACCATGTATCAGTCGCGGAGAAAATCAGATCCATCCAATCCAAGAAAGCCGGAAACTAGCCGCGGTCACCGTCCATGCAAACGCTGGATTCACCGAAATTCGTTCTTCCTTTGACGCGTTGGCAGAAAGCAAAGGTCGATCATTCCAGATCAAAGAGACTGAGCATCCCAGTTTCCTATCAGGAAGGTGCGGGGTGATATTATCAGATGGAGAAGAGGTTGGAATCATAGGAGAGCTAAATCCACGAGCCATCAAATCCTGGGGGCTGAATCTTCCAGCTGCAGCGTTCGAAGTAGAAATGTCCAACCTATCTTTGACATAGCCCATCCCAAAGATGAGTGAGTAATGGTCGACAAGAAATTCGTCGTAACTCCATGGGAAGTCACTGGCGAAGTCGACTATGAACGGCTGATCCGCGACTTCGGAACCCAGCATATTGCGGGGCAGCTCGCAAAACGACTCGAAGGAATCCTGAGCGACGCCGCGTACCTCGTGCGTCGTCAGGTCTTCTTCTCCCATCGAGATCTGAACTTTGTCCTAGACGACTATGACAAGGGCAAGAGATTCTTCCTCTATACTGGTCGTGGCCCTAGTGGTCCGATGCACATCGGCCATATTCTCAGTTTCTACTTCACCAAGTGGCTTCAAGACAAGTTCAAGGTCAACGTCTACATTCAGATGACTGACGATGAGAAATTCCTTGAAGAGAAGCGGAGCCTCACCTACGAAGATACACAGAAATGGGCCCAGGATAATACCCTCGAAGTAGCAGCCGTCGGCTTCGACCCTGACAAGACGTTCATCTTTCAAGACACAGAGTTCGTTGGCCACGCCTACCCTATGATCCTGAAGATCGCTCGGAGAATAAATTACAGCACCGCGAAGTCAGTTTTCGGCTTCACCGGCGAGACCAACATCGGAATGAGCTTCTACCCCGCAATACAGATCCTTCCAAGCCTGTTCCAGAAGAAGCGCTGCCTCATACCCTCAGCCATCGACCAAGACCCGTACTGGAGAATACAACGAGACATCGCAGAACCGCTCGGATACCACAAAGCAGCCGCTATCCACAGCAAATTCCTCCCACCCCTGACTGGGATACAGGACAAGATGAGCTCGTCCAAACCCGAAACCGCTATCTATCTCAACGATGACGACAAGACCGTACGGAACAAGATCTACCGACACGCCTTCTCAGGAGGACAAGCATCCATCGAAGAACACCGCAAACTCGGCGGCAACCCTGACATTGACGTTCCCTTCCAGTGGCTCTACATGTTCTTCGAACCCGACGACAAACGCATTGAAGAAATCCGGTCAGAATACAAGGGCGGACGAATGCTAACAGGAGACCTGAAAGATATCCTGGTCGAGAAAGTGACCAAGTTCTTGCGGGAGCATAGAGAACGGAGAGAGAAGGCGAGGGCTCAGGTACATCTATTCAAGAAAGATGGTGCCCTCGCACGAGAGATGTGGAAGCACGACTTCAGCAAATCGTAGCAACCAGGATCCTTCGACCCGTGTTTCCCAGTCCTCTAACCGGCCGTCCTCCTTTCCGACCAGCGCGGTTTAAATCAGAACAGGCCTACTTAGGGACACGCATACCCGGTGATAAAATCCGCAACTCGCCTACGAGTCTCGGTCAGAAAGAGGACTAATGTACGACTGAGAGTCGTCGGGTTGGCTGTTGTGGTATTAGTTATGGCTGGAGCACTAACGTATCTCCTGATTCCGCCGTTGACAATTGACGTCTCGGGCGTCGTAAGTATTCAATCAGCGTATCAAGTAAATTTTGACAGTCTTTCACAATTTCCTTATTCCGTTAGAATCGACGCTGCTGGAAGGTATTCTATTAGCATTCCAAACCAACAGTCCTACGCGGTCTTCTTGTACTTGGAAGGTAGTTCAGGCAACGGTCTTGCAGCCCTGCTAAGATGCGGAACCATAGATCTGTACCAGACCACGAAACTCGGATCAGCCTACAACTATGACATAGTCCCGGGACAATGCTCGTGAGTCAGATAGTGAATCTACTAACTCCCACGAGATAAGTGAAATGAGCAAAATCTCTAAACCGTCAGGCAGTTAACACAGCCCTTGTTCGACTCTCAAGCCCTTGACTCGTTCAAGAAATCAGGCGACATCGTAGCTAGGCTGCGTAAGGAAGTCCCAGGCATTGTCAAGTACGGCAAGCCTGCCATCGAGATCTGTGAAGGACTAGAGCAGAGGATCAGGGACTTTGGCGGGAGACCCGCTTTTCCCGTCAACGTGGGAATAAACGAAGTTGCAGCACACTACACTTCGCCTCCCGGTGACACCCTAACAATACCCGCCGCTTCCCTGGTGAAGGTGGATTTTGGGGTCCATGTCGACGGTTATGTCACGGATACTTCAGTCACAGTCTGCTTGGACCCGAGGTTCGAGCCGTTAGCCCAGGCTGCAGACGAGGCTCTCCAGAATGCGATCCGTGCGTTCAAACCCGGCGTCAAACTATCTGAGATAGGACGAATAGTCCAGACTACCATCACCCGGGT
The DNA here is from genome assembly GCA_005888635.1 of Candidatus Bathyarchaeota archaeon. Taxonomy (GTDB): domain Archaea; phylum Thermoproteota; class Bathyarchaeia; order 40CM-2-53-6; family 40CM-2-53-6; genus 40CM-2-53-6. The sequence continues at coordinate 71,641 of VBAW01000016.1, read as the reverse complement.
AGGCCTACGACCCATCAGCAATTTGACCGGCCACAAGATCGAACGATACACAATACACGCAGGAAAATCCGTCCCCAGCGTCTCGGCGATGGGAATGAACGGGACAAAGATCGAAGAAGGCGAAGTCTTCGCGATCGAACCCTTCGTGACCCTAGCCAAGGCCCAAGGAGCGGTTACCAACGGGTCAAGCGCCTACATCTACAGGTTCGTAAAACCAAAAGGCGCAACCTCAGAAGACTCCAAAAAAGTGCTCGCCTTCATACAAGCCAATTTCTCAACCCTACCATTCGCGTCAAGATGGTTAGAGAAAGGATTCCCAAGAGAAGTCGGCAAAAAGGCGCTTCAGGACCTAATCCGGAACAAGTGCATAAGCGCCTACCCAGTTCTGATAGAGGCAAGCAACAACCCAGTAGCACAATCAGAACACACTGTCATAGTAAACCACGACAACTGCACCATCCTAACAGGACAATAAGGAAGCTACAACCAATCCGAGGGTCCGACGCACCAGCACCACTCGGTGCTAGCTGGCAACCGTCCGTTAAGAGACGACCCAAACGTTCAGCCTCTACCCATGTCCCATTATCGCAGACAAGCGTGATCGACCTGATTGTCCCTAGGAAAACGGCTAGAAACAACCTGAGGCTCCAGAATAGAGGCAAGGATAGGCTGGAGTAACGTAGCACGCGATGATGCGTGATGATGAGATCCTGTTAAGAAGCAGCACACTCCGCGTGGCCTAGAGAAAAAAGGTACGCGCGCGAGTCTCGCGTCGCAGATACTTCTTTCCCTTGCCGGACTTCCCCTTCTCTTGCTACCGCGGAATTTTTGTTTTTTTTCACTATCTTTCTTTTTTCTACTAACTATTTCTCGACCCCGGGGCATGTCAGAACCCAAAAAAAAGTCCTTCACACTTTACAAGCTAGAACCGTATGATGGGGGAAGTGGAGTTCAACCCAGGATTGGACCAGGCGTCCAATTCGCGCATGCGGCTAGCGGCGTGTGGGTCCGTCGTAGTAAATGCCTGTTATCGAGAGGCTTGCGACCCCGCACTGGGAACACATGCCCAGCTTCTTGAAGACAAAATCGCCGACCGCGAAATTCTTGATCTGTTTGAAGCTGCACTGTGGACATTTCACTATCGACATGACCTTGAGCGGAGCCGGGTTGGCTAACGCGTAGCCCCGTCTGACTCTGAAGACTGAGAGGACGACAAACCCGAACGACAGGACCGCGACCGTGAAGTACAACGTCGCCAGAGTAACGTCTGAACTGAATGTCGACAGTGCGAGGTTGAGGGTGTAGAAGGCGATTATGATTAGGACTATGGAGATCAGCATTACTCCTATTGAGGGACCGCTCCGCGGTCTCGGCTGAGACACTTTAACAGTCTACTGTCCTATGCCTATGGTGTTGCCTATTCCGGCGATTATAACCGTGTCGCCGGGCTTGCTCCGTTCCACGATGAGGTTCTTAATCCTCTCGATAACCTTGTCTCCCGCCTCAAGTATCTCTTTCTTCATAGGAGTAATCGCCTCCAGAATGCTCTCCTTGACGATGACCGCGTAGACCGGTATCTTCTGTTTCGTAGCTTCCTGCTCGATCTTGAAACGCTCCGTCCCAATGCCCCCAATCGCTGCACCAATCCCCTCGCTGATCTCACCCGTGGTCTCGCCCTCGAACTTTAGAGCCGCATCCACCATCACGATCATTGAGACCTTTCCATCGTTCTCTTGGAGGAGGGATTGTATGGCGTCCCCCGGTTTTCCAACATTCCCCCCCGGACCCTCGGCCTTGAGAGCAATTATTCTCCGATCCTCCATCGTGGTCTCAGCAACCATGATGTCCTTCTCGACCTTCCTCTGAGCCTTATCCTTCATCAACTTCGACGCAACAAGCGGCCCAAGCCCATCCCCTATCGGCTGCCCCTCAGCAAACGCTCGCCCCGCACCCAAGTAGGCTTCAGCCTCCTGCATAATCATAGGAAGTAGAGCCTGAAGCTGAATGATGATGAATATACTGTTAGTCTTCTTGCCCAACAGATAGAAGTGGCGTATTATCCGGAAAATAGTGTTCAAGGCCCAAGAAGCCTCGACAAGGTTCTCAAGGTTGTTGACCTGAGCGGAGTCGGCACCAGGCGCCATCTTCTGAACATCCTCCTTGAACTTCACATCACGAACATCCAAGAGATGGTCGAACTTGCTCACAATGCCCGACGGGTCCATGTCCACCGGAGTAATCAAGAATGATTCCATCAGCACATTTAGTTGAGGCAATGGGTCCATGGTCGGCTTGCCGATCTCCTTGATAGTCTTCAACGCCAGATCCTTCGCCTGGGTCCGAATGAGGTCGAGGCGTCGTAATCCCCTGTCAATATCCCACATGTACTGACGCATCTGGAGCTTCTGCCCAAATCCGAAGAAGAGAAGGACAAACAGGAGTGTGAAGATTAACTGAGTGACAGTGCCTAGATTGTTGAAAATGCTGCTTAGAGGGCTTAGAGGGCTGAAAATATCGAGCAATGCAACAGATAGCAGCCGATGTCCCCCGAGCGCTGAAGGTTAATTGTCCCCTGCGCGTTATAAAGATTGATTACGCACGATTTCCCAATCATAACTCTGAAGATAGAAAAAATCGATGAAGCAAAATTCTAGAACTTTCCAGAATTTTCAAATGAGGTTGGCAGCGGTCTAAGCTTCGCGTGGGATCTCTCACCACACTACCACAGAGATCGCCTGGGAGATTCACTTCCGTGCTTCCGGTACGAGCGTTCCTCGTTCTTTCGGAATGGGTACGGGTCCTAGCTCCCAGCTATGGCCGCCAACCCCACTAAACCCCACGGGTCAGAAATCGCTTACATAAGCCTTCCCGGAAAAGCCCGTCCATCCGATCAATACGTGAACGAGGGTTGAGGCGGACCGTGCGGTCGGGACCTGTCCCGCCGCGTAACCGCGACAGCGATAAGGATGAAGAATATGAGGACTGCAACCGCAGCAAATAGGAATAGCGGTAGACCAGCCACCTTCACAGTAGTAAGATCAGGAATCCCGTTCACTGTCACAACGACCTGGCCCTGCGCAGAGCTGAATTGGTTCTTTGAGGCCTGGACTGTCAGGACATTAGTAGAGCTCTGGAGAGGAGTAGTGTAGATTACTGTATAGTTTCCATTCCCACCATCGGTAGGACCAGAGAAGCTGCCGCCCGATGTCGAGGTCATGGTGAGACTTGCACCTGCGATCAAGTCAGTCCCATTAGTCACCATGATCATCAGGAGAACCTCCGCCCCAGGGGTGGTTGTCCCGGGCTTCGCGGCAACCGCGACTGTCAGAGGGGGGTACGGATTCACGGTAATAGTCGTCCTTGCGACAGCGTTGAGGTAGCCAGGTGCGCTCGCAATAACTTGGATTACATCAATGAGGGTCGAGCTTACTGGGGGCGCAGTAAAGTTGGCAACATAGGTCCCGGGAATAGTCATCACTGGCTGGCTGAGTGTTCCTCCGGCTGATGAGGTAAGAGTTAGATTGGCTCCTGTGATCGGGCCCGTGCTGTTTCTAACGGTCACTGTAAGATTTGACACACTTGCTGATCTCAGGATAGCTGGACTCGCGGTTAGCGTAGCGCTCAGTGGCGGAATGATTATCCCCAAGGCGTAGACCTTCGCGTCTTTAGCGCCGATGAAGACCCGGGTATCGGCCACCGCAGGTGAAGAGGAAACCTGTCCGCCAGTCAAGTACCTCCACAAAAAGGTGCCTGTCATCATATTGACCGCGTACAAGTAGCGATCGTTAGAACCAAAAAACACGGTCTTAGATCCAAGAGCTATGGCAGGGGAGGATGCCACCGCCCCGCCGGTAGGAGTTGTATACGACCATATTAGACCACCAGTAGTCGCGTTACGAGCATACACGATACCTCTGCCCGTTCCAAAGTAGACTACTCCATTATAGATCGCGGGAGAAGTCGCGTTAGAACCGCTTGGGGTGTTGAACGACCAGACTAGGCCGCCCGTGGCTTGGCTGAGCGCGAGGAACCTGGTACCGTCAAGACCCACGTAAACATTGCCATAAGCAGTGGCGGGCGCCGTGGTTATCGTAGTCGGGACCGCTGTATTGTAATTCCAGACTGACTTCCCAGTCGTCTCATTCAAGGCGACAACGACAGCGTTGCTGATAGCGCCTATCCCAAAGAACACGAGCCCTTTGCTAACGGCGGCGGAACCCTCGATATAATCGGAAATAGTCTGTCTCCAGAACACTGTTCCATCTTGAGGATTGAGGGCCAGAAACTCAGCCCTACCTGCTGATGAAGAATACAAGGTCCCGTAGAAAAGCTTGCCATCTGCCAAGACGGGAGAGGATACGACTGCCGCGACGTTCGATATTCGCCAGAGCATTGAACCAGTGTTCTCATCAAGCGCGTAGACCGTAAAGTCCTTGGACGATAGGTAGACGATGCCGTTTCCCACTGCCGGAGTTGCAACGATATTTGATCCAGTCGTAAAGGACCAGATGAGGGCTCCGGTGTACTCGTCAAGCGCGTACAGCTTACCATCATAAGACGGGATGAATACAAATCCATCAGACACAATCGGTGAGGCGTAAACGATGCCTCCCGTAGTGTAGCTCCACATCAGGCTCGCGGAGGTAGGACCAGAAGCAGGAGTAGCTCCGTTACGCCCAGCATCATAATGAAACATCGTCCAAGGATAGTCGGTGGTCCCTACGGGTCCTGCGTTGAGAAAACCGAGCGGATTGCTATGATTCGTTGAAGCGTCAGTTGGCAAGAATACAAGAAGGCTTAGAGTGAGGAATACAATGACAGCTGCCTTCCGCAATAGAATCCCCTAGACACCTAGACCCATCATCACTGAGGGCTAGTGGCGAATCCCGTCACAAAAGAGGCATGTAACCCAACCACGCCTCTTTCCGGGTCTAGCTCCCACAGGGCGAAAACAAGATTAACCCAACTGCTTGATAGGCGCGACCTAAGGTGTAATTCTCTGATATTCGCATTCCTGATCTTCTACCGGGTAAGACCCCTGACCGAGGCTGACAAGAAGAAAGCGACCGCTGGCTGGGAACAGTTCAAGAAGAACCTTTCCAAGGAGGTAGAGATCGTCGCTGAATACGCCCACATCTGGGGCACCACGTACAACGGAATGATCACAGTCGAATCCCGGGATCTCTCCGCCTTCCACGATTTCTGGCACAGATTCCGTGAAACAACCCGATGGTATGTCCCTGAGACAAGGACTTACATCGCGCAGAAAGAACAACCATAGAACGAGTCATTGACTGTCCGAACAGCTTCGACTCGACGCCCGATTCAGTTATCTTTATACTGATAGTTTTCGAGCCGGCCGCTCGGTGGGGCCTCGAGCCTTCAAATCAGTTGAGGGGCCGTAGTCTAGCCAGACCCATTCCAAGAGATGGGTCCTAGAAAGGAATGACGACGGGCTCCAGAATATATTACAACGGGTAAGCAGACCTCCAGTTGGCGGGATGACGAAATTCAGGAGCGCGTGAAGATACCCGTAGACGAAAGACTCGGCGGATGTCGTGGGTTCAAATCCCACCGGCCCCACCATATCTACAACACTCTTCTTTTTCATTGCGGAAGTTGAGGAAACAAGAACGTATCTTGGACGGGGACCAAGCTGTAAAGTAGGCATACTGGCTTACGAGGTTCACCCTTGCCACGGCTTTCCACGGGAACGGTCTGGCCAAGCAGTCGCATGCTTAATCCTAATACCAGAACTACTATCGTCGTAGCACGTAGAACGCGTCTTGACAGGCGAGAAATCCGACGCGACCGCCGGGGCCCTACCGACGAGTTATCCGAAGATCCTCCTTAACGTTGCCCTAGTATTGGCAGCAGTCACCGCAATTCTTCACTTGTACATCGGAATATGGGTCTATGGAATACCGCTTGGCGTCCCGTTAATCCTAATAGGACTCGTGTATCTGGGTGGCATCGGTCTCGTAGCAGCAAACAATCGGCGTGATCTCTGGCTCAAAATTGGCATCTATTGGGTCGTCATTGTCATCGTCCTCTGGGCAGCATCCGCAGCTGTCAACGCGCCAAACACCAACATCGCGCTAGCCTACGTTGCCAAAGCAGTAGAGTTTGTCCTGCTTGGAATCCTTCTCCGGATAAGAACAGCCCGATCATATGGAATCAAGAGCGGAATCGGTAACTGAAAACGGCGTCAGAATTCGTTATTGAGACTGGTTCTCGAATCGCTCCTGAACCGGTTCTTGAAAAAAGACCGTTGCCAGTGAACTCTTTTCCGAAAAAAAGATTCTCGACTCAGGAGCAGAATCTTTTCTAGCCCCCCGGGGGCCTACTCGAATCTCGCGCCCGCCTGGGAAAGATAAGAACTAACCCTAACCAAGACAGAATCCCGTGCTTCCTCGTGACAAGGCTAAATTCCGACAGCTAGGAGCCCGGAAGGTTATGAGACCCTCGAAGCCGGTCACCGAATCGAAATCCATCCTATCATCACAGATGCTGCCAAGCGATGCTAACCCGATGGGGTTCGTCCACGGAGGAACAATACTCAAACTCGTAGACGTCGCAGCAGGCGTGACAGCCCTACGCCACACCCGAAAGACAGTCGTCACCGCTAGCATGGACCGGATGGACTTTTACAACCCAGTCTACGTTGGAAACCTCCTCACGCTCAAAGCCTCACTAAACTACGCGGGCCATACATCAATGGAAGTTGGAGTTAGAATTGAAGCAGAGGACCTCAAGACTGGCAAAGTTACTCATACGGGATCCTCATACCTCACTTATGTTGCTATGGACGAAAACGGAAAGCCGACCGAGATCCCCGACGTCGTTCCAGAATCCCCTGATGAGAAACGTCGATGGAAGGATGCGAAGAGAAGGCGAGAAGAACGCTTGAGAATGGTCGCGTTGGTCAAGAAGGAAAGGGCCGCAGAGAACTCTTCCAAATGAAGGTCGCAGTCATCGGCTTCGGAATGATGGGCCGCCAGATAGCACAAGTCTTCGCACAACACGGCCACGAAGTTTCCGTGACCGACGAGAATCGTGCCGCGGTCAAATCAGGACTTGACGAGGTCGCCCACGGACCCTACGGCATAGAATCGGCGGTTGCCAAGGCGAAGATAACCCGAGAAGAAGGGACCAAGGCTCTCCAACAAATCCGACCAGCTGCCGACTTGAAGGAGGCCTGCAACAGTGCAGACCTTGTCATAGAAGCCGTCTACGAACACCTACTGCTCAAACAGGAAATATTCGGAAAGCTAGAATCAGCTGCTCCAGAGAGTGCCCTGCTCGCCTCGAACACGTCCACGCTCACAGTCACCAAGATCGGATCAAAACTCTCCAAAAAAAACAGGCTGTTGGGCATGCACTTCTTCAACCCCGCACAAATCACCAAACTCGTCGAGATCGTCAAAACAGACCAGACATCGGTGGAGGCAATTCAGAGAGCAGGCATGATCGTCGAAACGATCGGAAAGACGGCCATCATGGTCCGGGATGAGCCCGGTTTTATCGCTAACCGATTGGGACTCACGCTTTTCATGGAGGCGTCCAAGCTTCTTGAGGAAGATACCGCCAAGATTCGCGACATCGAGCTAGCAATGAAATTGGGATACAATCACCCAATGGGACCCTTCGAACTGGCGGATTTTGTAGGGCTTGACACAAGACTCCGCAACCTGGAAGCGCTCTTTCAAGCTACTGGTGATGAAAAGTGGATACCGCCGAAGGCCCTCAGAGAGATGGTGAATCAAGGATACTTGGGAGATCCCTCACGAAGAAAAGGGAGCAAAGGAGGCTACCGCGAATTCTTCACGACTCGTTGAGAATTCCCAACGCTTTATACACGCGCTACGATCGGCAAAACTGATCCCTCTTGCCGTTCAGCCAGATACTAGTCGAGACAGAACCGCCCATCGGTATCATTCGTCTAAACAGACCCAAAGTCCTCAACGCGTTAAACTTCGAACTCCTCAGAGAACTTGTCGAGGCTCTCGAAGCGTTCGACAAGGATGATCGAATAAGAGCATCCGTTCTGACCGGGAATGATGATGCCTTCTCAGCCGGGGCCGACATCAAAGAACTATCCGAAGCAACCCCAGTCGACCTCATCCAGCGCAACCAGTTCGCACTCTGGGACAGACTGAAGAAAACAGCCAAACCAATCGTAGGAGCCATCAGTGGACACGCCCTAGGTGGAGGATGTGAGCTGGCAATGAACTGCGACATTATCATCGCCTCAGAAACAGCAAAGTTCGGACAGCCCGAGATCAACATAGGAATAATGCCCGGAGCAGGCGGAACCCAACGCCTGACAAGAACTATCGGAAAATTCCGCGCCATGGAAATGATCCTAACCGGGCAACCCATTACTGCTCGGGAAGCGGAGAAGCATGGACTCGTCAACAGGATCGTCCCGATAGAGGCCTACTTTGAGGAAGCGAAGAAACTAGCTATGCAGATTGCACAGAAAGCACCTGTCGCAACGCGATTAGCCAAAGAAGCAGTCTTGAAAGCCTTCGACACCTCGCTAGAGGAGGGCCTCCAATTTGAGAGAAGAAACTTCTACCTTCTCTTCTCGACGCAGGACATGAAGGAAGGAATGAAAGCCTTCAGTGAGAAACGACCACCCCAGTTCAAGGGGCGATGAGATGGGCTACGAAACCATACTAGTCGAAAGGAAGGAACAGATAACTAGAATCACCCTGAACCGCCCTGCAGCCCTCAACTCCTTTGACGACAAGATGGGAGAAGAATTCTACAGGGCGCTAAAAGAGGCGGAAAGGGACGAGGCCACTCGTTGTCTCATAATCACCGGGGCAGGTAGAGCCTTTTCAGCCGGCGAAGACGTCTCAGGTCTGAAAGAGAGGTACGGTGGTGACTCCCGTCCCTCCCTTGGCGATCACCTACGAAAAAAATACCACCCGATGATTCTAAGGATCCGAAACATGGAGAAGCCAGTTATAGCACGAATCAACGGCATCGCCGCAGGCAGCGGCGCGAGCATTGCCCTCGCCTGCGATATCCGAATAGCCTCTGAGGAGGCGGGCCTCAAACAAGCCTTCATCGGGGTAGGCTTGGTACCCGATTCTGGCAGTAGCTATTTCCTGACCCGAACCCTGGGCCCGGGCAGGGCTCTTGAGCTAATCATGACCGGCAGAACAGTCGGAGCCAAGGAAGCTGAGAATCTAGGGCTAGTAAACCAGACAGTCCCAGGCACTGAACTAGACAACGTCGTGAACAGCGTTGCTGAGAAGCTTGCGAATGGACCCACAAAGGCCCTCGGACTCTCAAAGAGAGTAGTGAACCAAGTTAGCCGGCTTGAACTACCCGACGCCCTTGAGTATGAAGCCCAGAACCAGGATATAGCGGGAAAAACCAAAGACCATCTAGAGGCAGTCAGAGCATTCCTTGAGAAGCGTCAGCCCAAGTTCTCAGGAACATGAGTCAACGAGAGAACCTCAAGATTTCACGTTTAAGTAATATGTTGAGAAGATCACCGAGACGAACATAACTTGCCCAAGGCCCAGAAGGACAAGCCCAAAGCGGACCTGAACATTTTCCCTGGAAACTGGACCATCAAGAACGAGATGATGTTCCGCGCATTCGACCTGTCCTTCGCTCAAAACTGGAATCCCTCGACCCTTCCATGGGACGAACTCGACGGGAAGAACTTCGACCCTAAGGAGCGAATAGCTCAGGCCTACTGGATGTCAAAGCTAGCCCTCTTCGAGAAATCTGGCATTGGAGCCTTCGGTTTCGGCATAGTAAGAGCAGCAGAATTGAACTTGGAGGATCCAACGAAGAAGATGCTCGCATCAATCACCTATGACGAATGCCGTCACGATGAAGTATGCCGCAGAGCCTGCAACAAACTCTGCCCCAACTGGCCTTACGGATACAAGCCCCAATCAGATTTCGAACAGAAGGCATTGAGGAACATACAAACCCTTTACGATGAAGGACGAAGGTACTGGAAGGGATTCGTGGGTGCCTGGGAATACCTTTCTCCCGAGCTACTATTTGCTGGATTTTTCTTTGCAGAGATCGGAGCCGAGACAATATTCAACTCAATGCGCCAGACGAGCAAACTCGAAGTCTACCGACAATCGTTCCAGAACATAACCAGAGACGAGACCCGGCACTTGGTAGCGACGATGGCGCTCTTGCGAGCGATGTCCCAAGAGTTTACGGAGGAACAGAAACTTACCGTTACTCGCCAGATGAAACAAGGCTTCATCTTTTTGTCTCCACTCCTCTACGAGCACAAGTCCGAATTCTGGCGGCTACCATCTGATTTTGACAAAGTCGACCATGAACTCGAGCAGATTGCGCGAGACTCGGGGTTAGGATGCTTGACGATGGAGGAGAAGGTAAAGTATTGGAGGCAGGCGATTGAGAAGAAGAGAGGCGAGATAGAAGAAATGGGCATCAAAGTTCCCGCGATCCCCGAGATAGAAGTTGAAGGCGTCGATGTACAGATCAGGAAAAACGAGGCCATAGCAACCAGCTTTTAGAGGCTAGAGCCCCTGGCGAAGATCATCGTTTTGTTCGGTAAACCTAAGGATCCGGAACTATTCGACAAACAGTACTGGGAGGACCACGTCCCTATTGCCAAGCAAATGCCGGGACTCAAGAAGTACACAGTCCACAAGGTCGTTGGCGCCCCACGCGGTGACCCTGCTTACTACCAGGTCGTAGAGCTGGAGTTCGACAATCTGGACAGCATGAAGAAAGCCCTTGATTCTCAAGCCGGAAGAGACTCAGGCCGACACGGCGTGAAGATCGCCACTGGAGGAATCACATTCCTCTACGCTGAATCCAAAGAGGCCGTCTAGCCCACCTCCAAGTAACCTTCTTTTACAGCACGAGCCAGAATTAGTCTCGGAATCCAGTTTATGGGACGAGTAGCAATTGTAGGAGTGGGGCATTCAAAGTTTGGAAAAAGAACCGATGCTTCCCTCCGAGAGCTCGCGTTCGAAGCTTACAGCAGTGCGCTCGACGACGCAGAACTAGAGTCTCCGGCGATCGATGGGTCGATCGTCTGCTCAGCTACCCATTATGATAAGCAGAGATCCCCCGCCGGCGTTGTATCAGAATACCTCGGTCTCAGTCCTAAACCCACTTTCAACGTCGAAGCTGCATGTGCTTCAAGCGCCGTAGGACTGAGAATCGCCTGGTCGCTAATATCGTCACGCCTCCACGACGTAATCGCAGTGGTTGGAGTTCAGAAGATGACTGAACTCTCCTCGGGAGAGATTCAGGAACTAATGGGAAGGGCTGGTGACGTGATGTGGGAATCTCCCTTCGGCACAAGCATGCCAGCCTACTACGCAATGTACGCAAACGCCCACATGGCAAAGTACGGAACCACAGAGGAGGACATGGCGCTAGTCACCGTGAAGAACCGAAAATATGGCACCAAGAATCCGCAAGCAATGTTTCAGAAACCCATCACCACCGAAGAGGTACTCCACTCACGCCCGGTCGCCAAACCCTTGAAACTTTACGACTGTTGCGCCAACGCAGACGGCGCCGCATGTCTAATAGTCGCAAGTACTGAGAAGGCCAAGAAGATAACTGACAAGCCTGTCTGGGTTGGGGGTCTCGGTCTCGCCTCAAGTCCCATGTCTCTCGCAGGGCGACAGGGTCCTCTGACCAGCTTCGAAGTCACCAAGAACGCGGCCAGGTCAGCCTATGAGATGGCTCGAGTAAAACCCACGGATGTTGATGTTGCTGAAGTTCATGATTCATTCTCTATCACGGAGATATTGAATTACGAAGACCTCGGATTTGCCCGGCCCGGAAAAGGAACTAGGCTTCTCAAGACCAACGAGACCGAGCTTGGAGGAAAAATCCCTGTCAATATTGATGGTGGACTAATCTCCAAAGGACACCCAGTGGGCGCAACTGGAGCATCCCAGATCACCAGTCTAGTCCATCAGCTCAGGAGAGAATCTGGAGACGTGCAAGTTGACGGTGCGAAGATCGGACTCGCCCAGAACATTGGGGGAATAGGCATGTATTCCGCAGTCTCGATTCTCAGGGCGTAACTAGCGTTGGGTTTCGAGAAATTCGGACGCTTCGGCTACGTCTCCCAAACGAAGATCGCAGCATTGGTATCCTATCTGGAGAAGAACCAGATCATGGCAACCCAATGCAAGGAATGCGGTACGCTCTATTTTCCACCCCGAGCCGATTGTCCAAAATGTCGAGGCAGCGAGGTCGCGTGGGTTCCGATAGAGGGTAAAGGAAAACTCGTAACGTTTACCGAAGTATACTTCGCGCCGCCAGTCTTCCAAGACTCGACCCCTTACCTTCTCGGTCTAGCAGAACTCGAAGGTGGCATGAGAGTTTTCGCACCCATCAGCAATGAAGTCGATCGCAAAGATCTGAAGCCTGGTCTGGAACTCGTATTGAAGTCCAAACAGGCTGGGGAAGGAGTCTTCTACCAACTAGAATCACAGTAGATACTAGCTGAGGTTTACAGAGACATTCTTCGTCCGCGTATAGTATTCCAACGCTCGAACCCCGTTCTCATGTCCAATCCCGCTGTCCTTGTACCCGCCAAACGGCGTCTGTGGAAAAGTAACCAAGTATTCGTTTATCGCGACCCCGCCGACCTCGAGCCTCGACGCGACGTCGTGAGCCAGTTTCAGGTTGTTCGTCCAGACCCCCCCATACAAACCGTAGTCCGTCTCGTTCGCCATGGCCACAACTTCGTCAGTATTCTTGAACTTCGTCACACACAACACGGGACCAAAGATCTCGTCACAACCAATCTTCATCTCGCCTGTGACGTCAGCGAAGATCGTCGGTTCGAGAAAGCTTCCTTTGTCGAGCCGTGGATCGCTAGGCCTCTTGCCTCCATACAGTAGTTTCGCGCCCTCCGAGACTCCGTCCTTGACATAGCCCAGGACAGTCTCTTGGCGCGACTTTGAAACCAAGGGACCCATCTCCGTCGTCTCCTCGCTTCCAGGTCCAATCTTCATCGCGGAGGTCTTCGACACCAAGTCTTTGACGAAACCGTCGTAGATGGATTCGTGTATGAATGCGCGAGATCCTGCCCAGCACATTTGTCCGGCGTTGGTAAAGATCCCATCTTTCACCGCCTTGACTGCTCTCTGAAGATCAGCGTCCGCGAAAACAATGTGAGGATTCTTGCCTCCAAGCTCCATTACCACGTGTGTAATGTTCTTGGCCGCTGCCTCCATAACTTGACGACCCGTGTCGCCAGAGCCAGTAAACACTATTCCGTCGACATTCTTGTCAGAAACCAACGCTGATCCAACCTCCGCGCCCGAACCCGTCACCACGTTCATGACACCCTTTGGAGTTCCAGCCTTTAGGGCCAGTTCACCAATCTTGAGCGCCGTTAGTGGGGTAAGCTCAGAGGGCTTCATAACAACGGTATTGCCAGCTGCTAGTGCAGGTGCTAGGCTTCTAGAGGCCAAGGCAATCGGATAATTCCAAGGAACAATATGGACTGTAACACCCAACGGCTCCTTCAACGTATAATTCAACCGCTTAGGTGGAACCGGGATCGTCTCGCCCTCAATCTTGTCGGCGAGTCCCGCGAAATACTCGAACGCCCGAGCCGCCCACGCAACATCACCCTTTGACTCCCGGAGCGTCTTGCCCTCATTCGACGTCTCCAGCCTAGCCAGCTCATCCGAGTTCTCCCTCACCAAACCTGCTAGCTTCGTGAGAATCCTACCCCTCTTCCCGGAATCCATGTCCCGCCATTCAGGAGAACCGAAAGCAGCTCTAGCCGCATCAACGGCAGCTTTGGCGTCCTGCTTAGACGCCCTAGGAACCTCGGCAATAATTTCCCCGCTGGAAGGATCAAGAATAGACGATCTGGCGCCGGTGGCGCTGTCCTTCCACTCCCCGGCAACGAGCATCTTCATCTTCTGAAGCTGAACCGTCATAATGTTCGCTGATTATTTTCTGGATGGACAATATAAAACAACGTCGTAAAAGAGCGCGTAAGGACCTACGGGCGAAACGACTGTACTTCTGCCTATCAAGCACCGAGTGGAAAGGCGAGCCCTGTTAAGCGCCATGTTACTCCGCCTCCTTGGCTGATGGTTCAAGAGCTTCTAAGCCTACAACTCCGGTTTCTCGACCAACGTCGAGGCCAGGCTTACAGTGAAAGCAAGAGCCCCAGTGATACTCTTCACGTTACTCGCCTCATTTCTAGTTCCGCTCCTCATCGGAAACGTATACGCCACCTCCGGTTGTACTTCGGGTTGCCAGGTTACGGTCAGCTCGAATGTTGCATCAAGCGACGGGACCATCTGGGTCCAGATAGACAATGGTACAGGAACCTACTGTAGCTCAAATCAGTGCACAGTCTCCCTGCCTCAGAGCTCTCCACCAACCTTCACATTTGCAAATAACACCATTCATACCATTACTGTTCTAAGCAGCAACACTACCTTCACTGGATCCTCAACAGGGGGCCACTACGTTTGGAAGGAATGGGCTAATTATTTTGGAACACCAAACCAAGTTGTCTGGACAACCAATCCGACGCTGAGGATTCCAGTAGCGGGGTCGACCGGCGGAATTCTTTACAACTACACTGGGACAGCTGGCTTCACGGCCGTGTTTGACAAGCAATTCCATTACACACTATCTTTCAACGACGCTTCAGGCAACCCATTGAGTCCAGCTCCCGCCTCAGTTAGTCTTTCTGCCCAAACAGCTGGCACGACAACTACCATCACGCAGTATTCAGGATTTCTGTCCAACGATCTCTACACGTTGACTGGAGCGACCTGGGAAGGTTGGACCGTCGGAATAACGCCTTCCGGACAAACTCTCGACCTAACAAGCGGTCCAGCGACAAAAACAATCGCCCTTCAAGCTTACCCAGCAATAGTTCACGTAGTCGACAATAACAATAATCCAATCAGCGGAGCCAATGTCACAATCACGCTCGTTAACCAGACGAGCAGAAGCATCATCACCGATAGCAAAGGCGACGCCAAGATCGGCGTTATACCCCAAGGATCCTACCAACTAAGCGTAGAGTATCAGAACCAAAGAATCGGTCCCCTGTCTGAAAACGCAATCACCAGTCCAACAGCCACGGTTCAGCTAAATGTTGGCAGCACAGCAACCAGTACAACCACGTCGGCGATCGTTCTTCTGACAATATTCGGGCTAGCGTTCTTCCTAATACTCCTCGCCATCAAGGTGCGGAAACCGCCGCCTCCGCCAACTATCTAGCGGAAGACACTACATCTCTTTCTTTTTCTTAGGTTTCTTAGTCTGCCGAGGCTTACCCATTTTAGATCAATATGCGTGCTGTTTGAGTATTGATAACACTTATACTATCAACGAGAAGACGGCCCCTATGCGACCAGACGAGAACGATCAGAGCTCAACAGACAAGGAAGACTTGGGTGACATCCTAATCCTCAAAAACCTGCTCGAACTTCAGTCTCGTCTGCGATCAAAGACTGATTCGATGGAAAACGAATCAGACTAGTCGTCCGCCCAAGACGAGCCCCTTCCCCTTGTTCAGAAGTTATCGAACTGTCCCTTAAGCAGAATTTTTGTTCTTTCGATTTCGTGGAAGACTGGGCCTGAGCACATCCGGCGTCACGACAATAGCCGTTTGAGTTTTCTGGACTCCCTCAATATTCTGAATCTTTGCGAGAATTAGGTCCGAAAGCGTAGTAAGATCTGGAACTTCAACAAAAGCAATTACATCGAATGGTCCTGTGACAGCATGAGCCATCTTCACGCCTTTGATCTTGGAGATGGCCTTAGCCGCGGTCTTGGTTGTCCCTGGTGCGAGCTGTATAAGTACATATGAAACCAGTTTCAACTAGCGTAATCCCTGATTCGAGGGTGCGCGGTAAGACGGAACATGATTGATTAACTCTTCGCTAACGTGCCGCGGGAAGTGTACTTCAACAAAGTTGAAGGTAGTTACAATCCCCATTCATACCCGCCGTCGCTGAGCTAAGCCAATAGCGACTGGGAAGAACTGGTCGGCTACACGGGGTGCAAATCAGTACTTGGAGAAGATATCCACACCTTTCAAGGATTTCTATAATCTAGTGGGCGGAAGCCTTCCAGATGCCTCCTCAATCCTGATCGCAGGAGACCCTGGCAGTGGGAAAACAACACTTGCACAACAGATACTCTACGACGAGCTAACTCGGTCTAGGCCGTGCATCATAGTAACCTATGACACGTTCCCTGCGAACATAACGGAGAGGATGAACGAGTTTGGTTGGGACCCGAGAAAATATCAGCTGATGAACAAGCTCGAGATAATGGACTGTTACTCGGCCACCGCGGGCGTAACTGAAGGGGTAGTTCCGCAGCCGTACGACCTGACAAATGTGAGTATCTACCTTACAACGTTAATGGAGAAACTGGGCTACCGACAAGTAACCATACTACTCGACTCTCTCATTCCAATATTCAGCGAGACAGAGAGCAAACATGCGATCAGTTTCATCCAGAGCATCGCAGCAAAAGTCAAGAAAGCAGGCGGAAAACTAATCGTGACCCTTTCCACAGGAAGTGTTCACCCAGAGTTGTTCAGAAAGGTGGAAAGCCTGGTCGATGGAGTTGTCGAACTGAGGATGGTTGAGGAGAACCAGATGCTCCACAGATACTTGTTGGTCCGGAAAATGGATCGGCGTCAGATAATTCCTCGGCTAGTGCGTTTCGACATCGTCGGCGGGAGAGGTATTCAACTCAAACTTCCCCGACTTGGCTTTCTATTGAGAAAGCCCGGCGTCACACAATAATCTCGAAAAGCTAGCACCACCACAAAAAATACCTTCTGCACTATTACTCGTCCGAGAGGCAAGTGTCTGATCCGCAGACTCTCTCTCTATTCCT
Organism: Candidatus Bathyarchaeota archaeon; assembly: GCA_005888635.1. Lineage (GTDB taxonomy): Archaea > Thermoproteota > Bathyarchaeia > 40CM-2-53-6 > 40CM-2-53-6 > 40CM-2-53-6. The sequence goes on along the minus strand of VBAW01000016.1, from coordinate 54,757 downwards.
TGCTTTCTAATAACCTACCTAGGGATTGGCATCTTCCCGACTCCATAGCATGCCCCATGTATTGACCACGGGACCAAGCACATAATTTGAGCTTGATCATGATAGCCCATATCTATTTATCTCCGGTCGGACAAGGAGTAGTCAGACCCTGGCATGGCTGAGCAAAACGCGCCAGAATATCCTCCAGCGCTTGAACTTGAGAAAGAGCTGACGCGAAAGGAACGCCAGATAGAATATCTCCAAACTGAACTCCGACGCTACCACAATCTGATGGAGGAGCTCAAGCAGGGAATGCGACCCATTGGCACCGTAGAAGAGGTAAAAGGAGACACGGCTCTCGTCCGACTCTCAGGCGGTCAAGCATTTCAGGTGAGTATCCCGCCCGAAGTAAGAGACAAAGTAAACACAAGCGTCGACGCGGTATTATCCCCAACGAAGGGCGTTATCGTCGATGTTATAGAACGAATGAGGGACCGGAGTCTCCTCGAATATCAAGTTGAGAAAGCTCCGAAGGTCTTCTATGAAGACATAGTGGGTCTGGGCAAGGAACTGCTCAGCTTGAGACAAGCCATAGAATGGATATTGGACCCGGAGACAAGGACTAGAAGGGAACAAATCATTCGCGACCCCCGAATGTTGGAAGAGGCGGGATCAGTTCTCCTATTCGGACCGCCAGGTACAGGCAAGACCTACATGGCTAAGGCAGTGGCGGGAACGATCAGCAAACACGGGCAGCACACCAGTTTCCTGAAGATAGAGAGTTACGAAATAGTCTCAAAGTGGCTCGGAGAATCTGCCAAGAATGTCAAAGAGGTATTCAAGCTGGCAAGAGAATCTGCCCCAACCGTCCTGTTCATCGACGAGGCAGATGCAATTGGCCGGGCGAGAATGGAGGCCACTACTGATGCGGGACGGGATGTTCAAGGAATGCTCAACCAGATCTTGACAGAGCTCGGTGAAGGATTCCACGTCAACCGGAACGTAGCAGTAATCTTCGCTACTAACTATCCCAGCGTCATCGACCCTGCGCTTATGGACAGAATGAAACGGATAATTTACGTCCCGCCACCAAAGACCAGGGAAGAGGTCAAGAGAATACTCGACTTCTACTTGTCCAAGGTCGAGGTTGACCCGTCAATCTCGAAGTACGACGGCGGACTCACAGAGGAAGCGTTCGATGAGATCTGGCGTATCATCCGCTCGCGACGCCAAGTGTACGAGGCGTCGATTCCTGATCGCGGAATAATAGTGAAGGACCAGTACGTAATTACACCGCGAGACATGAAGAACATCGTGCAAGAGGCGGCTAGCGAAGCGTCATTCCAGGGAGAGCCCTTCGTGACAATAGATCGAGTTACGACTCTCTTCCGAAACTTGGGCTCCGAAGAACGAGACTCACGCATCGTCAGCTAGACCATTCGGGCTTTATCCACCCTCTACTCGGGGGACGACTATGCGCTCGAGGGCGGGAGCCAATCCATTTTCAGTCGGAGAACCAGACGAGACTGTTGACAGAATTGTACGATTTCTCAGAACACATTCTGAAAGAATAGGCGCGAGACATCTCGTAATCGGTATGTCCGGCGGGCTCGATTCAAGCGTCACGGCCGCTTTATGCTCGAAAGCTCTTGGCGGACAGAGGACCCTTGGGTTCTGCCTTCCCGAGGCCGAAACGAGAAGCCGGAGGAGCGTGCAGGACGCACAGGAGGTTGCGGGACAGTTCGGAATCAAGTTCAAGACTCTTGACATGACATCTCTCGTACAGGACGCTGCAACGGTACTTCACCCGTCAAGGATGATGTACAGTGTCATTGCTCACGGAAATGTGAAATCTCGGCTCCGGGCAATGATCCTATACTACTTTGCAAACACAAGCAAAGGGCTTGTCGTGGGCACCGGTGACAAGAGTGAGATTATGCTCGGATACTTCACAAAATACGGCGATGGTGCATGTGATATCCAACCGATAGCGGACCTGTACAAGAGTGCAGTGAGAGATATCGCAAGACACTTGGGACTTCCGCGAAGAATCTTCTCAAAGCCCTCTAGCCCTGAGCTCTGGCCTGGACAGATCGCCGAAGATGAGCTTGGATTGGAGTACAGCAAGCTGGACTCAATCCTATGGAGGCTTGAGAGATGGATGCCCCCGCGGGAAATAAGCGATGAATTACGGATTCCGCGGCGCACCGTGGAAAAAGTCCGAATTCGGTGGCTCAAATCCGAGCACAAGAGACGTCCGCCGCTATCTATCAAGCTCGGTTTTAGAACCGCAGGCCAGGATCTACGGATCCCCTACAGTCTCTAGGACCTGAAGCATGACAAGTTTTTCGCCTCTAATGACTCTCAAGGGTCTGAGTCTACCGCCCCTTTTCCCTAACCACTTCCGCCCCGCCGGGCATTTCAAAACGCTGGAGACGCTTCCCCAACCGTATAATCGCTTGTCGCTAAATGCTCGTTCTCCTTGCGGCACCTGCTCGTTCTCGCCGCTCGACAGATTCAACATTCAACGCAGAATTAATGATAGACGCGGAAAATAAGCCCATTCTGGAAGAGTCACTAGTCCGACCCCCCTCCCAGGGGGGTGGCTCTCAAATGCGCGAGCAGTCGCGATGAGAATGCCGGGGATCGTCTGCCTACGCTAGCTCGTCCAGTAGTGGAGAAATGTCTCGACTGTAAATGTCATGCTCCACGAAGGGTTTCTCCTTCAGAGCAGGCATACGGTTGGCCAGCTGGTCCTCAAAAGTTGCAACCTCCACCTTGAAGAAGACCCCAATAGGAATCTTCTCGCCCCACTCGAAAGATTTCAGCAGAGCATTTCCCTTTTTCAAATTAGTCTCATCTCTTACGGTAGGGTCCGCGACCTTACCATCATAACCCGTCTCCTCGAGCTTGTACAACCGCGGTGCCTTTGACGGAAGATCATCGCCAGCGTACCACTCTTTCGTATTGATGTCATTGTAGGTCGGACAAGTCTGGAGAACGTCCACGAACGCGCTTCCACGGTGCTCAATGGCAGCACGGAGAGTCGCCTTCAAGTGTCTCACGTCAAGCGCGTAGCTTCTCGCCACGAACGTGTATCCAGAAGCAATAGCCATCGCGATCGGGTTAATACCTTCAACAATCGAAGGAGCAGGCATAGACTTCGTCTTCAAGCCTTTCGGGAGGGTTGGCGAAGCTTGTCCCTTGGTCAAGCCGTAGACCCCGTTATCATGTAGCACGTATGTAAAGTCGAGATTCCTCCGCCCTGTATTGACGAAGTGTCCGGCCCCGATTCCCAGTCCGTCGCCATCTCCACCAACGGCAATAACCGTCAAGCTAGGATTCGCCAACTTGGCTCCTGTCGCAATTGGCAGGACTCTGCCGTGCAGAGTGTGGAAACCGTACGCGTTGACAAAGTGGGGTGTCTTGCCTGAGCATCCGATACCAGAGAATAATCCGATCCGATGCGGCTCAAGCTGCATCTCCAAGAGAGTCATCTGGATCGCGTTTACGATGCCAAAGTCCCCGCAACCAGGGCACCAGTCATTGTGAACCTGGGTCCGATAGTTTTTCAGCTCAAGCATGGCTCAGTGTGACCTCCTTGGCACCATCTCTAACAACGTCCTTGACGCCCTCATAAACCTCGTTCTGGGAGAAGGGTCGACCGTCGAACTTGACGACCTTGCTGTCTATGGCTATCCCGGTTCTCTCGCGGATCAAACCGGCCATTTGTCCAGAATAGTTGTTCTCAACTGCGACCGTGCGTCGGGAACTTGAGAGAACTTTCTGAACGAAGTCTGTCGGGAACGGATTTACATATCGTATCTGCAAGAAATTCGTCTCGATTCCATCAGCCCTGAGATCCTCCATCCCGTCCAGGATCGCGCCCTTCGTCGATCCCCAGCCGACCAAGGTGATGGGTGCAGACGTAGGTCCGTGTAGGATGGCTTTCTTCGAGTTAGGGATGACTTGACCAGCTAGCTCGATCTTGTTCATCCTCTTCTTCATCATCCGGACCCGGAGGTCAGCCGCCTCGGTGATGTGGCCGTACTCATCATGCTCATCTCCAGTAGTCCAGAATACGCCACCCTTCAGACCCGGTCTAGCTCTAGGAGAGATTCCAAGATCCGTAAACTGGTATCTCTTGTAGTCCGGGCTCTTAGCAAGATCCGCTTCCTGGACTAGGTCTCCTCTATCGACCTTCATCCCGTCCGTGTTGAAGAGCGGAATGTCCTTGTACGTGCTCGCCAGGAACTTATCGGCCAGAATGATTACGGGAACCTGGTAATGCTCAGCATAGTTGAAAGCATCGAAGGTATCGTAGAAGCACTCCGCAACATCTCCCGGTGCAATGATGATCCTGGGAAACTCGCCGTGGGCAGCGTGGAGCGCGAACCGCAAATCCGCCTGTTCCGTCCTCGTTGGGAGTCCTGTGGCGGGTCCAGCTCTCTGCCACAGAATAATCACAGGACCTGGCGCCTCCGTTATTCCTGCCCATCCCAGTCCTTCAGCCATCAGCGAGAATCCAGGACCCGAGGTCGAAGTCGACGAACGTAGACCCGCGTGAGCGGCACCCGTAGCCATGTTTATCGCTGATATTTCATCCTCTGCCTGAACGACGATCATGTTGTACTCTGGTTGATGGGACTCGAGATACTCACTCTCGTCAGTGGCCGGAGTGATTGGATAGTAGGTCTGGAAACCGCATCCTGCTTTCAACTTGCCAATTGCGATCGCCTGGACTCCGCGTATCATCATCCGTTTCGCGCCTAAGGGTTGCTTTCGCAGCTTTATCGGGAAAGCGTTCTGCCCGAACATTTTCTTCGCATAGTCGTAACCGTGACGAGCTGCGCTGATGTTCAAGTCTCCAAGAGCGGCTTTCCGTCCTGTGAAGCCTTCCTTGATTGCCTCGGTCGCTAGGTCAAAATCATAGTCTACTAGCCCGATGGATGCTCCCAGCGCAATGGTGTTGACCATGACTTGATACTTGCTTAGCTCCTTGTCTTTTCCAAACTCTTTGAGAGCATCAATGAGTAGATCCATGTAGGGTACGGGAAAGAGCTTGATGTCATCTCTACCAAATGACTCAGGCTGCAATTTGAGGCTGGAGTCATAGATTATCCCGCCCCCCGGGCTGACCTCATGGCGATGACCCCGATGAGTAGGATGAACCTTGTTCAGGTCACCGAACATCGTTTCCCTATCTAGAGCAACAAGAAGGTCTACCCAGTCGACGTGGGATCTGGGCTCACGCGAATCAACCCTCAACCGGTAATAGCTATGCTCACCCTTGATATTTGAGTGATATTCGATATTGGCAAATATATGCAATCCGCCCCGAATGCATGCCTTCGCGAAATTCTCGGCGACGGAATTGATCCCGCTACCCTGAGGACCGCCAATCATCCAGGTGAAACTGTTAACCATGCTCAACGACTATTCAACACTAGTCATGGCTGAAACCATAGAAATAATCTTGCTTGTACACAACCATACCGGCAAGAGCCGATGAATACCCACGGCCTTAGCAGGCGAGATTTCGCGGCTAAAAACAAGCACTATATAGCCTAAGCTCGACGATGGGGCTCTAATTTGAACGGAATTAGAAGAGCTTCAGCGGCCGAAGCCTACGGAACATTTCTTTTGACACTCGTCGGTCCAGGGACTATCACGGCAACCAGCTTGGCTGGGCTGGGATCGACAGCGGCTGGGCTAGGGGTCATAGGACTTGCCCACGGGGTCGCACTACTAGTCGCGGTCTATTCAATAGGACACATCTCAGGAGCACACATCAACCCTGCGGTCACAATAGCGTCCTGGGCCACCAAAAGGCTGGAGCCCAGAAGGGTCGCACCCTACATCATAGCCCAACTAATCGGAGCGACAATCGCGGGACTAGCTCAGCTCGCCTTATGGTCTTCCAGCGACAACTACGGCGTGGCAAAGGCAACCAATCTTGGCGACACAACTCCTGGCTTAGGCTTCGGGGTCGGGGCTGCTCTGCTCGCCGAGGTTATTGCAACCGCCATTCTCGTATTCACAATATTCGGCGCGACCGACAAGAAAGCTGACCAGTCATGGGCAGGTGTCGCCATAGGACTGGTTCTGGCTGCGTCGATCTGGATGTTCGGTCCCATATCCGGAGCTTCGCTGAACCCCGCTAGAACATGGGGCCCCACTATTGCTTCGGCAGCATTCAGCCTCACGCCCTTCGCCACCTTGTGGATATACATCGTAGGTCCAATCTTCGGGGGGCTACTGGGTGGCTTTCTTTACGAAGTCGTCCGGTAAAGTCCGCTACGGCATCGAGGTTAGAATATCCACTCCTTCAACTCGAGTCTCACATGTTTCTGACAGGGGACCACCGCGATGCGTTAACCTCTCGTCAGAGCATAGTACTTTCCCGCAAACTTCCTAAAAGAATCTCTCCTCCTTCGACTACAAACCGGCGGACCGAGTTTTCTACAACGTCTGACTCGGAGCAAAGTCTGGCCATGACCATTCCGGTAAACAAATCGAACAGACGTTGGAAAGCTATGACGAAGGCGGAGGAGTGTAGTCAGGATTCACTCTCTGATTGATCTCGTTCGCCAAAGCATGACCGTGAAGAATTACTGTTACCTTCTTCACGCCATCAAGTTTCGATGTAAGTTGACGAATGTTCATCCCAATATCCTCCGCGAAAATCGGCGGACAGAACGGGGCGGTGAGATGATATTTTATGAACAGCACTCCGTCTTCTTTGATGTCGATCTCGTCGACTAGGTGCATCTCTGTTATCGGAAGTCCAATCTCGGGATCCACAACCTTCTCAAGCTCCTTTGTGATCTCATCCACTGTTACCATCTTGTTCTCCTCAATCAAATTGGTTATGATTTCATTTATGCATTCGTGTCTCCGGCCTAACCGTCGTCAGTCCCCGAAGACAGCGATTGATTATTCGACTATCTACCGATAATAATGGAGGTCCCCGCGACTGGATTATGACATAGGTCATGTTTAAATAGGCTACTCGTCCTTTTTAATTGCCGTCTCCGTTTGATAATTCCCTGCGAAGTGGCCTCGAAGTCAGTTATCCCAGCCCTACGCGCACTTGTGGCTAGGGAACTCATAGAAGAATACGGACTCAAGCAGGAACAGGTCGCGAGGAAACTCGGAGTAACTCAGGCGGCCGTAAGCAAGTATCAGCATCAGGTCCGCGGAGAAGCTGTCGAGCTTGGAGCCGCCCCTGAAGTCAAGGCCATGAGTAAAGATATTGCGTCGATGTTATCCCGGAACCCTAACCCGCTGCAAGTTTCACAGAAACTGTGCCAGGCTTGCACCGATATTCGTGCGCTGGGCCTGATGTGCGAGACTTGCCGCAAGGTAGATCCCACCTGGGACGTAGAGCATTGCACAATATGCTTCGGAAACCACAGCTGCTCTGAATTAGTGAGCATCGAACCCAGCAGCATTGGAAAGTATCGGCGTATCCCAGTACTCTCTTGAGGGCTCTCGTGAGTTCATTATTTTAGACTGGCAAATCCAGGCCAGAGCCAGTCTCGTGCGCTCTCTCTCCCATTAGCTAACATTCAATTTGGATTAGGCTGACTCGATTCTCAGAGCTTCTCGAACGCGGTGAAGTTGACTAATACTTGATGAGTCTTCCGCTTGAAGCCTTTCGGTAGGGCCCTCTCTTCCTTTTTCGAGATTTCTCCTTCAGCTCGCGTCGTCGAACTAGCTTGTCTTCGACACTCATCTTACCTGATCATACAATGCATAGCTACTCGTCAATATCAACATTCGGGAAATGAACTCTTAAATGGGCTGGGCCGAACGCTGACCCTCAGCAAGGGGAACAGGTTATCTACTGATGCTCGGTCTGTTTGGCAAGAAGAAAAACCAGCCTTCTCCTGCGGGAGGTTCGCTGGAAAACCAGGAGCCGCTCGTTCTTAGCAAGCTTCAGGAGATAACCGTTGGCGACGCTGAGATGTATCAGTCTCTTTCTAGACTCCTCTTCCTCGACCCGAAGAAAATCATCACCACTTTGGAAGATGCGGTCAACCAGGCGACCGCTTTTGACTCAAATGGAAACAAGACTCGGGCCGAAGTGTGGTACAGGATTGCGGGCGGGATTGCACTATACCGTGGAGATCCAGAAGGCGTCAGGAAGTTTTTCGAAAAAGCGTCTTCGATTGCGGGAGACCGTCGACCGGAATACAAGACCATCGCGAGCAGATCCCAAGATGCAGTGAATTTGGCCCGAAGATACTACGAAAGCATGTAGGTAGACAATTGACAAGGACCAAACCATCTTAGTCGAAGGGTTGTCTACTAACCGAAATTCGGAATGATGGTGCTCCGGGCGGGAATTTCAGCAGCTTACTGCCGCGTTTGAACCCGCGATCAACGGCTCTGGGGCTTGTCCTCCCGTAAGCCTCCCCGATCTAGGGCTCGACTGGCCGCCACACCATTGAGGCAAAGGCCGCTATGCTAAACCGGGCTACACCACCGGAGCGACCGAAGTCTTCGAAGGCGGTTTCTTTTACCTTTGGGTAAGACCCCAAAAACACTACGCCGATTTTTCGGGTTGACACTTTACTAATGCTGCCTGCTTTCTCATTTCGTGATCCTGAATCCTCTGAACTCTCCCGTATAGCCTGACCACTCAACCTCGACTTTTCTGACGACTGCGCCTCGGGGACCAACATGGCAGAATCGAATCAGCTCGTCCAATCGCGCTCTCTCTCCCTCGGCTAGAGCCTCAACCTTACCGTCCGGAAGATTTCTCACCCATCCAGAGATTCCCAGTCTCGTCGCAAGATCAGTCATCTCTCTTCTGAAGAAGACCCCCTGGACCAAACCTGTAATCAGGATTCTTGCTCGGGCTTCCATTCACTAGCGAAAATTACATAGATGCATTTCTCTCTTGCCTTAGACGTGAGCAGAAGAGGAGATCTAATGAAATCGAAGTGTCAGGTTGCCGGAGGCGAGATCACTTGACGTATAGGAGGAGCGAGAGGTGGAAGAGGCAGTTCCTTCGAGGCAATATCAAGCTCTTGGAGGAGACCGGTCAGAACGAGACCGTGAATAGCCGAAAATACGTTGAGCGTCATGTAAAGATATCCAGCTTCCTCAACGTCAAACCTTAGTCCATGCTTCATCAGAACGTCCCTTGTCCTCGGAAAAGCGACTATCAGATCCCCGATCGTGGTATCAGCGCGAATCGAATCTATCTCTATAGTGAAGACTCGGGAATCATCCAAGGCTTGGGGCGGCGAAGGTCGGGCCTGAAATGGGAGGCTCGCGACTATTGGACCCTTAACAAGCACTTTTGAAAGTGATTTTCTTTGCGGCTTTTGGTTATGGGCACCACTCTGCCTCGTGATCTTCTTTGAGGCTTTCTTTGATTTGGCCTTCTTGCTCCGTGTTTTCTTCTTGGTCATGATCATCACGAGGTCAGCTTGCGGGGTAGGTCGCCCCACTCGACTCCTGTTAATAGGCGACTCCGAGTATTAATACGCTCGGATGACGTTTCGAGTCAACTCTCCGAGGGCTGAATGGACCATGCTATCGGGAGACCCTGCATGAGCTGTTGAGCGTGTTGAGATGCTCTGATTCGAAGCTCGTCTGCAATGCTCTGAAAGACAGAAGCTGAATAGTCCTCAATCTGGCCATGGTCAGACAATCGCGCAATAATCGGGTCTACAGGGACCGAGCCTAGGAACGGTACGTTGAGCTGCTTTGCTAGTTTCTCGCCTTGCGGTTCTCCAAAGACGTTGATAGCCTTACCACAGTGGGGGCATGTTAGATAGCTCATGTTCTCCACTAAGCCCAGCAGTTCGGCGTTCATCTTCTTCGCCATGTTGACGGCCTTGGTAACGATTAGGGAGGCTAGTTCTTGGGGGGAGGATACAACGATGACTCCGTCTAGTGGTAAGGACTGGAGGACTGTTAGCGGGGCGTCGCTAGTTCCGGGAGGAAGGTCAACGAGGAGATAGTGTAGGGATCCCCAGTCAACGTCCCAGTAGAGTTGTCGAATGACACTGTTTACGATTGGGCCTCTCCAAATGACAGGCATCTCCGGATCATCCAGAACGAGGTTGATTGACATCACTTTGATTCCGGTCCTAGTTACTACAGGGGTTATGCGGCCGGAGGGAGTTTTGGAAGGCCGGTCTTTGAGCCCGAACACTTTGGCTATGCTAGGCCCTGTCAAATCCGCGTCTAGGATGCCCACTTCGTATCCTAGCCTTCGGAGCTGGACGGCCAGCATGCTGGTGACGAAAGATTTTCCGACTCCACCCTTGCCCGATGCGATCGCGATTATGTTTCTCAATTCGCGCTTTCCCAGCCGATCGATGCCTGGGCCAGGACTGTTTCCCTGAGGTGTTGGGGTCTGCGTTGTTCTGTTCTGGAGCCGGGTTCGGAGTTCGTTCAGCTCTGTCTTGGACATTGCCGTCGTCTCTACGGTTACGGATTTTACCTCGTTCGATTTCTTCAGGGCTTTCTCGACATCTGTCTGGAGAGTCTTTGCAAGGGGACAGTGTGCGACTGTAAGTGCAATTGTGACTTTCACGTGGTCACCTTCTATCGACACGTCTCGGACCATGTTGAGATCGACTATGCTGATCCCGATCTCCGGGTCAAGAACTCCGCGGAGACTGTTGACAATTGAGTTTTTGTCGATCAACGTTTACATGATCCTGGGAAACTTTCTCTGGACTAGAATGGGGCGAGAAGGTATTTACACTCTCTTTCCATAAAACTACACGATCCTTGAGAGAATTTGGTCGACAAAATGATCTTGTGCACGATTGCGATTCTCATGGTTGAGGAGCCTAAATTCAACTCACACGACTTTATGGGTCGATTCGGTAAAGGATCGTAATACGAAGAAAATGTCTGTTAGCGAGAAGACGAAAAGGGCCCTGAAAGAGTTTGGCCTGACAGAGTACGAGGTCAAGGTGTACGTTTCACTAGTCGAATCAGGCACTCAGGCGGCTAGCGAGCTGAGCCGTACTGCTTCGATCCCCTACTCTAAGATCTATGAGATTCTGGGAAATCTTGAGAGGAAGGGATGGGTCGAGACAGAGCAAGGTAGGCCGAGCAAGTACTATCCGAAGGCTCCTTCGACCGCTCTAGAATCATCAAAGGCCAGGTTAGAGACGACTTTGAGGTCGAGTCAGTCGGACGCGATGGAAGAGCTTCAGCCGCTTTACGAGAAGAAGGGTGTCCGGGAGAAACCGGACATTTGGATTGTGAGGGGTCAGAACAATATCTTGGATAAGATTCGTGAGACTCTTGGACGGACGAGGAGAGAGCTTTTCGTTGCGATGCCGGTGGTGCCCGATCCGATCGTCTCTATCGCACTACCAATACTCGCGTTGATGAAGGATAAAGGGGTCAAGGTGTCGGTGATGGTTCCGCAGACGACGAGCCGTGAGACACTTCGAAAACTGAAGACGCTCGTCCAGGTCCGTACTCGGGAACAGATGTTCGGAGGCGGAATAATCTCGGATGATGATCAGATAATAATTCTTCTAGGAGAAGATCCGTTGAAGGGACTGACGCTGGCGATCTCCTCGGATCATATCGGACTGGTCAGGTTTGGGAAGAGCTATTTCGAGTATCTCTGGGAGAGCTCAAAACCACTCACCTAACAGAAGTTCTGTCCAAGGATTTTCACATTATCAGTCCCAAGCAACAGTTAGAATCATCCGCGGAAAATGCAGTCTCGTGCCGCGAGAAAAAAATTTGCGGCCCCCCTTTTTTCCGAGAGGAGTCTCGCCAGTTGAAGCTGTTCTGGGTGATTCTTGCATCCTGGCGCGCAGAATGGAAAGGTCGACTGTTTTTCCAGAGTGGAAATCAAGCGTACGGCTCTTCATGAAAATCTCGGGATCTAGAATCGCTTATCCCGATTTCGGATCCGGGCTTGTTCTGCCCCTGCCGGGGTTTGATGAAGAACATTCTGCGGCTTTTTCGGTTTCGAAGAGCGTGTGAGGGTTGGATTACTCTTTGTTAATTCCCTCGCAGAGTCGAGTTTTGTGTCGCGGAAAGCAACTACTTTTGACATTTTTTGGCGAGGGGTCTCGCCAGTTGAAACTGAACTGGGCGAGTCTTGCGAAAAAGGGGGCAGAATCAGCAGGTCGCCGGTTTTTGACATCGTGTAGCTCAGCGTGCAGGTCAACGTGCAAACTGCGTGATCTCAAATCGCCTGCCCAGATTATTGATCAGGGCTTGTTCTGCGCTTGTCAGGACTGAGAAAGAACAGTTCTTGGGATTCATTATCTTCTGCCCCACGCTGCCCCAATTCTACACGCAGGGGACCTTCCTTTATCGTCGCTGGGTCCTGGGAAAGAGATAGTGGCGGTGTGGGCCGCAAGGTAGGGGCTTAGGACCCTGTGGCGAAGGCCTTCGTGGGTTCGAATCCCACCCCCCGCACCATACGGTTCTAGCCTGTAAAGTGTGAAGGACTTTTTTTGTTTTGATATGCCCCGGGGGGGTCGAGAAAAAGATAACAGAAAAAATAGTTAACGAGAAAGAGAAAGATAACATCTAGGGTTGAGATATCAGGGGTTCTTCGCAGGGCAAGTCTCGCGCAAGGAAGAGGAGGAGGCGAATGAGCACGATGCCTAGCTTTGGCTGTTAACGTCTTTTCTGGTCGTGTCCTAGTTAGTTGGGGCTACTGGTAACGTTGATCGTCAGCCTTGAACGGGCGAGGTCCGAAGTGCTAGAGCCCCGGACTATGAACGTTGCCGTGAACGTTCCCGGCTGGTCATAATCGTGGCTCGCTGAACATACGCCAGCGCTACCCGCAAGCGTCATGGACTCGCCGTCCCCAAACCTGAACATGCACGTGAACGGCGCTGTTCCACCAGTGTACGTGGCCATAAAGGCCAGGACCTGGTCCGAAGCTACTGCTGTCGACGAGCTTGTGAAGCTGTTGATTGAGAGTGGTGGACTGGAGAATGTGTAGCTGAACGAGAAGCCTGGGTAGACGCCCCTCGCGCGGGGAGCCTCGAGCAGTATGCTGCTGCCCTGAACAATCCGCACGTTTCTTACGACACCGAAGTGGTCGAACGATGTGGGGTCCCTGAACAGGATAGTGTTCTGGCCACTAACCAGCAGGCTGGTGATGTCGAACGGTCCAAACTCGACCGCTCTATTCTGGTAGGGTTGGTAGTCACCAGTCCCGATGAGATGGTTCAAGCCCGCAGGGATGTCTGCGACCAGTTGGCCATTGACTAGGACATGTAGCTGGCCGACGCCGCTGTCAAAGTCGTCCAGATCGGAGCCATTGAATGTCAGCATAGCAGATCCGCTGTGTGGAGACCTCGCATTTAGGGTGAAGCCACCGGAGCTCTTAGCATGACTTGAATCACCAACGTACGATCCAGTTATCACATGTTTACCGGCAAAAGTCGGGGTGTAGGCCACGGAGCAGGCCGCCCGGTTCGGAGCATTCCCCGCGACGAGCGTACATGTCGCGGATGACGGATTGAACGTTCCAATAGAGTTCGTGGTGAAAGTCACCGTACCAGCTGGAACAGTAGGACTCGTCGAATTGTCGATCACTCTAGCAGTGCAGCTAGCGGACGTGTTGACCGAGGCCGAGCCAGGGCTGCAAGTTACAACGATCTTCGTTGAGTGGAGCGGGGGAGGAGCCGCGGAGGAAACAGCCACGTTGAAGCTACCCGTGCTGGCTAGGTGAGTCGAGTCGCTACTGTAAGAGCCGGTGATCAGATGGTGACCAGTGACAGTGGGAGTGTATGATACGTTGCAGCTTGCGGTCCCGGCCATAGTCCCAGCTAGAGTGCACGTGGGGGCGGATGTGAAGGTTCCCGTCGAGTTGGTCGTGAACATGACTGTACCCGTGGGCGTTGTCACACCGGTCGTGGAAGTGTCCGTGACCGTCGCAGCGCAGGTCGTTGCTACGTTGAGCTGGACGGATGAAGGGCTGCACGAGACCGTGGTGGTTGTCGGGTGTGGGGGCGGGGGCGGTGTGGAGGTCACTTCAAGAGTGAAGGTTCCTGAACTCGTAGCGTGGGTCGAGTCGCCGGGATAGTTTCCAGTCATGAGATGATGACCAGCCGCCGAAACGCTTGGTGTATAGGCCACGGAGCATGAGGCGCTACCCGCAGCAGCGCCCGCTACTAGAGCGCAGCTTGCAGAGGTTGGATTGAATGTACCAGTAGAATTAGTTGTGAAGCTGATGGAACCAGTGGGAGTCGATGGACTTGTGGCGGAGGCATCAGCGACCGTGGCAGTGCAACTTGTTGGATTGCCGACCTGGACGGATGAGGGGAAACACTGAACAGTCGTGCTTGTGGGGTGAGGAGGTGGGGGAGGAACTGTGGTAGTGTCAAGGTTGAACATGCCTGAACTCATCGCGTGAGTAGCGTCACCCGAGTACGATCCAGTGATCAGGTGGTGACCTCCGACGGTCGGAGTATAGGATAGGGAACAGGTCGCAGTACCGGCTATCGTACCTGGCGATAAGGTGCAGCTCGCAGACGTAGGGCTGAAGGTGCCGGTGGAGTTGGTTGTGAAGCTGACAGAACCGGTAGGCCCTGTGACACCAGTCAAGGAAGTATCAGCGACGGTGGCGGTGCAACTGGTCGGACTGCTGACTTGGACTGGGGATGGGGAGCACTGGATCGCGGTCGAAGTTGGATGCGGGGGTGGGGGCGGGGCAGCGGTCACTAAGAGGTTGAACGCGCCTGAGCTGGAGGCATGAGTCGAATCACTGCCATAGGTGCCGGTAATCAAGTGGTGACCCACAGCCGATGCTCCGGGCGAATAGCTCACAGAACATGTAGCCGTACCCGCAATAGTGCCCGCTGCTAGAGTGCAACTCGCAGAAGTCGGGTTGAAAGTTCCAGTAGAGTTAGTTGTGAAACTGACGGACCCAGAAGGAGTCGTTGCGCCTGTCGCAGACGTATCAGTCACAGTTGCAGTGCAACTCGTAGCTATGCTGACCTGCACGGGCGCAGGTGAGCACTGAATAGTCGTGCTTGTTGGATGAGGAGGCGGAGGCGGCGCAGCGGTCGCTGCCAGGTTGAAGGAGCCCGAGCTGGTTAGATGAGTCGAATCTCCGGCGTAGTTTCCAGTAATTAGATGATGTCCAACGGCGGTCGCGCCCGGTGTGTAGCTGACCTGGCACGTTGCAGTGCCAGCAGTTGTGGCTGCTGCCAGTGTGCAACTCGAAGAGGTTGGATTGAACGTGCCCGTGGAATTCGTGGTGAAGCTGACTGTGCCTGTGGGAGTCGTTGGAGTCCCTGATGTGTCCGTGGCCGTTACTGTACATGTAGAAGACGTACTCACTTGCACGGATCCGGGAGAGCACTGGAGACTGGTGCCCGTCGAATGAGGTGCAGGAGTTGCTGCAAGCAGGAATGTTCCCTGACTAACAGCGTGAGTCGAATCACCCTGGTAGGTGCCGGTAATTAGGTGATGACCCGCCACGGTAGGCGTGTAGGTCACGCTGCAGCTGGCCGTACCTGCAGTTGCCCCTGCCGTTAGAGTACAGCTCGCAGAGATCGGATTGAATGCACCAGTCGAGTTGGTCGTGAAGCTCACAGAACCCGAGGGGGTCGTTGGTCCTGTTACGGCAGTGTCGGTGACTGTTGCGGTGCAACTGGTCGAAACCCCGGCTTGGACCGGTGACGGTGTGCACTGAACGCTAGTTGTTGTCGTATGGAGGGGGACAGCTGTTACCCCGAGTTTGAACGAGCCCGAGCTAGCTACGTGGGTCGAGTCACCAGCATAGTTTCCTGTTATGAGATGGTGCCCTACAGAAGTAGCGCCCGGCGTGTAGGTGATCTGGCATGTGGCTGTACCGACAGCGGTGCCAGCGGACAAAGCGCAACTCGCAGAGACCGGGTTGAAGGTGCCGGTCGAATTGGTGGTGAAGCTGACAGAGCCCACTGGAGTCGTCGCGCCTGATGCGGATGTATCAGTAACTGTCGCTGTGCAAGTGGAAGGCGTACTCACCATTACTGATAGTGGGGCACATTGGATGGTTGTACTCGTGGGATGAGGTGGAGGAGCAGTTGCAACAAGGTTGAACGAGCCATTACTGGTAGAGTGACCTGAATCACCACTATACGTGCCGGTTATCAAGTGATGACCGATCGCTGTCGAACTTGGCGTATAACTGACAGAGCATGAGGCGGTACCCGCGGTCGCACCCGCGGACAGAGTACAACTGGCGGATGTTGGGCTGAACGTGCCTGTACTGTTCGTGGTGAAACTAACAGTACCGGAAGGAGTGGTGGGACTCGACGAAGTGTCAGTCACCGTGGCCGCACAGCTGGAAGTAGAGCCTGTAGTGACGGAGACGGGCAGGCAAGTGACACTCGTTGTCGTAGTGTGGGGTGGAGCTAGTGTTGAGGCGAGGAGAAAGGTTCCCTGGCTGGAGGAATGCGTCGAGTCTCCGCCGTAAGAACCGGTAAGAAGATGATGACCGATTACTGCTGGCGTGTAGGAGACTGAACAAGATGCCGTCCCAGCAATCGTTCCTGCTGCTAGAGTACAGCTCGCAGAAAACGGAGTGAAGGTTCCAGTAGAATTGGTTGCAAGGATCACGCTTCCGCTCGGAGTGGTGGGCGTTGTGAAGTGGTCGGTGACTGTCGCCGTACATGAACTGGCCGCGTTGACGGTCACTGATCCAGGCGAACAGGAGAGCAATGTGGTTGTCGTGTGAGGCGGTGGAGGCGTTACTGGAATAGTGAACGTGCCCTGGCTAGCCGAGTGCGTCGAGTCTCCACCATATGAGCCGGTTATGAGATGATGACCCGTAACCGTTGGAGTATAGCTTAGCGAGCAAGTGGCAGTCCCAGCGGTTGTACCTGCTGCCAGCGTGCAACTCGCAGAGGTTGGATTGAACGTGCCTGTGGAGTTGGTTGTGAAGCTGACAGAGCCGGAGGGAGTGGTCGGACCGGCGGCAGTGTCAGTGACAGTAGCAGTACAACTCGTAGCCTGGTTAACGACCACAGGTGAGGGAGAGCAGCTGACACTTGTGCTTGTGGGGTGTGTGACTGCTGCTTGGGTTACGGTGGCGCCCTGAATATTCTCATTGAGAACGGTTCCAAATGCGTCGTCCACAGCAACACAAACACTTGTTCCAGAGACACTCGTCGCCGCTGCGCAGCCTGGAGCTGAGGGATAAGATATAGGGCTACTCGGAGTCGAGGCCACCACCTGATACGTTATGGTAAACGCCATACCGGAGCAAGGTGCGATACCGCCACACTCATTACCCCCCGTACTCTCAATCGTAGTAACCTCGACAACACCAGGACCGTTAGCCTCTCCAACCGTACACGAGCCGGTTGTGGGTGTGCCGTTGATGCAGATAGAGGTCAACGATGGAGTAACGATCAGAGTACCGAGAGCTGCACTAGTAGGATTCACAAACGCGTTGGAAGAGTTGACAAAGATGTCGAAGCCACCCATAGGATCAGAACCCTGAACGAAGACACCGACTGTAAAGGTCGAACCGACTGTGAACGGCCCAAGCGAAGGCGGACTAGCAGGACAACTGGTGGCTGTCGTGGAAGATGTGATACAGACTAGACCAGTAAGTTGTGCGTGAGCGGATGGAACAGACGGCAAGATCGCAAACAGTGTGAAGGCTAGAATTATGGGAAGTATGAGGATAAGGCGTTTGTTCGAACCAAAACTCAAACGAAAACCAACTCTTTACGGTTTGGCTTAACTGCTCCGGATGTATTTATCTTTGGCGTGGAATGTCTGTCACTCAGAGCAATCGAGAGCCATCGGTGGATATGAATAGTCTAACCTGGTTATCCAACGCTATAAAACTAGAGAATCTCTGGATTCTCGCGATAACTAGCCGACCGGAAATAGTCTCACGCGGAAAGACCGGAAATTCTTCCCCGTGGCCTCGCTGTAGGACCTCTAGGCCGAACTGAGGCAAACCTGACTATTCTACAGATATACAAGGATAGGATTCGACGGTCAAAAACGCACTTGAGCAGATCGGCTCTGGAAGTGGGCGGTTTAGTGCGGATTCGTAGTGACAGCTACGTTGACAACTAATGCCCTCTGTAGGCAAGTGTAGGAGGAAGGTCCGCATACCAGTATTTGTCCGGTGTACTGGTCTCCTTCGCAACTTGAGTCTTGATGAGCAAGAGTGCAGGCTGCAGTAACGACTATGTTGTCTGGCGTTGATCCGCAGCTGGAAAACGATGTTGGAGAGACTGTAATACTGATAATATCGGGCTGGCTCGAGGAAACCAGCAGAGTGACGGGCGAAACAGACGGGCTACAGGTGAAGGAGTCCGGAGCACTCCCAGAAAAGGAGTGCACCACCGAGAACTTGATGTCGAGAGGACGCACACTCCAAGTGACCGGGAATGAAGCGGTACTAGTGATGGTAGCGGAGGCGAAATAGTAACCAGCTCCTAATCCAGCGATGACCATTGCGACCAGAACAACGGCGGGAAGCAGAACTCGCATACGGTTAATGGATGCCATACAAGACAGTCGTCCTGGCGAATCCGAGAATTAAGACTTTTCCACTACGGGAAGCAGGGGCGAACCGTAGACAACCCAGTTATGCTACAGATATACAGGGACAACCTTCAAAGGGTCAGACATCATGACCGCCTAGCCTCGGCTCAAGTCGACGCCGCATTCACCCAAAACCAAGTTTGCAGAAAACCCAAGGCGGTACAAAATGCTCGAGCAAATCGGCTCGACGCGTGTTGGGATTATCCACCGGTTGTAGGACAAGGGCACTTGTGCGTTGTGACGGCTACGTCCACGACAAGGCTCTGCTTCAGGCAGGTGTAAGGTGCAGGTCCGCACACTTGGACCGAGCCGGTGTACTCTCCATCGCAAACCGAGGAGATATGCAAGTGAAGGAATCCGGCGCGCTCCCAGAGAATGAGCCTGACGCATTGAACTTGATCATGAGAGGATTCACGCTCCAAGCGACCGGGAACGACTTTGCCGCGGAGGCGGAAAAGTAGCCAGCTCCCAGACCAATGACTGCGAGCAAAGCAAGGGGAAGAATGAACTTTAGCGGGCTACCCCGTCGAACCTCAGAACTCATGGTGAACGACCGACCTTCCACGGGTCGACATTTAAGAGTTTCTCTCCGATCGGTACCATTGGATAGCTCCATACGAAGATAGCTACCTCCTTCTTTCTCACTCGCTCGATCAGGCAACACATGCTGAATATTTCAACTCGCACCCTTGGACTGGCATAAGCCTCATGTCAGATCACATGATTCATGGAGCTGGAGAGACCCAGTAAATATCTCCCTGCCAACTCTGGGGGACAATATACAAGAACAAGCCTACGCGGTCCGCGTTTCACCATCCTTGGCAGAGACGGCAACGATTTTCAATGTTCCCCGAGGAACTGCGTACATTACAATCCAGCAGGTAGTCTTCTACGTCACATCATTCCTCTACTATGTCCTCCTAGTCCGAATCCTCAACCTCTCCCAAGTCGGAGAGGTATCACTTCTCGCGGCAGCGAGTTCCATCTTTACAACACTCACACAGCTTGCCCTTCCTGCAGCCGCGACCCGGTTCATCTCCTCACGCATAGGTAACAACGACCCTACAAGTGCTAGTGGCATAGCAGCAACTAGCCTTAGACTACTATTAGCGATCGCCGGACCCGGATTAGTAATAGCGATTCTCGCCTCTCCTTTGATTGGAACGACAGTCTTCAAAACACCCGATTCTAGCAATCTACTCATCGCCACTTTCACGGCTTCTTTCCTCTTTGACCTCACAGCACTCTACGGCGCGTTTTTTCTAGGACTGGGGCTATACGTGGACATTCTCTACCAGAATATCCTCTTCTTTCCGCTAAGCCGAGGACTCGGGCTAGCACTCGCTTACAAGGGTCTCGGACCCCTTGGAATCCCACTAGGATGGGCAATAGGATCACTCGCCACACTCTTACTCTCGCTTTACCTTTGGAAAGGGAAACTATCGCATTCCCGCAGATATCCCTCTCGTCCCCTGCTAGTCTTCGGCCTTCCGCTCTTCGCCTCAGCCCTCGTTACTCTGGTACAGGGCTGGGGGGATATCGCGCTCCTTCAGGGCATCTTAGGCCAGTTCGGAAACACAGGCGCTTACTACATCCTCGTTTCCAGTGTCAGCTTTCTGTCCATCCTCTGGATTCCGGTCGCCGGAGCGCTCTATCCAGCTTTATCGTCGAGTTTCACAAGAGAGGGAGCGACTGCAGTCTCCGCCAGACTTGCAGTAGCAACTAGGCTCATCAACCTGACAGTTCTCCCGACGGGTGTAACCCTCGCGGCTATCGCGCCAACTGCCTTAGAGGCCGTCTTTGGATCATCACTAGCGAATCAAGCCGTTCCGTTCGCTATACTCGCAACGACACTCATCTTCACTGCGCAGAGCCTCCTCCTGATAACAACACTCCAATCAGTCAGCCGGACCAGGCATATTCTGGGAATCAGCCTCGCCGCAACAATAGTCGATCTTGTTACAGTCGGCTTGGGGGCTAGTATACTCGGAACAACAGCAGGGGCCATAGGCAGAGCTCTACTCGCCTTCACAACAATGCTACTCGCGTGGTTCTCACTCCGACGAGTCCTGTATGCTCCCGTGGCACAGGGCCTCTCAAAGGCTCTGGCTCTAACCGTGCTCACCGCTCTTCCCCTCCTAACAGTTGATAGCCTTCTAACAGTGGACTTCCGACTCGTCCCCCTAATTCGGGTCCCAATGTTACTGGGAGTCTTTGTCGCCTGTTTTCTCGCTACAAGCAGAGGATTCAACGTCTTCAACGAGGATGATCTCGATCTTCTGAACAATGCACTACCAAAATCCTTCTCGCCCCTTCTGAGAAGAATTACGCATCTCTTGGTTCAGAAGACTAGGAGAAAGCCCAGTGAGTCAGGACCCACGAGGCAGCAATAGCGCAAGCTGAGGAATTCATCAAGGCTACAACTAGATCCGATCTTGGAGATCATGCGAAAGAATAGAAGGGACAATCACCTCAAAGAATTCAGGCATGAGGGTATCTGGGTATATCGTCCTAACTTCACTCCTACTCCTGGCGGTAGGGATAGAAGCGCTCTCAGCTGTCGAGTGGGCCGCGTACCCTTACTTCCCTGACAAGAGCCTATTTTTCGCCAAGATGGACGCGACCCTCTTCTCCGTCTTGGCTCCCTTCTCTCCCGAGTTTGTCATCATTCTACTATACATTTGGGTCGCCAAACTAGGCGCCTCCTTCGACAACAAGTCTTCAAAACGTTTGAAGAGCTACTTCAGCCAGCTCGCACAATCTCTGTCGTACCTTAGACCTAGAATCTCATCGGATTCCGTCAATAGATTCGCACTCACGGATCGCCCGAGATTACTACTTGGACTCGCAATGATCATGGCAGTGTTGCTTGGCCTCATACCTTATCGGCCGGAACTCAACCCTGCGATGACTCCCGTAGGAGTTGATGCTCACTACTACATCGAGTGGGTAAACGCGATGTTGCAACGATCCCCGGAAGGAGCTTTTGCCTACGCCCTCGGGAGCGCCTCGTTCGGCTCAAGACCGCTCCTCCTCATACCTATCTATTTGGTAGTCGGCACTGGAATGATCAGTACAGTTCAGGCTGTAGAGTTTCTTCCCGCGGTTCTGGGTCCGTTGCTTGCCCTGTCAACCTTCCTATTTGTGAGGGAAGGTCAACAGACTGAGAGAATGGCCGGCGTGGTATCGCTCCTCTCCATCTTCAGTTTCAACGTGACTGTGGGTTTGTGGGCAGGCTTCTACGCGAACTGGTTAGCCGTCGCCGAAGCCTACCTGTTTCTCGCCACTTTAATGAGCTTCTTTAAAAGTGCCACCAAATCCAAATTCGTCATTATGACAGCTTTGTCGCTCAGCATGCTCCTCACGCACCCCTGGACTGGGGTGATGGTGCTCACGGTCGCAGCCGTATTTGTCGTCAGCGTCTGGAGAGACGCCAGGAAGACCATATTGGCAAAGCCGATTCTCCTGTTCCTCGCAATTAACATAGTTGTCGATGTCGCCAAGAGCCTATTCTTCGGAGGACTGGCTGCTGCCCAAGACGTTTCAGGAGGCCTATCTGGAGGAAGCTTTTCCCAGACTCTCGGATTCTGGACAAACATCACCAGCGCCCTGTTCGTCTACTTTGATGGGCTCCTCGCCAACGCCATCCTTCTTGGGTTCTCTCTGATCGCAATGTTGTTCATAGGATTCCATGATAAATTCGAACGACTACTGACCTCCTGGGTTGTAATAGGATCACTCCTTTTCCCTTTTTTTGACGGTGGGGGTCAAGCAAGATTCATCTACGACCTTCCCATCCCAGTGCTGACATCCATAGGACTCCTCATTGTGATTCGTCCGATGTGGAACAAGACCTTACACTCCGACCTCGCACTCCTGCTCATATTGTTGCTTAGCGCAAACTATGCTTTGAGGACGGCGATCAATCTGGTTGCCGCACCATTTTGATAACTGCGGTTGCCCTCTCAATACATGGGTAGCGGCAGGAATACAGAGTAAGCTAAAATAACGGAACACCTTATCTATTAGCTATCGGTCGATAGCCCTCAAACGGGGCTACTGTGCCGCTATGAGAAGACAAGTGAACTATGGCAGGGCTATCGCAACTATCGAGAGACCTACAGCAGAGGCCACTGACTTACGGTCTCGTCTTAAAGTTCAAGTTGAGATCGTTGCGACAGGGATTGTGGTTCCGAGCCTTGGAATGCCAAGAGAGAGGCCTACTGGACGCCACGCTAAGCTGGCTGAACAACATAAGAAGCGATCGACTGAAACAGATCTTGACAAGGATTCTGGCGAAACTAGCGAAGGCAATGAATTCGGTTCTGTGTCGCTTGCGCGAGCGTGGAGGGCCAATGGCAGTTCGCACGAGCGAACTCGCAGTGCGATGGGAAAACCAGCTGGCCTGGAATTGGCGATTCGACGAAAGCTTCCAAGTTTGTTTAGGAGCGGGCATACTCTGATCTACAGATCAGCCGTGGCTCAGCAAGCATCCGCAGACTCTCCGATTACGAGCCGAATAGCCAATCCGTAGAGATTGAAATAAATGATGGAACAAGTCCTCGCGGAACCTCCTTCTAAGGCCACAGTAGAGCCTGTGCACAGGTTCGTCAGGAACCCATCAGTCATTGCGTACCCCGAGCCAGTAAGTGTCTCACTCATTCTTCCCATCTACAACGAAGGCATGATATTGCTTGATAACGTTCGCAACTTGACGAAAACGCTCAACCGCCTAGGTTTGGTTTCTGAAATATTGCTCTGCGATGACAACAGCAACGACGGCACCAGAGACGCAGCTGAGCTAGCCTCATCGGACCGTGTTTTCCACTTACGGTTCTCAGAGAGAATTGGTAAAGGAGCAACAATCAAGAACGCGCTCAACGCAGCTCGAGGAGAAATAATAGTCATTCTTGACGCGGACATACCAGTCTCACCTCAGGAGTTGTCCAGGGCAATCTCTCTAATGGAGGAAGGACACCAATTCGTAATAGGAGTGCGCCGATCCCGACCCTTCACAAGGACACGGAGGAAATTCTTGAGCATTGGCTTTAACACGCTGACGAATATTCTCTTCAGAACTAGAGTTCGAGACCACCAATGTGGCTTCAAACTAATTCAACGCAGCGCAGCTGACAGGCTGTTCCCTCTGATTGGAACGGATTATTTTGCTTTCGATGCAGAACTGATCGTGAAGGCAAAATCGCAAGGAATACCTATCACTCAGTTTGAGATCGACTGGCTAGAGAAAAGAAACGGGCTCGACTCGAGCCTTCCCGCTCTCAAAACCACTCTCGCAATGCTCATAGACCTCCTTGTGCTCCGGACGGCTTCAGTTGGCAGTCGGAACCTACTGGGGGTCCAAAGAGTAACCAACGGCTTCTTCAAGAATCCAATAACGGGCAAGACGCTCGCTTCAGAGATAACGCTCATCGGCTCTGAAAATTCGAGCCTTCTCAAGATTCTGCGAAGGCTCAGATTCCAGATGTCGGTTCAATCATGAATATCATCTGGGTGAATCATCGGGACCCACGGCACCCACAGGCGGGCGGTGCCGAAGTTCACCTCAGAGAAGTTGCAAAGAGGCTTGTCAAGAAGGGTTGCGAAGTCACTTTGATCTCTGAGAGGTTCCCGGGCTCACAGGAGGAAGAATTGATTGACGGCATCAAGGTTCTGAGACGAGGAGGAAGACTCGGAATACACCTGAAAGCCCCACTGCTGGTGCGAAGACTGGCCAAGGATGCAGATATTGTCGTCGATGATATCGCTCACGCTGTGCCATGGTGGTCCCGTTTTGTAACAAAAACCCCAGTCATCGGGATGGTTCATCATGTTCACCAAACCGTAGCTACCCTAGAACTCGGCGTTTTCCTAGGGACAGCGGTAAAGCTCGCAGAGAAGACCATCAAGTCATCCTATAGCAACATCATCACTGTCTCCCAAGAGACGAAGTATCAGATCGAGAAACAACTCGGGGTTGAAAGCTCCAGAATCCACGTGGTATACCACGGCGTCGACCATGAGACCTTCCGGCCAGATGGGGAAAAATTTTCACGACCGACATTATTATCGCTGGGACGGATAAAGAAATACAAGAACCTCGATCATCTTCTACGCGCCTACGGTCAAGCTAAGACGAAGGTGCCTGACCTAAGACTTGTAATCTGCGGAGGCGGCGACTATAAAGATCATATCGTCGACCTCGCCAAATGCTTGAACCTCGACGATGTTCTATTCGTGTCCCGAGTCAGAGATGAGGAGAGGGTTCGGCTCCTGCAAAAGGCCTGGGCGCTCTGCACTCCCTCGCTCGTTGAAGGCTGGGGCCTTGTCATAACAGAGGCCGCAGCATGCGGAACTCCCACTTTGGCGTATGATGGAGGAGGCAGCAGCGAGGCGATCGTGGATGGGGAGACCGGGTACTTAGTTAAGAACGGAGACATTCAGGCGCTGTCCGAAAAAATTGTTGCGCTTAACCAAGATGATCAGCTACGCCGATCCATGTCGAACGCCGCCTTCGAATACTCTAACCGGTTTGACTGGGACACGACCGCCAACGAAACCTTGAAGATACTAGGGGCCTCAGCTAACTAGATCCCTCACCCAAACTTATCCTTATCAGACCGGTCCAGATTCCACGATTTCGAAAATGGTTTCGAGAGGCCGTACGCTAGGCCGTCTTAGAGTGATCGAACAGCTAGCACGAAGCAACAATGGTTTTTCGCTGTCGGTAGGGTCCAAGTCGACCAAGCTTGCCGATGTGAACGTTGACCCCAACAAGGGGGCGAGGCCGGACATTTTGGCGACAGTCTTCCACCTACCGTTCGGTCCGGAACTATTTGACACCATACTCTTCACAGATGTGCTACAATATCTCCCTGTCAACACAGAGAGCCTAGCATTCTCTGAAATCAGACGATGCTTGAAGAGAACAGGACGTCTAGTTTTGAGCGTGCCCAACGCGATTGGCGTTTTTACACTGCTCGACCCGGACCGATGGCTGCTGGGCAATCATCCTTACACGGTAGAAAAGATATCCCGGATCATGGTTGGCGACGGCTGGAGAATAGAGCATCTGACCGCCTCAGGAGGCATCTGGGAAGCGATCGGCCTTCTCATCTACTACCTGATCGAATACCCTCTCAGTAGGATCCTCGGGCGGGAAGTGCCCGGTCCATTGGGGCTGGGCGAGATGGCTGACGCGCAATACAGTAGGCCGAGCGGGTCAGGCTACACGATTTTCATGGTTTGTTCATGGAAAGGGGAAGCGATCCTCTGATCCCGAACGGCGCGGAGAAATCAGGCTTTTGAGAGTTGGAATATTCAGCTCGTTCTACCCCGAAATTCACGGGGGTGCCGAAACCAGTCTGGCAGTTCTTCTCGATGGGCTCCGAAGACTGGGCCTCGACGAGGTTCTTGTCACGCTATCTAGGGCTCAACCCGACCTCCCGATTCGTGTGATTCGTATAAGCCGCTTCGGAGCAGTTCCTAAAAGATTGAAACTCTTCGGAATGCCCGGGCTGAACTCAATTCTCGCGAACCGGCTCACAAAACTGTTGAGAGAGAACCGCATCGAACTTCTTCACGTTAACGACACATACTCTTTGCGCGCCGCTGCAAAGGCCGCGGAAACTCTTGAAATTCCTCTTGTTCTCTCATATCATAATAACTTGAACATACCCTACTCAGCATATGGATATCCCTATCCGATTAGTTCTTGGATGGACTCCAGAGAGAAGGGGATACTGAAGGCGGCGAGCAAGTGTTCGATGATAATCGCCGACAGTGACTACATCGCCAGGCGGCTTATCGACGCTGGCTTGTCTCCCACCCACGTTAAGCGGATATACATCGATGGCCCGATTCGGGAATGGGGGACTCCTCCGACTCGTTCGGATCGCCCTTACATCCGCGTTCTCTCGGTGGGCATCATGCAAGTTCACAAGGGATTCCAGAACCTGATTTTAGCCATCAAAAAGATCTCCATAGATGCGGGGCCATTGGAAGTCATCATGGCAGGTGACGGACCCTATTCCAGCAAATTACTGAATCTAGCAGAGCGGCTAGGCCTGATGGACCGAATCAAGTTTGTCGGTCGAGTAGCCCCTCAGGAGCTGACGCGTCTTTATGATTGGTCTGATGTTGTAGTCGTCCCTACGATCACGCCTGAACCCTTTGGCAGGGTCGCCGTGGAGGCTATGAGTAGGGGCAGGCCGGTCATCGGAACCGCCACCGGTGGATTGACCGAGATAATAGACGATGGACGAACAGGCTACCATGTCCCGCCTGCCACGCCATCTGCGATCGCCGAGAAACTACTCATCTTCCAAAATCGTCGAGAGCTGGTGGAAGAAATGGGAACTCGAGGACTCGAGAGATGCAAGATGCTTTTTGACCAGTCACTGATCACAAGTCAAGTGTTCGATGTCTACCGTAGTCTAGTCCCCGCGTGAACAGGTTGGCAAACTAGAATTTTGCTACTAGGAATCTACTCCTCTTCCAAATGTCCAGACAAGACTGACAGGGATCGGGCTTGAAGATACTTAACATCTACCCTCGCTTCGTCGATAACACACGAACCCTCAAGGATTTCGAGAAGAAAGGGGGGGCCGAAAGATTTGTCGTGAACTTATGCAGGGCTCAGCGCGAAATTGGCTTAGATTCGTCCCTCATGTTATTTGGACCGAGAGAATCTATGACAGATGACCCTATCAAGCCGACGCTCGTAGCGAAGTCATTTCCACTAATTTACTCCATTAACTCAGGCTTTGATCCTATTCCAACTGATATTCGTTTCTCGAGGGCCCTCGATGGCAATGATATTGTCCACTTACATGGTTTTGGGGCCGACTTGTTAGGACTGTTGTCATTCTTAACGAGACTCAAGAATAAGCGATTGAAACTTCTTGTCACTGATTATGGATGGAATGGACTAACACTCATCCGCATTCTGAGAAAATTGCCGGTCTTGAGCAGATTGGGAAATTTCCAGCTCCTGCCATTGACACGTTTCTCATTCTCTCGATACAGAGCGTACGTCAAAGTGTACGACCCTATTTATGGCGGCGTTGATACAAAATTCTTCAGACCTGTCGATATCAAGAGGCGGAACAGTGTGATATTCTCAGGGCGAATTGCTCCTCATAAGGGGATTGAGAATTTGGTGAAAGCCGTTTCCCAGATACAGAGAATGCCAGATCTTATCATAACGGGCCCTGTAATCGACCACAACTACTACTCGTTCTTACGAGACTTGGTTAAGAAAGTCTCTGTCAATGCCGACTTTCCCGGGCCTATCTCCGACGATCAGCTCGTGCGTTATTATTCATCATCCATGGCACTCGTATTGCCTTCAGTGTATTTCGACATGTATGGCAAGTACCACCCACAGCCCGAACTATTCGGTCTGGTCCTTGCAGAGGCAATGGCATGTCAGTTACCGGTCATAGCAAGTAGAGTTGGCGGGATTCCTGAAATCATACGAAACGGCGTGACTGGTTTCCTAACAGAGCCCGGAAATGTGTCTGAATTAAGGGACAAATTAGAACTTCTCCTTGACGATCCGACCACGCGTGAAGCCTTAGGCCTGGCTGGGAGGCAAGAGGTTCTTGAGAAATTCACTTGGCATCACGTTGCTCGACGGTGCCTTGTTGCCTATGAGGACGCGTTATCATGACGAGTCCGTATCAGAAGGCATATCACAAGATCAAGGCTCGGAGAGAGCAGATAAAGCCTCAACCCGTTTGGGGGTCTTGGGGGCGATTTTACGATCGAATCTTTAACCTTCAGGGAAAGCGCGTACTCGATTTCGGCTCGGATGTGGATGCTCCACTCTACCAGAAGTTCCAACGAGACAACGCAGGAAAGGATGGAAAATACATGGGATACGATATCAGCGAGGATGCAATCTCATGGTTGAAAGGGCACGACTATTACTACGACTTCTACAACGATAATGCTCTACTTGGGTCGTTTGACATCATAATAGCCTCGGAGGTCTACGAGCATCTCACCGAGCCAGAGAGGCAACATTTCCTCTCCCGAGCGCATGAATTGCTCTGCAGATCCGGTAGCCTAATCATCGATATTCCGTATATTTCAAACCTAAACCTCATAGAATTCTTCAAGAGGGACAGATCACACAAACCTGTAGCACTTGAGGATGAGGCATCGTACTTCGAAACATTCGGTTTCAAGGTTCAGTTGTATATCGGAGGCCGAACCGCGCCCTACAGGCCCTTCCTCTGGAGTCTCTGGCGTTTCATGGCAAACCTAGCTTTAGGCTTCTATCCGTTTCACGTGGCGTTGTTATACGCGACAAAGATCAGTTAGGCGAGAGACAGCGCAACATCTCTGGATTACTCTCATTCGCGCTTGGCGCCGCGTCGTCCAGATTGGACCCGCGGGTCGAAAGGGTGCGCGTCATCTCTGGGATCTCATTACGCAAGCATGGAACCATTTCATCCGACCGCGACTCGTAAGTCAGAAAACGCTTATTCAACTTCTATTCCCCGGCATCGCACTAGTCGCTTCAATCGTTCTCCTTTCCCCGTTGCTAATACCGCAGGGGCTCCCTTACTACGGTGACGAAACGTACTATATTCCATGGACCCTCGGCACGCTCTCAAGCTACAATCTCCAAATCTGGACCCCTGGCAACGGACCTTCGACAGGAGTGCTATCCCTCTTTCCCACGATGCTGCTTGTTGGATTGAGGGGGATTCTGGGTCAAGAACTCGGTGTCAAGGGCTACCTTCTCCTGTTAGCTTGGCTGACCGCCATCATCCCTTATGCTGCAACCAAGCAACTCCTCAGACACTGGAAGTTCGTACTTGACCCCCTCAGACTTGAGCTTGCGTCGGGGGTGAGCGGCCTGGTTTGCCTGTTGTTTTTCAGCAATCAGGCTATCGTGGCAGGCTCGAACAGTTTCGTGTGGAACTACGCCATGTTCCCTCTCCTGGCA
Organism: Candidatus Bathyarchaeota archaeon; assembly: GCA_005888635.1. Lineage (GTDB taxonomy): Archaea > Thermoproteota > Bathyarchaeia > 40CM-2-53-6 > 40CM-2-53-6 > 40CM-2-53-6. Next base: position 25,302 of record VBAW01000016.1, on the reverse strand, counting down.
TCATCTCTCATGATATTCATGGACACCGGGACGATACGCCAACTGCTCATCTTTGGTATATCTTCGGCGGTTGCCAGTCCCCAACCATTCTGGCCGTATCTTGTTGGAATAGTCGGGCTGATCTACCTGATTTTCTCACTGGAGCGAAGGATTTCCACTCCCCACAGGGTGAAACTGATCAAGAATTCGTTGCTGGCAGTCGCGACCGGACTCGGGTTCAACGCTTTCTGGATTGTGCCGACTGCTGCGGGTTACCTCTTTCAGGCAGGAGGCTCGACCTTTCAACTCTACGGCGCTCAGGGAGCGGTCAGCCTCGGTGATCTTAGCTTTCTCAGCTTCTGGAGCTTTCAGGACGTTCTGTTGCTAGGTGAAAGTGCACACTATTTCTTTTGGGACCATCCCCAGACTTACACACTGTTTAGCATCATTATTCCCCTAGTCGCCGTGACCTCAGTTCTCGCGTATCGCAGAAATCGCGCGGTCTTCTTTGTCGGGGCAGTTCTGATTGTAGGAGCACTTGCCACTGCTGGCGTTAATGAACCCATTGGAGTCCTCTACTACCTACTCACCAGCTACCTTCCATACGGTGCCGCGGCCATTCTGAGAAATCCTACGAAATTTGTCCCCATCGTGACGTTCGCATATGGACTACTTCTCGGCTTGGGGGTGATCGCGGTAAGTTCCTCACTATCCTCGAGAAGATTCTCCCTCCTGATCTCGAGTAGAAATCTCGTCCGGCACTCGATTGTTCTCACCCTCGTTTTCTTAATCCTCGCGCCGATAACATACGGAACCTTGCTCGACCTTCAGGGATACACCTGGCCGCGCTACAGCCCCTCGAACATTCCGGAACAATATGGACAGCTAAACAACTGGCTCACAGCGCAGCCAGGAGACTACAAAGTCATGTGGATCCCTGCTGCTGGAGCTTATGACTGGAAGCCGTACGCCATAACTGCGTTTCCAGACTTGTTGTCATCAAAACCTACCGTACCATTCACCAGTATCTACCCAAATCCGCTTGGGTCAACATACAACATTGGAAAGATTCTGGCCTTCATGGGAGTGAAGTATGTCGTATACCATGGTGATTCGATCAATTATCCCAACGACCAGATACTGCAAACCTTACTCGCACAACGAGATCTTGCAACGGTCGAATCCCTCAATGGCACTATCTCCCCAAAAGACGATTCTCATACACCCCTTCCCATTGACGCCCCGGGAACCGATTTCACGGACAGACCCTTCCACCTGTCAAACGTCACGCTACCCAGAGGTCAAGATAACCTCACTATGAGCTACACGATACCAAAAACAGTAATAGACCAAGGGTATACGAGTGGACAATTCGCCGATTACTTTAGCATCGGGCTTTATGGATTTCCTGCTGGGAGCGTCGACTTCTCGAACCAGATCTTTTTTGCCACGGTCGCCCATCAAGACATGACAAATGCGACGAGTGGGTACGTGTCCTTCAATGTGACCTCGTCTCTAAACTATCCAAGTACTTCAATCGACCTCTACGCCAACTTTTATGATGGCGGCTACAGACCTTTAACACCGATCTACTTCATCGACAGACTTACACTCGTTCCAAATCAGGTGACAAACCGCTATTTCATCTTTGAAAACACAGATTTCGATGGAACGGTTTTCTCCCAAAACGTGAATATTGCGAACAATGCGAACATGACGGAACTCCTAATCAGCAATGCCAGTATTGTGTCATCTCCTTCAGCCAATCTGACCAGTTATCAACAAACGAGTGGAGTCGAAGCTAGAGTAACTTTTCAAGCCTCAGCACCTTTCGTCATGATTCTTACCGAACCATTTGACAGACTTTGGAGAGCGTATATTGGCAGCAGTGAAATCCAGCCGACACCAATTTACGGCTTAGTCAACGGTTTCTTGGTAAACCAAACGGGAACTCTAAACATCAGAGTCTACTATCCTCTGCAAACCTACCTTTACGTTGGGATGGCGCTTTCGGCCGCAAGCCTTTCTTTGTTCCTGCTAGCCATCGTTTTGGTGTGGAGAAAGAGCAGACCAAAGACCACTGCTTCACTAGAGAAGACCTTGTCCGTGCCAGTCCCGACACAGCTGTTTGACCAGCTACAGCCGAGGGCGTTCGGGAAGTCGAAGGCCCCTAATAGCTGAACGGCGACGTCAAAGACTTTGTTCGCATCCAAACTCATATCGGCAATCCACGACCCGATTTGAGGGGCTGTGCTCATTGACACGTCATAGTTTAGACGCTGGACCTGTAATCACACTCACTGTAGACGATTGTTGGAAAACACATGCACACTCATTCAATCAGGCGTTTGATTCAACGTCCCTTCGAGGCGTGTTCTATGTCATAGCAGGATTTGTGGGAAGAGAAGTTAACGGCTTTGAGTTTGTCGAATGGGATGCGCTTCGCCAGATGTCAAAACAGGGTCACGAAATAGGGTCGCATTCGTTCATGCATGGAAGATCAATGTTGGACCTTAGAACGAAAGCCGTTCAACTATTTCGCTTGGTGAGAAGCAAAGGTCTGGCACGTTCTGTGAGGCTCACCCGCGCTCTTCTAGGGTTGGCTGAAGAGTATCCAGGAACGCATTTGCGACCGGAGGAGGAAGTTGCAATGTCGAAGGGGGTAATTGAGAAGGAACTGGGGAGACCCTGTAAGAGTTACTCTTACCCGGGAGGAGAACCAACTCCGGAGCTCATGAACCTTGCGAGAGACACAGGTTACACATCGGCGAGAACGATCCGTCCAGGGTTCAATAACTCTCGTCACTTCGAACCCTACAGACTCCGATGCCAAGTGTGGGACGCATGGACGACCGCAAGAATTGCTGACAAATGGGTAGACAAGGCCATAAACCAGAATCTTTGGCTAATCGAGGTCTTTCATGCGATGAATCTGCGCCACTACCCATACAGTTGTTCTGAGTCTGCCCTAAAGGAACACCTTTCGCACATTCGTTCAAAGCAGGGAGAAATCGACAATTTGACTGTCAGCGAGACTATTGAACAGATTCAGGGAAATCTACCGAGCGGATCACCATTCAAACAGTTTCCTGAAGCGAGCGACCAGTTTAACTGAAGGTTGATGCAGGTGTTAGTGAAGGACACTTCTAATGGGACCTAGTACGCTCCTCGCTCCTACAGCTGACCAACGCTCGGATCGCGGGAGCAAGGTTGGATCACCAGGGCATCCACTCGTGTCCGTAATAATTCCAACGAAGAACTCAGAACGAACAATTCGTCCATGTCTCGAGAGCGTTTGCGCTCAAACCTATAGGAACTTCGAGATCGTGGTGGTAGACAATTTCTCTGTCGATTCGACAGTACGAATAGCCAAGGAATACGCTGACCTAGTCCTTCTGGCAGGTCCTGAGAGGACTAGCCAAGTGAAGCTGGGAGCTGCCAATAGCAAAGGCGATTTCATCTACAAGATCGATTCGGACTTCGTGCTTGAACCTTCCGTACTTGAGAGGGCTGTGAGAGTTGCCTTAGACCAGAAGGCTGTTGGAGTTGTGATTCCAAACCTATCATACCCGAAGACAAGTTTCTGGTCCGAAGTACGTTTCTTCGAGCGTCTGTCCTATGTCGGCTCAAAGCAGATTGAAGCCGCGCGCTTCATCAGACACGACGTGTACAATGCCGCGGGAGGCCACGACGGAACCCTAGTGGCTTACGAAGAGCACGATCTTCACAACAAAGTATCGAGGCTAGGCAAAATTGCCCGTATCGAAGGCGCTGTGGAGTGGCACATCGGCGAACCGAAAAAACTCGCAGAAATCGTGACAACGAGCTGGTACTACGGGAAGACCGCGATTCGGTACGTCAGGCTATATCCTCACATTGCTGCAACTCAGATTCTTCCAGTCCGCAAATCTCTTTTCAATCAAAGAATGGTGTTCCTGCATAGGCCCAAGCTATTGCTGGGCCTCATGGTCTACGAGACAGCAAAATATCTCTCCGGTTTTCTTGGGCTTCTAGCTCAACTCACCTGGCCCTTCTCCCCACCCTTCCGTCAAACCGCCCAAAGCCCAACAATCATCAACCACCCGTTGTATCCGGTATCATCGGTTCACGATGAGTTGCTTTTCAGAGAACCGCCTCACTTATTTGGAATCACGATAATCATTCCTACCTACAACTCTGGAGTGACATTGGCTCGTTGTCTGGAGTCGGTAAGAAGCCAAAGCCACGGCCCTAAGTCTGTTATTGTGGTAGATCGATTCAGCGCAGATGGTACTTCGGAGGTTGCAATGACTGAGGGCGCAAAGCTGATTGAAACGGGAGTAAACCGTAGTCTAGCCAGAAATATCGGACTGGAAAAATCATCATCGGACGGTGTCCTCTTTGTGGATTCAGATATGATATTGCCACCATCGTTGATAGAAGAGTGCGAGACTGGACTAGGCAAATATCACGCCCTCATTATCCCCGAAATATCGGTAGGAAGAGGATTCTGGGCTGAGTGCAAGGCCGCTGAAAGAAAGACGTACATTCACAACGAGATGATCGAAGCTGCCCGCTGTTTTCGGAGAGACGCCCTTCTCTCACTTGGCGGATACAATCCGCGATTAGAAGCCGGGGAGGATTGGGATCTGCAGAAACGTGCAAGAGCTGCGGGTCTAGCTGTTGGCCGAACAGTCGCTGAAATCGAACACGACGAGGGGACACCAACTCTGTTATCTTTGCTCAGGAAGAAATACTTCTATGGCAAGGTGTTTGGCATCTACTTGGCCACAAACCCCTACGAAGGAGTAAGACAGCTTAACCCGTTTCGACGCATACTCGTTCCCACACTCGCAACGCTTCCGACCGACCTTGTGCATGGCGTGGGAATACTAATCCTAAGAACGCTCGAATTCGCAGCCGCAGGCCTAGGCCATGTCAGCAGAATCTTTCGGAAAGCAAACTGAAGACGGAATGAAGAAGTATTGGCTGCCCCTGAACACATCGGCATGAATGGGGATAACGATTACTTCGTTTAGGTAGATCAAATGATCTCGGGAAAATTGTACATGGCTTTAGAAAGCCCCTGGCAGATAACGCGAAGCCTCTATTACGCGCGAAACCGATTAGCACATTAGAATGACTCTGGGGTACGGGCCGCTTCTACGGTTCGGCAGGCTTCAATTTCGCCTTGGCAGCGCAGGGAATGTGCCTGCGTTTCATGAAATCTTCTTTCAGGGAGACTACAGAAGCCTCACGATTCACCCCAATGACATCGTTCTCGATGCGGGGGCTAACGCGGGCCTCTTTTCGATTTGGGCAGCCCCGAGGTGTCGTAGCGTCATCTCCGTGGAACCAGCACCGGAAACCTTCGGTCTCCTGAATCTGAACAAGCGGATTAACAAGGCTACCAATGTATTTCCCATCAACAAGGCTCTCTCAGACCACGACGGGTATGTCACTATGCGAGGCGACGGAGCCACGTTCAAGATCGAACAGCAAGGAATTATGATACCTTCAACTACCATAGACTCTCTCTTAGCCGACCTCGACGTCTCTGTCGACGTTGTGAAGATGGACGTTGAAGGAGCTGAAAGATTGTGCTTGCCTGGCTCCTACTTGGAGCACGTTAGAGAGATCGTCGTCGAAACCCACGGCACTGAGGACAGTGTAGTCAGAATTCTCGAGAAATATGATTTTAAGACGAGCAAGATCAGTTTCAGAGTACCCCGGACAGTTGTTAACATTCTAAGGCAGCTTCCCTATTTTGTTGGTGCAGAGCTTGCGACTAACTTTATGATATCCCGCTCGACTCTGAGGGCGTTTATGAAGCACGAACATCTTCTTCTTCGGGAGAGACAGCCACAGTTCCAGATAATCTACGGGCGCAGATCCTGAGTATAGGCTAGAGCCCTTTCGAGATGAGAAAACTTTGAGATTTCTCGCGGTTACAGTAGCGCAGCGACCTGCCACTCTTAACTATGATGAGATGCCCTTCTATTGTCATACGCACGAACCGGTCTATTTTACCAGAGATAAGAAAAGGGAGAGATTCGAGAAACTGGTCCGTTGGTGGAACGATGCGCATAAACTCGCAATTGAATATTATCCCGACGCAACGCACTTCTTCGACGTTGGAACCTATTATCTAGGCCAGACGAGAAGTCTCAGACAGCTCGTTCTCAGATACGAAAGACTGCAGTGCCCAGAGATAATTCTCGCTGGAAACGTCCTGTATCGGAAAAACGTAGGCCCTTTCCAGCTACGTGGTACCTATGATACCTTGGGGTTCCCTGAACTCGTTGAACTGTTTGGCGTAGGCCTCAGATGGTCTCGGTCTGGAAACCGACTTGTCCAGTTGAGCTACGTGTCTCAGCCGTTTATCTATCCAGTCGAATACTGGCAAAAACATCCATTTCACGTAAGAACGGGCATTGAGAAGGATGAGGATATCCCGATCTGGTACATGGACTTCTGTGACGAGTCAGGCGCGCCAATTCTTGTGGACCTCGGAATAAGATTCTACCGCGATGAAACTAACAGCGATGTAATCGTGAACCTTACTAAGAGAATACGAATATATGCGGGTCAGAAAATGAAAGCTAGCACATCTCAGAACTGAGTCGAGGCCGTCTGTCACACGCTTAGATAGCTCAATGAGTTTGGCGCTCTCGGTTCAATGTAGATGGCTGGAATATTGAGCCTTAGCTTGGGACCGTTGCCCTATCATTGCGATTCAGGAGAGTGACGATTCGGAATGAAGATTGCGATCGGGCCCTATGGGGGAGGCTCGGGAATCTCTACGTACACCTCGGAGTTGTGCAAGGCATTAGCGACGGTACGAAATGATCTTGACGTTACACTGTTGACCTGGCAGGGAATCGATTATCCGGACGCGAAATTTCCTACTATGACTCTTCCAAAGAACGCGTTTCTCGGTATGTCAGATTACACGGGCGGCCCGTTCGCGAAGGTATTCGGCGCAACAAGGGTGGTTCGTCAGAAGATGAAGGATTTCGACCTGGTTCACTTCCCAGATTCGACCTACGGGGCCTTCATCAGACATCCCAAAATAGTCTTGACCATATGGGGATACTTCAGTTGGAGACTTCTCCCAAGATGGTACGCTGAGAGATTCGGATTCCCAATCAACATACCCGGCACTATTGCGGCGATGGAGTTTATGGCGATGAACACATTAGCTCTACGGACCGCCAGAGTGAACATATCGCTCCTTCCGCTCAGGTACATACCAAAAGGGCACATTCGCGGTAACATGTTCTACATTCCCCCGCCACTCGCTCTGTCAGAAACTTCAAACTGGGGCACTGGTCTACATGAATCTGTCATAAGGACCGAGAGTGCAGATATTGTCTTCATTTTCGGATCTCGCGATCTCTCTATTAAGGGAAAAGGCGCGCAGCTCGCGATTGACGCATTCACAAAGCTCGTGCTTCGTGATAAGATCCGGGCGGTTCTCATTATGGTTGGTGGGAGGAAGGACGCACTCAATGTTTCGGAGGCTGTCAGGGACAATATCATCTTCACAGGATTTCTGGATAGACGCGATTATTTGCGGCTTTTGGGTCCAGGCCGATGCTTTCTGGCCCTCTCTCACGGAGAAGAACTTGACTATGCTTGTCTCGAAGCGATGGCAGCTGGCTGCACCGTCATAGCATCGCCTATTCCAGCTCATTACATGGTCCGAGACCACGAGACGGGAAGAGTCGTTCCGAGAAATGGCGACTCCATTCACTCAGCCATGTTGGAACTAACCGACAATGATATCCGTCTGAATCTGGGAAAGAACGCCGCAAAGGAGGTGAAACAACTCACCAACCCCACTGAGGTAGCCAAGAAGTATTCGACCGTCTATCAGAGTGTTCTCTAGCTAGATATTAAGGGACGAATTGAGAGTGTGTGTCCCCGCCGCGTCTAACTGACTCGTAAAGGTATGACTTATCTGCTGGATCGGCATATCGATCTCTATGCGGGTTTGTCCGTGAGACCTGTCGGATCGAGAACCCGCCTAATCGTGGCGGTTGGACTCGTAGCATTGGCCCTGGTAGCGATCCTGGCGACTCAGCATTTTCAGCTATCTCCCGTCTCTTCCGTATCGATATCCGGGATGAAGGCCAACTGCACCACTCTGATCGAAGATTCCACTAAAGGCCCGGTGACCGTGGGAAGCGGAACGATACTGTTCGGCTGTAATAGCAGAACAGGGTGGCCTCCGACTGGACTAGCCTGCCCTGGAGGTTGCCCAAGTGCCTATCCAGTCTTCAATGTGTCGCAGACGGGAGACTACACCCCCATCTTCAATCTTCCTCATTACTACACTGGTCTCTTTGTAGCGGGTACGGACGGCTGTTCTCCGGCCACGTTAGGGTCGCCACCGTCGCAGTTGACGAACGGGACAAGGATGCAATTGTCAGGGTCCGACTCTTCCCCTAGCTTGTACTACTATTGCGCCAGCTATGCGAGTGTCGGATCGAATGGCGCTACCTTGATCACCTTCACGATATCGTGGCGGTCGGGATCGACGCTCTTTACGCAGACCTTCCCATCGGTGAGGGTCCAGGCTCAACCTCCACCCTCAGGTTTCGGTGGATGTGGCGCGGCCTCGTTGGATTCTGTAACTCCCGCTACGCCGGTCAACGGAGTTCTAGAGTTCGAATGTGTCGATAGCGCTGGTCCTTATGCTGCTTTTTCTGTGTCGGTCGCGGGCTACTATACTCCGACTTTTACTCTGCCCCAGTATTACGCGGGGCTGTCGATCACCCCGATCGCGGACACCGTAAGTAATTGTACAATGCTAAGTTCAGGTAATCCCGCTTTTACGCCATTGACTAATAGCACACAGGCGTATCTCAACTCTAACCCTAGCGCCGGGGGATATTACTACTGCGCGAATTATGCCGATGTTCCGGGAAGTGGCGGCACCTTGCAAGGCTTCACTGTATCATGGTCATCCGGTTCGACCCTTATTCTAGCCCAGACGATTCCAACGGTGACGGTCCCCGCAAAAACGTCAGCCGTCTCAGTTGTTAGAGGAATTGACAACGGACTCTACTACTCAACCTTGGCAGGCTCCTGGAGTGGCTGGAAGTCGCTCGGTGGGACTACGGCTGGGCCGGCAGTATTCTGCTCGGGAGGGGGTGCGAGTCTATACATGTCTCTCAGGAGTTTGGATAACTCCAGCATTTACCTCAGGAGCTATTCGAATGGAGCATGGTCGGCCTGGATGAATCTGCCTGGCGGGACGACTACTGAACCGGCGTGTGCCGTGATGAACGGGACTCTTCATCTTCTAATCCGTGCGTTGGATTATGGTCTGTACTATAACAGCCTGAACCTGGGCTCAGGCATCTGGAGTGGTTGGAAACCGCTTAATGGCACTCTCTTATCGTCCCCTGCCCTGGCTGCTTCTCCCGGTCTCAACAGGCTCGACGTTGTTGTCCAGGGGGCGTCGGGGGCCATCTGGCATAGAGCCCTCATCAATGGGGTCTGGTCTCAGTCATGGGACCCGCCCCCTACGGGTGGCAGTACAGCTGATATTCCGGGCATCTCGAGTGATGGACTGAGCCTTCACTTGGTCGTGAGGGGTGCGGATAATGGTCTCTGGTACAGCGCGCTGAACTTCACATCCAGCGTCTGGTCTAGCTGGGTTTCCCTGGGAGGAACAACGGGGGTCAAGCCCAGTCTTGCAACGGACTCGGCAGGCGCTGTTCATCTATTTGTTGTGGGAGTGTACGGCCGAATATTAATATTGACATCATGGTAAGCGGCACGAACGGCGGGATCTGGTACAACACACTCGCAGGATCCGTATGGCAGAAGTGGACTAGTCTGGAAGGATCAACCTCCCTACCACCGGCCTTGTCTGCCATTTCATGATCATTCGCCATCCGGTTAGACGTGTTTGCCCCCGATTCGTTGCAGCTTATCTGACGAATAAACCGGCCTGTTCATCCAGTAATACTTTGGATTTGCCGGTTTGCTGTTCGGGTAGGAAAAGCTAGGACAGCTCTAGAACAAATTGCAACCTATCCTAAGACCGCTACTTCTTTTTGACTACTTGGACAGGAATCGTGATTGTGGTTGACAGGCCCCCGCTGGAGCCGGTTACTTTGACAGTGTAACTGCCGAGAGTAGTCGAGCCTTTCGAGGTTACCGTCACGAGAACGGTGGCCGGCGCACCCGGTGAAACTGTTACAGTTGTGGAACTGAGGGTCAAAGTTGGCGCCTTACTGCCGCCGGGAGCAAGACTGGCGTTGAGCGTGATGGTGCCAGTGAACCCGTTAGTACTGTTGATGGTGATGGTGGTTGTAGCGGAACCACCCTGTTTGACAGTCAGGCTCGATGGATTGGCGGACATTGAGAAATCGGGCGGCTCGTTGCTCGCGCACTGGACGCTTGTTAGCTCCGAAGTATCTGTGACGGTCGCGTTTGACGTAGCGACTGTGGCACCCGTAGTGTTAACGACCAACGACGCTGTGGTAATTGTTGCGTTAGTATCGGCAGCTGTTGAATTAGATGGTCCAGTGAATGGGCAGCCGAGCCCAATATTTCCATTGGAGTCAAGTTTCACGACCACAGCACCCATTGAGGCATAGGAGGAGGATGGGCCTGCAGCTACGAACCCGCCATCAGAAGTCTGGTGCACGGATGCTGCTGAGGATCCACCCCTCTCCCAAGCGATATTCCCGACCGCGTCTAGTTTGAAGACCCACGCTCCTCCAGGTGAACCGGTCGACCCTACTACTATGTATCCCCCATCAGAGGTCTGGTCCACAGAATTGGCATGATCTATTATCGTTCCGCCGTAAGACTTTTGCCAGATAACATTCCCCAAGGCGTCCATCTTGAAGACCCAGGCGTGGGGGCAGGGAAAAATGCAATTACCCTGCGCTCCCCAGCCGCTAGCCTCGCCTGCTACTATGAACCCACCGTCAGAGGTCAGCTGTATCGAATGTGCCTCATCAACGTCGGGTCCGCCGTAGGTTTTCTGCCATACTATACCGCCCGTGGCATTAACCTTGAAAATCAAGGCGTCCCAGTTGTCAGCGTTGCCGAAACAGCACTCCTTCACACTGCCGGCCACCAGGAACCCGCCATCAGGCGTCTGCCTTACTGAACTGGCGAAATTCGCTATTCCGATAGAGTAAACCTGCTGCCAAGTTATGTTCCCCAATGGGGTCAGCTTCACGACCCAGACTCCGGTAGGCGGGCTGAAACAGATTACGCAGGCGGGCGTACCCTGGCCCGCTAATATGAACCCACCGTCAGAGGTCTGCTGAATCGAATCCGCGGACGCTGATCTGAGATAGGTCCTTTGCCAGACAATATTGCCCATCGGGTCCAGTTTGAAGACCCAGGCCTGGTTCTGGCTTCCCGCTACATGACACCCACCGAAAGTGCCGAGGTCGCCCGCAACTATGAATCCACCATCACTTGTCTGCTGCACCGAACATGCTCCATCAGGGCCGTTTCCACCGTACGTCTTCTGCCATACAACATTCCCCAGAGAGTCCAGCTTGACGACCCAAGCATGCGGGTGCCCTGGCACACCGGATGAGTTAGTACTGCCTGCTACTATGTAGCCGCCGTCAGCCGTCTGCTGCATCGAATTGGCCGTTTCTGCCGCACCGGTTGCGTGGTATGTCTTGGCCCATGTGGGAATGGGACCCGAAACTTGAGCCATGACAGCGACCGCTTGGATGGAGACTAGTACGAGAACTACTAGTCCGACACTTGGGACTAACCCTAACCGCTTCATTCTCGACCCTCTCACGGCATATTCTCTTATTGTGCCATACTTGGCACTCCGCTCAGCAGGAGCAAGCTCTGGAACAGAGCGACTTCTGTGGAGCGAGTAGTCTATTCGCGATGGTTTGAGAATTTAAAACTACCGGCCTCCAAGGCCGAATTCTAGATCTTGGTCGAAAGAGGATCCAAGAAAGCGGGCCACAGCTTCCCATCCCTTAACCCCGCCCAAAGAAACAAGTCCCGTAGAATACCATTGCCAAGTTGCAGGTTATTGCTGTTGGGCTCCGAATCCAACAGCGGCGAAATTCAAGGATTCATATTCCTTAGGATTGTATCGTCTCCGTGCGTCAACCAGGTTGGAGTCCGCATGAGAGCAAGATAGTACGCTCCTCCAGAAACATCATTCAGAATTCTAGAGATTACGCCAGGCGGTCCATCTTCTGGGGCTATACATGTTCAAGAAAGAATAGAGAAATCGATTCTTACGATCTTAAAGAGAGGAGGGGAGACGGCAACCGTGGTCTCTTACGTAGTTAGAGTTGTGCTACCAGTGCTTCCGAAATGGCCGGCGTCACCGGAATACGTGGCCGTGATAGTTACGGTCATTGATTTGCCCGGGTTTGCATAGGAAACGGTGCAACTGGCAGTCGGACCGGTACCATTGAGAGTGCAGCTTGGCGGGACGAACGCGCTCTTCTTGCTCGTGCTGCTACTAGTCCAAGGGACAGTACCAGTGGGGGTTAGTGGCAAGCCAAGAGACGTGTCTGATATAGAGGCTGTGCATGTGAACTTGCCAGAATGGCCGGCACAACTCACGCTGTTGGACGTCGAACGCTTTGTTACAGCCAAATTGAAGCTGCCTCTGGTGGCAAAATGGGTCGAGTCGGCACTGTAGGTCCCCGTGATTCTATGAGTTCCGTCTGAACCTAGATCAGGAGAGTAGCTTAGGGTGCAGCTACTCGCCGAGGAACTGGCTGGGTTGAGGGTGCAACTGCCGGACGGTGTGAAGGTGCCGGAGCTATTGGTGGTAAAGGAGACCGTGCCCGTTGGGCTGGTTGGTGTTGAGGAGGTGTCGGTAACGGTGGCGGTACACTGGGCAGCCTGGTTAACGGCCACTGACCCAGGGTCACACGTTAGAATTGTCCTGGTGGCATGAGTAGATGGACTGGGACCGGCGATCACCGTTACATTGTGGGCGAAATAGCCGCTTGCATAAATTAGGCTCGTTGCCGAGTTCACCGCGACGCCAAGGGTGGGAACATGAGGAACAGTGGCCGCTAACGTGTTTGTTGCCCCATCAATTACAAGCACGGTTGAGTCGGTTAAGCCTCCAGCGTATATTCTGTCAGTTGCCTCGTCCACTCCTATACCGATCGTTGACTTGCCGAGCAGAACAGATGTTACGATGGAGTTAGTCGAAGCATCGATTACGTGGACCGAATCCGAATTTTTAGTTTGCAGCTGCACATCTTGACCGGATACGGCATACAGCATATTGGTGGCTGAATCAATCGCTAGCCCGAAAGGTGCCGGGGGGGCTGCCAGCAACCAGTCTGCGTAAGTAACGTTTGCGGTGACGGTGTTGGTAGATCCATCTATCACGAATATTGTGGTATACCCTGAAGTGGTGGTGGGCGAAGTAAAGGCTGCGTATATCTTGTTCGTTACATGGTTGACGGCTATTCCAGCACTATTGCACCTAGTGGTGTCAGTTCCGGGGGCGCAATTAACGGGTAATCTGGCCACGACGGAGTAGGTCGAGCCGTCCATCACGTCCACAGCAGGAACGCGGTATTCCTCAACATAGACTCTGTTAGTCACAGAGTTGACAGCGATCTGTGCTGGGCTGCTGGGCAAGATAACACTAGCAACCTGAGCTAGAGTCGTCTCATCTAAGACAGTCACCGTGCGAGATGTATCGCAACAGTATATGCTTGCGTCCGTTACGAATATCTTGTTGGTTTGCGGGTTGACCGCAAGTCCGTAAGTGTAGGAGTTGCCCAGCGTTTGGGACGTCGCCACCACTTTATTGGTATACCCATCTATCATCACTACAACATTCTTGGCAGAGTCGGCTACGAAGATCAGGTTTGACAAGGCGTCTACGTCAATGCCACTGGCAATGGGGTTCGGCAACCCCGTTCCTATGGGGATGGTGGCTACGACTGTCTCCCCACGTACCGGACTTACAAAAAAGGTTGCGGTGAGCACAACGAGCAACGGTAGAAGGACTGTTATTGTCTTGGGGAATCTTCGCGGGTTGAGAAAATTCACCGTTTTTGTTATGCGTATCATGAAACGCTTGCTCCTTTCCATACTCCGCTCGCTCGAACCCAGATTTTATTGTTAGTTGTATCGACGACAACAAGCCCGTCGGCTGGGTTGTCGAAATCCGCATCGCTAGGCGCGCCAGCTTTGACGAAGGCTTGAGCGAATCTACCATCGGTCTTCGGACCTGGATTGAGTCCCCAATTGTCTCGTATTCGTGCATTGCGGGTGAGTAAGATTGATGCGAGGGTTGTCGTACCGATGAACTCGTTTCTTTCAATCCTTGTCCCATCACCCGGCTGAAGCTGAGCCCCACTGACCTCAACGACTGAATAGAGAACGTTGGCAGGTGTAATCACGACATCGTCAACGAAGAGATTATCGAAGAACTTCGTATTGCGCATGTTATAGTCCCCAACTGGGAGAGTTCTCGTCGTTGCGTCTGGCAACGATATGGTAACTGGTGATCCGCTTACGATCCCGTTTTCGAGATAGATGAAAGACCTAGAGTAGTTATTGGGATTCTGCTGTTGGGAAATATTACGGACAGTGTTACCTTCGAAAGTAACGTTCCTGTGATATCCGTAGCCGGTTCCAAGTCCAACCAATCCGCCCTTGGCAACGATATTGTCCTCAAATTTCAGATCGAACGCTGAATCAAAGTCCATCGGGGAGTCACAGGAAACAATGATGTTATCGTGGATGTTCACATGTTGGCATGGCGCCGTTACTCGGCCGGGAGCGAATGCTGGTCCGCCTCCAGTTCCGCCTAGGTCGATAATGTTATGGCCCACATCTACACTCCCAATAGAGTAGATTCCAATGCCCCCGCCGGCTGGGGGTCCAGCTAGACCATCTAGGACGTTCCCGGTCACGGTTGCTTTGAGAAAGATATTGTTTGGGCTCTGTCGTTGGAGAACGTAGTGGAGATACTGCTTCCCAGAAATCGTTCCTCCAATCAGATACGATTTGTTTCGGGAAATTGTGACATCATAGACGGCGGCCGTTCCGTTCTGGGCGTAGACGGTTGCTGCGCGGTATAGGTTTGTGAAATATGAGTCGTGGACGCCTATGTTTCTCATCGTGGTCGCATTGTATGCACCGAACTGAATTCCATCTTGTATAGCATTCTGAACCCTACATCTGGTGAAGTGAACGTTACTGATGTTCGAAGAGTTGGCGTAGACCCATGCTACCATTCCGTTTGAATTGGAATAGTTTTGTCCGTCCATGATAACAGAATCAACATCGACGTTTGAAGAATCGACGATGGTCAAAGCACTTGAGTGGTTGTTAGTCGGCATGAGCACTGTCCCTCCGATCACTTCCACGTCAGTGGCGCCGCTTACTATGACCGGACCATAATTCAGTGGAAACCCGGAAATTGGCGTTATCAACCCCAGTATCTCTAGTATGGTGTACGAGGGAATTAGGATCGCATTCGAGAATGTGAAATTGCCCTTGAGAACCACCTTTTCTTTCCAGGTCCGACCGGGAGTCAAGTGGTCCAATGCGCTCTGGATAACGAGATATGCGTCAGTACCGCTGTAGTCCATTGACCCTGTGTCGCAGTGATAAGCAGTGATTGTCCCCGAAGCGTTCTCGACGATGTAGCTTGCTGGCGCTACATCGCTTGTCCCTACAGCATGTGCAGCCGGAATCAATGATTCTGGAACGGTGAGACTTGCCGCTCCAAGTCCTCCTGCCACGGCTAGATTTCGAAGAAACCTCTTTCGTGAAATTCGGTCCTTCGGTTCCTCGATCTTCACGCTGGACATTTGAAAACCGCGGTGCGAGGTGACACGCGCAGACAATATAAAAGGAATGGTCACGTTCGCTAACATCTGATTCACGGTGCAGGAGATCTTTCAAAGATCGTCTCAAAGACAATTGCTTTCTAGTCGGAAATGGACAATTTGCGGTGGTCCTAGGGACTATCCGTCTTACGCCTTGGTTTACACTCCGGGCAAGGGAATCTTAGATTGCTGAGCAGTGGAAGCGTGCTGAGAGACGAGCAGGTTTTGCAATGGATACGAAAGCTGTGATTCCCGCCTCCTGGATGGGAATCAGGCTCTTGTCTATCAATTAGGAGCAGCCGAAGGAGATGCTGCCGATCTTCGCGAGGGGTCTGAAGGGGGCCTGTGTTTGAAGCCTATCGTTCAACTGACGTTCGATCAATTGTACTCTGTTGTACTCTGTCGGGTCCGACTCCAAACTGCGACGAAATTCAGGGTCCGATATTCATCGGGATTGTAAAGTCTCGTTGCGTCGACCAGGTTGGGCGTCCGCATAAGTGCAAGATAGTCCTTCGCTCGGAGTTTCCCGAACTGACCAGATGATAGGATTGTTTCTCACGAAGCGCCGTGCCCAATTCCTCCGTGGCTCTTTCCATACTGGTGAGGTCTATGGAGCCGTCTACCCGGCTGGGCGTTCCGACGGTTAGAAAGGTCGAATATGTGTGGGTGGTTTGAGAAATATCGTTCGTTGCGGTGAGGAGTCTCTTTTTTACCGCTTTTTTTCGGCATGCTGTCGAGCTGTGGCTCTTATAGGGGTGCTCTGCCTTGTTGTATCTGTTCGAAGCTCTTTTCATCGATGTCTATTCCTACAGTTTTGATTCCCTTTGATGCGAATGCTGCAGAGGTGCAGAGGCCGACTTAGCCCATTCCGATTACTGATATGAACCCCAGTGCGGGTTTCATACAAGGCCGGAAGTTGAGTGAGTGATAGTAATCTGTTCAGAGAGAATCGTCTTCTACGCGTGGGCTTTGCGTCTCGGAGAGAATCTTTCAATTGTTGCCTTGGTAGAATGACCCTGTCAGTGTCCCGCTTTGATCGGCTTTGGCGCGGGGGAATTCTTAAACTGTCGAGTTGCGAAGGCATGTCCAGGTAAGAGCTGGTTCTAGAGTGTTAAGGAAGGCCGTGATTCCCGCAGCAGGGATGGGAACCAGGCTGTTGTCGGTCACCAAGGAACAGCCGAAAGAGATGCTGCCGATCTTCGCGAGGGCTGTGAATGGAGACTTGTGTCTGAAACCCATCGTGCAGCTGATCTTTGAGCAGTTGTACTCTGTTGGGTTCCGAGACTTCTGTTTCATCGTCGGGCGGGGAAAGAGGGCGATCGAGGATCATTTCACGCCCGACCTCTCATTTATTTCGAAGCTTGACAGTAAGGGTCTGGACGGTGCGACCGAGGAACTGCGAGCCTTCTACAAGATGATTGACGATTCGACCCTGGTATGGATTAACCAGCCTGCTCCTCGAGGTTTCGGGGACGCGGTGTTGAAAGCAAAAGGTTTCACGGGGAACGACCGTTTCCTAGTCCATGCCGGTGACAGCTATTTCATATCGAAAAATGCTGAACACTTACGCAGACTCGTACGCATAAGCGAGGAGTACAAGACAAGCACGTTGTTCTTGTCGAAGGAAGTTCAGGATCCGAAACGATTTGGGATCGTGGAAGGTGAGACTATGCCCAATGGGCTCGTGAAGGTGAAACGTCTCGTCGAGAAACCAGCGGAGCCGGCCTCGAAACTGGCGATCATGCCCGTCTACGTGTTCGACCCGGTAATATTCAAGGCATTGGAGTCGACGAAGACTGGGTTCGCTGGCGAGCTCCAGCTCACTGACGGCATCCAGAAGATTGTAGACTGGAACTTCAACGTTTACACGACCCCGGTTGATCCGAAGGAAGCATGGCTGGACATTGGTTCGCCAGATCTTTACCGGGAAGCCCAGAATTTGTCTTATGAATACTCTAGAGAACCCGCGTCCTAGAAGGTATTCCGGTGATCTCGCACTAGGGTTGAAGGACCAGATTATCAACCAGGACCTTGATGCGATCAGAAAATCGATAGATCCTAGCGCATTCCAAGGGAAGGGTGTCCTTGTATCTGGGGGATCGGGATTCTTGGGCAGCTGGATCTGCGACACCCTCATCGGGTTAGATTCGAGAATCATCTGCCTGGATAATCTCTCTACAGGGGTCTTCGAGAACATTGATCATCTGAAGACTGTGAAGAGTTTCAAATTCGAAAGGGCCGATGTCTGCACGTATTCCAAGAATCCAAAGGTTGACATGGTTTTTCATCTCGCGAGCAGACCGGCTCCTGAAGATTATCAGAAACATCCCGTGGAGACAGCGTTGGCGAGTGCTACGGGAACGGATAGAATGCTGGACTTAGCCAGGAAGAATGATGCCCGAGTCTTCTATGCCTCGTCAAGCGAGGCTTATGGCGAT
Organism: Candidatus Bathyarchaeota archaeon; assembly: GCA_005888635.1. GTDB lineage: Archaea > Thermoproteota > Bathyarchaeia > 40CM-2-53-6 > 40CM-2-53-6 > 40CM-2-53-6. Next base: position 7,073 of record VBAW01000016.1, on the reverse strand, counting down.
CCTGAGGTTTTTCCAACCCCTGAATCGTATGAGGGAAAGGTCGATCCTCTCGGACCAAGATCGTGTTATGAAGAAGGGAAACGGTTCGGCGAAGCCTTGTGCAAGGCATACCACGACCAGTACGGGCTTGATGTTAGGATTGCACGACTCTTCAACAGTTACGGACCCAGACTTAGAGCTGAGGGCCTTTACGGGAGGGTCATCTCTAGATTCATACTCCAGGCCTTGCGGGGAGATGACATCACTGTGTTTGGTGATGGTTCTCAGACAAGATCGTTTTCTTACGTGACTGACACGGTCTCCGCATCGCTCCTATTCATGGGCTTGGATAGATCGTCGGAGATGGTTTTGAACATCGGCATGAAAGAGGAGAACAATATCCGTGACTTGGCCGAAAGAATAAAGGCCATAGCAGTCTCCGATTCTAGTGTCCGCTTTCTCCCGCTACCGGCTGGGGATCATATGAGGCGTCTCCCAGACACTGCGAGAATGGAGAGACTGCTGGGTTGGAGCCCGTCGCTCCGACTTGAGACAGGATTAGACCGGACCCTAAGATGGTTCCGCTCCCAAAAACCCTAGTTCTTCCAGATGGAACGCTTATACCCGGATCCGTAAGGCGTCGCTGTTCGATAAGTGCATTGGCAAGGCTTTCGAATCGGCCAAGAACCGCGGTGGTTCTATCGGGGGGTGAAGGTGTTCGGCTGAGACCCATAACGTCAGACTTGCCCAAGGGTCTCGTTAAGGTGGGGGGAAAGCCGCTTCTTCAGTGGGTTGTTGAGTGGCTCAAGGCAAACGGGGTTTCGAATATCGTAATAGGCGTTGCCTATCTGAAAGAGCAGATAATCGACTTCTTCGGGGATGGAGCGCGCTTTGGCGTGAAGATACAGTACAGTGTCCACACTGTTCCTGGAGGAACAAGTGAAGGCTTTAGTCTAGCAATAAGCCGTTACGTTGACGATGAGACTTTCTACGCCCTGAACGGCGACCAGATCACTGACCTCAGACTCGATGAGATGTTGGCGAAGCATTTGAAAAGCGGTACCGTGTCGACCATCGCAGTAATTCATCCACGTCTTCCTTTCGGTCTGGTCAAGGTAGACAAGCATGATTATTGTCGGGGATTCTTGGAGAAGCCAGTATTGAAAGATGTTAATATTTCCACGGGAATCTACGTGTTTCATCACGAGATCGTGAAGCATCTTCCTCGAGTCGGTGACGTTGAGAGAACAACCTTTCCTAAACTTTCAAAGGCGGGTAAGGTAGCCGCGTTTAGGCACCGCGGGTCGTTCATTACGATTAATTCCTTAAGGGAGCTTGAAGATGCAGAGAAACGGTTGAGAAGTCAGGCACATTGAACGTTCTCGTTACAGGCATCACAGGATTCATAGGATCACGACTTGCTACAAGATTGGTGGAGCAGGGAGACAATGTCTACGGATTGGTCAGACACTCGTCGGAGAGAGAGCTAAAGAGAATAGAAAAGATCATCCCAAAAATCCACCTTATAGAAGGCGACCTGGTCAGATTTCACTCTGTTCTCTCTGCGGTAGAAACCTCCGATCCTAGTATTGTCTTCCACCTTGGAGCACTGACTCCGGTCCGGCTGTCGTTTGACGATCCGTATCCATACATTGGGATCAATTTTGATGGAACCGTGAATCTTGTCCATTCGATTCTTAGGCAGTCGCCGAACACGAGACTGATTGCGGCTTCTACTGCAGAAGTCTACGGCTGGCAACCGAGCGGCCGACCTATCGCAGAGAGCGCACTCCTCAACCCAGCGTCGCCCTACGCGGTGTCGAAGGCGGCTGCGGATCAGTATATCCAGATGGCGAATCGGATTTACCACCTGCGAGGAACGGTGATGAGACCCATCAATAGTTATGGAAGGGTCGGGGAGAGCGGCTTCTACGCAGAGTATTTGATCTCAAAGATGTTGAGCGGAGAGACGTGTTATGTCGGTTCGCCTGAGTCCATTCGCGATTACATGTTCGCGGAGGATCATGTCGATGCTTACTTGGACGTCGCGAAATCCGAGAAAGCAATCGGCGGGGTCTACAATGTGTCACCAGGTAATCCAGTTACAAATGCAGAACTCGCCAAGAAACTGTCCGGATTGACAGAATTCAAGGGAAAGCTCGTCTTTGGATCTTATCCTCCAGGCTATCCGCAACGACCACAAAGCCAGGATCCGGCGTATCTCGTCCTAGATAATGTGAGAATCACCGAAGAGGTGGGATGGCGGCCCCGTTACACCCTCGACGAAGGATTGAGGCTTACCGTCGAACTCTGGAATCACAAATCGCACTAGTCTGTTCCAACATCGGTCTTCATTCCACTTTTCCGTCATTCCTTTGACGCCTCTTGATTGGCCGTAGGGGTTCGAGAATCGTGAAGGCGCTTCCCAAAATAGGCGCGGGAAAAATGTTGCAGAAAGGGGATTGAACGGGGACCAGATTCTTTGACTAGCTTACGGGGTCGAGAGGCCGGGAGATCTGCCTGCGGCTCCGTTCACGCCCGCCCATCCTGCGAACGTAGTACCCGTAAGGGAGTTGTACCAAAGTGTGCCGTCGGGACCCGTAGTTAGCACGTATAGAGTTGAGCCCACTATCGCTGCGCCCGGAGTTCCTGATGTTATCCCGCCGGCGCTAGTCCACGCTGCGTCCCAGGAGCCACCGGAAGGTTTGGCTTTTTCGTAGAGATGGTTATCGTTCCCTTGCACGAGGAGGTGGAGGGCATTTGCAGAGTCTATGACGAGGGTTGGTGCGACGGGTGTAGCTCCAACTAGTGAAGTATAGGTAGACCAGACGCCCGCGAAGGATAGGGTGGCGTACCAGAGGTTTTCCTCTGTCCCAACCACGACAATGTGTAGCTGGGTACCGTCGCTGACTACTGCAGGTGTGGCAATGGTCTTGTCGGGGACTGGTGATCTGTTGGAAGTATCCCAGGCGGCTGCCCAGGCTCCGGCAGTGAAGGCCTTGTGGTAGATCTGGTTGTCATTGCCTCTGACCACGAGGTCTAGTCTGCTCGATGCAGGTGTTGCGGCCAGGGCTGGAGTGGAAGGACTGGATCCCTGCAGGTTGGTCCAACCTGCTACTAACCAAGTGCGCGCTGTCAGATCGAAGGTTGTATAGAAGATCTGCCCCCCAGCTCCTCTGACGACGACGTGCATAATCGTACCTACGACGGCGCAAACAGGCTGGCCGATTGTGACACCAGTTGGGTTCTTGTCCCAAGCGGCGGCGAAGGATCCAGGGGAACCGGAAGTGAATGTCTTGTGGTATAGGGCATTGTCCGTGCCTCGGACAAGAAGCTCAGCGGTGCTCGTTCCCGATACACAGAGTGATGGGGATGAGGGGCTCTGACCGCCGAGGGCTGACCATGCGCCCCACGCGTTGCTGATGAAGGGACTCCAGTAGAGGTTACCGTCGGTACCGCTGACAACTGACACCAGGGAGGTTACTGCTGCTGCCTGTACGGCAACGTTACCGCCCTGAATATTCTCAAGCAGAGTGTTTCCAAAGGCATCATCTACCAGAACACATGTGTTCGGCGGACTAGATACACTGCTAGTAGAACAGGCGGAGGATGTTGGATAAGATAGGGGAGTACTTGGACTCGCGGCCACCGCCGTATAGGTTATGGTGAAAGCCATACCGGAACATGGGCCGATGCCGCCACACTCGTTGCCTCCCGAACTCTCTATTGTAGTAACCTCAACAGCACCTGGACCGTTGGGATATCCCACGGTACACGCGCCAGTGCCAGCAGGGGGTGCGGATGAGCCATTGACACAGATAGATGTCAAGGATGGGCTAGCAATCAAAGGGCCGAGAGCAGCAGTTCTAGGGTTCAAAAATGCACTATCGGCTTGAACCATGATGTCGAATCCGCCCATTGCGTCGGAACCCTGAACAAAGACGCCGACGGTGAAGTTCTGACCGGGAGTAATGGGCCCAATGGCAGCCGCGCTGGCAGGACAGCTGGTGGCCGTTGCGGAAGCGGTAATACAGACGGTACCAGTGAGGGCGTGAGCCCTAGGGATTACGGTTGAACCTACGAAAATCGAACCAACGAGGAGTAGCGGGAGTAGGAGGATGAAACGCTTATTCAATCGACAATTCAGCTCTCTAAACGTCCACCTACGGACTCCACTCATATTTAGCTTTAACGCGCGACTAATTCGCTTGCGGCAACCGAGAGCCATCAGCGGATATGAAGAGCCTAGCCGGGTTATCCAAAGCTATAGGCAGAGCACAACCTCGCTGAATTCCCGTCATAACGGAAAGAGTCCGATAATATGGCGATCCCGGGACCCGTGAAGTCCTATCCCCTATGGCGTTACACTCAACGATCATTTAGCGTGGGATCGGGCTGAACTCGATCATTTAGGTCGGCATGTTGCTGAAAATGCTCCGATTGTCTACAGCAACCGAGTAGTTCTGGTAAAATGAACCTTCATTCTTTCTCTTCATTCTTCCTCGTACTTGGCTGCTAGCCAGTCGAACGCTTCCGAGGACTTGCTAAAGTCCTTCTCATCATGCTCAACATAATCCTGGTTGCGGCTGCGTGAGACGAACCATCCAATGGTTGAGGCTAAAGTGAACGGGACGCAATTATTTATCGATAGTGGAGTAGGATGGGATAGACTGTTGAGGCGAGAAGCTAAGTCTCGCTCGACAGACGTCCCGAAGATCGGGAGATTCAGCTAATTATTTTTCGACAGAAAAAAAAGGGGGTTTGGGGGGATTTCTCAGATCCCCCTTGCTGCGTCTAGGATACTACTGCGAATGCGCCGGACTTTGAATTGCTCGCGGAGTAGACTGTTCCCGTTGCCCAGTAGAGTGTTGCTGTGAAGGTGAACTTCTGGTTGGCGAAGCTGCTCGGGATGGGCTGGTTGAAGCTGATGGAGAGACTTGACGTGTGGAGGTCCACCGGGACCGGTGTCAAGCCAGGGGTAGAGTTGACTCCTCCACTCGAAGTGTTGACACAGGTAACGCCGCATGTGACATCGAACGTGTTTGACGGATTTATTGTGGACGCGCCCACTATCCGGACCAGCACCTCTACAGGGGAGGACAATGGGTTCGTCACAATGGCCGTCCAGCTCTGAGTGCTCGCGCTCTTGGCCAGACTTAGGTGGTGTGTCCAGTGGAGTTTTCCAGCAGTGAAAGACGGAGCAGGAACGACGGTGAACGGTTCGCACGCGCTCGTCACCGCGTTGTTGTTGCTATCGCCGCTGTAGACTGCGTTGAAGCTGTAGCTCCCTGCAGCGGCCGGCGTCACTGTTGCAGAAGCAGCCACGTTGTTGGAGGAACCAACATTCACGGTTGAGACGATAGTGCCTGTTCCCGTCGTGCATGCGCCATTCGGAAATAGTGTGTAGATCACTGTGCCGGTAACGCCTGTTGATGGGAATCCGCCTGTCAAGATTGCCTCGTCCGAAACGAGGGTGCCGAGTGGAGCGACAGTGGAGTTGACGACTGTCGTGAGGCTTGGGGTGGAATTGGTAACTGTCAGGGCGAGAGATGTTGCCGTGGAGGCGGCGTGAACCGAATCACCCAGATAGCTTGCGCCGATGTTATGGGTGCCAGACCCTACAGACGTTGGCGTGTAGGAGACTACGCAATTTGCCTGGTTCGAGCCGAGAGAGGACAAGGTGCACGGGTTGGCGGGACTGAGGCTTCCAGATCCATCAGTCGAGAATGTGACTTGGCCGGTTGGATTGGTCGCTCCAGGAGTGGCGGTGTCAGTGACCGTCGCAGTGCACGTGGAGGCAGTGCCCACCGCGACTGGAGACGAACAGGACACCATGGTAGTTGTCGGATCCAACGTGGCCGGGCGGATGACAGTGGCACCCTGAATATTCTCAGAAAGAGGAGTTCCAAAAGCGTCAGCTATGAGAACACATACGTTCGGTGGTGAAGACACACTGCTGGCGGAACAGCCTGGAGATGTTGGATAAGACAGAGAAGTGGTTGGAGTCGCGCCGACCACCTGGTAGGTTATGGTTAGAGCCATACCAGAGCAAGGCGAGATACCGCCACACTCGTTGCCTCCAGAACTCTCAATCGTAGTAGCCTCGACAACACCAGGACCATTAGCGGTATTGACAGTGCACGAGCCAGTCGTGGGTGAACCGTTGATACAGATAGAAGTCAGAGACGGACTAGCAACTAGCGTACCAAGAGCAGCACTGGTAGGATTCAGAAACGCCGGGTCGGCGGCAACATAAATGTCCCAGCCACCCATGGCGTCGGAACCCTGCACGAAGAGACCGACGGTGAAGGTCTGACCGACAGTTACCGGACCGATCGTTGGCGGACTAGACGGACAGCTCGTCGCTGTTGTAGAGGATGTGATGCAGACCAGACCTGTAAACTGGGCATGAGCCGAGGGAAATGCTTGTGAAGCAAGGAACAGCGAAGCGAGAAGAAGAGGCAGGGAGAGTATCAGACGCTTGTTTTTGACTAGACGATAGTGCAATTCGTAAATCACTCTTGTTTTCTCGCTCCTGCGGCAACACATGGAATATTTAACTCTCAATGGAGATTTTCCATTCGCAGCCATCTATAGCCATCATTGGATATGACTAGCGTAGCTGGGTTATCCGAAGCTATAGAACGAGGAAAACTCTCCTAGACTCTTGCCAGAACGAGCTGAGCACACTGATCGCCCCGGAAGGGAGGACCTGAAATACTTGTCACACGCTAAACATGACTGCGCATAGGGTGGACGCGTAACACCAACGTCAGTTCCGCTGGGCATGTTGGATTACTCCAGGACAAGTGTCTCCATAGGGCGTCTTGTAAAATATCGATCCTGAGTTAGAGCGGATCTTTCCCAGAAGGTTAGCTCCGCCGAGGGTCTATGGTACTACCGCGAAGGAGCCGGACTTTGGATTACTACGCGTGTAGAGTGTTCCTGTTGCCCAGTAGAGTGTTGCGGTGAAGGTGACCTTCTGGTTGGCGAAGCTGCTGCTGATAGCCTGGTTGAAGCTGAAAGAAATCTTCGCACCGGCCGCGATCGGGACTGGTGTGAGGCCAGGCGTAAAGTTGACTCCTCCCACAGTG
>VBAW01000003.1 GCA_005888635.1 Candidatus Bathyarchaeota archaeon | reverse complement strand
CGTCATAGTGGACGCGGTAAAAGCCCGTCTGTTCCAGATTGAGTTTCAGCGAGTCTACTCCATCTGGGACAGGTATGGATTCCTCACTTCTCTCCATCAGAAGCTTCTGTTCTCTCCCGTTGATCTTTAGTGTGAGGGGAATTGGCCAGGTGGATTGCTCTGACAACCCGTTCAGAAGGAACCGTTCCTGTCTTATCATTAGTTTCTTCCCGTCAAGTTTCGCACTGACGATTGGATAGCCGGGTTTTCGTATCCACTCGTTCATTATCGCCTTCACTCTGGTCTTAGACGCATGTTCGATCTGATTCCAGAGATCTTCGCCGGCAGCGTTCGAGAATTTGTACTTCTCTAGATATGATCTCACGCCGCGCATGAACTGATCTTCACCAGCGTAAGCCTCGAGCATACGAATGATGCTTGCTCCCTTTCCGTAGCTTATGTCGTCGAAAATCTCCTCGATCTCGCTCGGAGAATTCACCTTCACCTCAATAGGATGCGTGTTGACTAGTGAATCTCTTTCGAGGGCCCCAGCAGTCTCTCCGCGGACAAAGTCTTGCCAGACAGTCCACTGAGGAAACATCGAATCAGTGGCCTTGTAGGCCATGAAAGTCGCGAAGCTCTCGTTTAGCCAGAGATCATCCCACCACTTCATGGTGACGAGGTCACCGAACCATTGGTGACTTACTTCGTGGGCGATGACTTCGGCGACCTGCTTCTTTATCCGAATGCTGCTATCCTTGTCTACAAGGAGCACGATCTCCCTAAACGTGATGGCTCCCCAGTTCTCCATCGCTCCAGCGGCAAACTCCGGGACCGCGATAAGATGAAGCTTGGGAAGGTTGTACTTTGAACCAAAATAGGTTTCGAAGAATTTGACCGAATCTCTGGCGATGTCTAGAGGATACTTCGCGCCAGAACTCTTGCCCGGTACCGTGGCTACTATGTAGTCGACTCCGTTGAACCTGTCTTTCACTTCTTCAAACTTGCCGATTCCCAAGTACAGGAGGTACGTGGACATTCGAGGAGTCGTTGGAAACTCGACAGTCTTCTTTGGACCCTCCACCCTCACCGACGAGGGCGGCATGTTCGAAATTACAGAGTTGTCACTGTCTGTTTTGACAGTGAGCTTGAAGTCAGCCTTGTAACCGGGATGATCTAGGCATGGCAATAGGCGCCTGGCCGAGACCGCCTCGAACTGTGTCGAGGCCACGTAGCCGCCGT
>VBAW01000002.1 GCA_005888635.1 Candidatus Bathyarchaeota archaeon | reverse complement strand
ATCGGTCTCTGCCATCTGGAGTCGGGTAAAAGAGTTGCTTCCTGTACTACTTGCGGAATCTCTTGCAATCGCAGCGATAGCCGAAGCTGGAATAGGAACATTTTGGAGAATGAATACTCTTAGCATGTCCGCAATTTGTGCAGTATTCTTGACCTCCAACCTGGCTCAGAACCGGCTGACCTGTTGGGCAGACTTTGTGCACCATCCGGTCTTCGAACTTGTTTCGGCCTGCTCTGTTTCGGACGATCGTAACTTCGTCTTGCGGCAATCTAATGGGCTTGCCACATCTGGGACAGATGTTACTACTCATTCGAGACCTCGCTCTTCCCCGTGAATGATGGCTCGTTCCCCCAATTTGTCAGGATCAGAACCAAGCCTCTATCCCGTCTGATGCAAGAATCTTGGCGAGTACCGTAGCATAATCTTTTGTCAGTCGAATCTGGGGGGTTCTGCAGAAGAGACCGTTGCACAGGATCATTGTCGATGAGAGAGAGCGACCATCAGGAGTCCCGGATGAACTGCGATCTCTAGGCGCATTCATCGAGTTTCGAGTACTTGACGTCGCCGACTACGTGGTTGGTTCTTACGCCGTCGAGCGAAAGTCGGTGAGAGACTTCGTCTCATCACTCTATAGTGGAAGACTATTCGATCAGGCTCACCGGATGGGAGAAGCATATGGGACCAGTATGCTCGTGGTTGAAGGCGACCTCTGGGAAGAGTTGAGACGCGTTCGGAACTCACGCTCATTATGGGGAGCGCTCATATCATCGGTTCTCGACTTCGGCCTCAACATGTTCTTCACACCCGACGGAAAACAAACCGCCCAGTTCCTATTCACGCTTGGAAAAGGAGGACGACACACAAAGGGCTCGGGTGGACCTCCAATAGTCGTCCGAAAACCAAGAAGCCAAGACCTGAAGCGACTCCAACTATCGGTCCTCAGCTCGCTTCCCGGGATAGGTCCGCAGATGGCAGGACAATTACTCGGATATTTCGGCTCGCTGCGGAAAGTCTTCTCAGCATCAATGACCGAGATAGCCGTGGGCGCGGGACTGGGAAGAAGCCGAGCGCTTGCCGTTACTAAGCTGCTGGACTCTCGTTACAAGGCTTCAAGAACAGTAATCCCGCAAGCAAGTCTCAGCCAAGAGTGACACCCATGGGTCTTGTCTTGAAAGACTGCGATTGGATAGTCACCCAGGACCCGCAACGACGCATCTTGGCAAACACATCCGTCCGGATAGCTGACGGAAGGATTGAACAGGTTGGCAGAGTCAACCCAGCTTCCAAGGATGAAGTCATTGACTGCAGACGGAAGGTGCTCATCCCCGGTCTCATCAACACCCATACGCACCTCTCGATGACTCTCTTTCGCGGCTATGCGGACGATCTAGAGTTGCGAGACTGGCTGGAGAAGAAGATCTGGCCTCTAGAAAGTCGTCTTACTGGAGACATGTGCTATCAGGGAGCCCTCCTTGGCAGCCTAGAGATGACACGGACTGGGACGACATGTTTTGTCGACATGTATTTTCACATGGAAGACGTTGCAAGAGCCGTCGATGAGGCGGGCCTAAGAGCAATCCTCTCGCCGGGCATGATTGACAAGCCCGACAAGGCAGGCACCGAACATGAGCGAAGGACAACACTCAAGTTCCTAGAGTACATTCACCAACTACACAATCCGCTGCTC
>VBAW01000026.1 GCA_005888635.1 Candidatus Bathyarchaeota archaeon | reverse complement strand
ACTAGAAAAGCCATCTTCTTCCCGCGACATCTCAGAAGATGACAAGTTGCCTCCCAGACCAATATGGAAAGGCGCGATTAGCTTCGGCCTAGTCAGCATCCCAGTCAAGACGTACGGCGCGATCTCAGAACACAAAACCGGCCTCCGCCTAATGTGCCCCAAGGACAAGACCCCACTCTCTTTCAGACGCGTCTGCCCGAAGGAGAACCGTGAGATACCCTGGGACGAGGTCGTCCGCGGCTATGAGGTCCAGAAAGGAAGATACATAATCGTCACACCCAAGGAACTCGAAGCCCTAGAACTTCAGTCAGGCCGGCTCGTCGAGGTCTTCCAGTTTGTAGACGCGGACAAGCTCGACGCGGTATACTTTGACAACAGCTACTACTTGATCCCCGACGAGCACGGTGAGAAGCCCTACTATCTCATGCGAGAGGCACTGGAACAGAACAACAAAGTCGCCGTAGGCCGCGTCGTCATGCACGAGAAAGAACATCTGATTGCTCTGAGATCCTATGAAGGAGCCATCCTCATGACCACACTACACTACGCAGACGAAGTTCGGACCCCGCGAGACTTTCCCGAACTCAAGAAACCACCCGAGGTTGAGAAGGAGGAACTTGAACTCGCCGGCCAACTCATCAAGATAATGAAGAAACCCTTCAACTTCAAAGAATACCGCGACAGGTACCAGGAAGCCTTGATGAAACTTGTCGAAGCGAAGATGAAGGGCAAAGAAGAAGTCGTCGAGCTGCGAGTCCCCGAGATCAAGCCGACAAAGAACCTGATGGAAGCTCTCAAAGCTAGTATCAAAGCACAAGAAAGACGATGACGCTCTTCCGCGAGCGTCCCATCAGACCAATGATGGCGAAGACCAGTGACCCGTTCGACTCGGACAACCATTTTTTCGAGCTAAAGTGGGACGGGCTCAGAGCCCTAATGTTTCTGCAGAATGGAAAACTTGAGCTTCAAAACCGAAACCTCCGCGACGTTACAGCCTCATATCCAGAAATCCAAACCGTCACGAAACGAGTCAGAGCGAAAAAGGCAATCATAGATGGAGAAGTTGTCGTTCTCAGCAAGAAAGGCACTCCCGACTTTGGCAAGCTACAGAACCGCTTTGGCATAGAAGATCCCAAGAGAGTCGAAACTGCTCGCCGCGCGAACCCCGTCACATACGTTGCCTTCGACCTTCTCCACCTAAACGGGAAGGACATCATAAAGAATCAATTGGAGATCAGAAAGAACACTCTCCACGATCTGATCGAAGAAGGCCCACATCTCCTCTACGGAGATCATATCGAAAGAAACGGCCTCCAATACTATTCAGAAGCACTCAAGCTTGGCTTCGAGGGAGTAATCGGCAAAGAGAAACACTCGCCCTACCTCATAGGAGTACGAAGCAGCTTCTGGACAAAGAGCAAAGGCTCACAGACGCTAGACGCAATCGTGGTCGGCTACACCCAAGGCGAGGGGATGAGAAAGGCCACCTTCGGCTCACTAGTCATGGCAATGTATGATGACACAGGAAATTTAGTGCACGTAGGAAATGTAGGTGGAGGGTTCGACGATAAGAGCCTGCTCGAGATAAAGCCAATGCTGGACAAGCTTGTTGTCAAGAAACCTGTCATCACGGGTCCAGTGGAGGCCCCTTCTCCAATAACTTGGGTGAAGCCCAGCATCGTCTGCGAAATAATCTACGCCAATATCACAACAGACAAGAAACTAAGGTTTCCGAGGTTCAACAGATTACGGACGGACAAGAAGCCAGAAGAATCCCGTTTGGACGAAGACATATTATCCCGTTAAGCCATCGTCGCGCGACGCGATAAAAATGACGACCGAAGTCCGTACAGTGCGCATGCCCTCCTGCAACTGGTGCGGACGCATGATACTACCACGCGAAGGAGCGGTCCACTTCCCATGCCCGCAATGCGGCGAAGTAATTATCTGGCGATGCGAAAAATGCCGAGGCTTCGGCCGACCCTACAAATGTCCAAAGTGCGGCTTCACCGGACCATAGAGAAGATCCAGTTGACCAAAGTACTAGTCTCCATCAAGATCTTTCCCTCTGACACGACGACCGACATGAACGTCCTAAAGGATAAGGTGCGAAAGACATTGGAGGGAAAAGCGTCAATCTACAAATACGAAGAAGAACCCGTCGCCTTCGGCCTTGTTGCATTGATCGCCCACGTTCTCGTGCCTGAGGAGGTTCAAGGACGGATGGACGAGGTTGAGGACCTGCTCAAGCAGACTGACGGAGTCAGCGAGGTTCAAGTAATGGTCTCTCGTCGAATCGCGTAGTGCGTACTTATCTTCTGGTAATTAAGTAACGGGAATCTTAAATAGGAAAAAATTCCTTTCGTTAGGTGACAATGGGTCTCAGATTTACGCTCCAGAACGAGGACAGAGTCCTACTTGATCTTCCGCTCTCTGAGAGCGAATGGAAGCCGAGAGTCAAGGAGCTTGTAATGAAGGAGTTAGGAGAATCAGAGGCTGACATTGAGAGTTTGTGCGCAATATGCGACTTTTTCTCTAACAAAAGGCGCGTCCAGATGCTGAGCCATATGGTCAAGGATTGTAACAATTCAGCTTCATTTACCGATCTCCTCAAGGTCGCCGTCAATCCAAAGTACATCTCCGACCTGGTCAGCAAGTCTTCTAGACGAGAGCTAGTCGTCAAAGGTAGTAGGGGCTACAGCCTTTCGCCGCTCGGTCTCGGGAGCTTTCTTTTGTTGTCCCTAGCCACCCGGAGGCTACTGAAAGAGACGAATTCCATTAATGATGACGATAAGTCTTTTGAGGGGCAATAACCAAATGAAATCGAAGGTTAGGACCAATTTACCGACTATGGCCATCCAGCTTCTCCTCAACCCTCTCACCAATAATACCGTCAAAGAGCTGATAAAATGACTGTGCCAAAAGAGGTGCAATTGAGAGTCGCCGATGCCAAACAGCGGGACGTGGGCCACGGGAAGGTCCGGATCGATAACGAGACAATGCAGAAGCTCGCCATAACCGCCGGCGACTTCATCGACGTACATGGAAAACGGACTACTGTAGCGATCGCCTGGCCAGCCTACGCAGAGGATCAAGGGCAGGAGATAGTGAGGATGGACGGGCTTCTCCGAAGAAACGCCGGGGTCGCCCTAAACGAGTATATCACGATCAAAAAGGCCGAAGTCAAAGATTCGCAGACGATAGTCTTCGCGCCAACTGATGTCCGACTGAGCGTGGACGAGGAGTTCGTAGGATTCGTAAAGCGTCGATTCATGGACATGCCCTTCGTCGAAGGGGACATGACCCTTCTCAGCATTTTCGGCAGCGCAGTTCCTCTAATTGCAACGAGGACCCGGCCTCACGGACCGGTCAAGATCACAGAATCGACTGTCGTTCAGGTGATGAGCGAGCCTACGCCCGAGAAGAAGGGCATACCCATCGTCACCTACGAGGATATCGGGGGTCTGCACAGCGAGATCCAGAGGATTCGGGAGATGGTCGAACTTCCACTACGCCATCCCGAACTCTTCCAGCGGTTAGGCATTGAGCCTCCTAAGGGAGTCTTCCTCTATGGTCCGCCGGGATGCGGAAAGACCTTGCTAGCCAAGGCCGTCGCCAACGAGTCAGATGCAAACTTCTACGTCATCTCCGGACCCGAGATCATGTCAAAGTTCTATGGTGAATCCGAGGCTAGACTCCGCGAGATCTTCCAGAAAGCCCAGGAGACTGCTCCGAGCATCATCTTCATTGACGAGATGGATGCGATAGCACCGAAACGGGAAGAGGTCACCGGGGAAGTGGAGAGACGAGTTGTCGCGCAACTCCTATCCTTGATGGATGGAATGGGCGCACGGGGGAACATAATCGTCATTGGCGCTACCAATAGGCCAAACGCAATAGATCCTGCGCTAAGACGACCTGGACGCTTCGACCGCGAAATAGAGATAGGCGTCCCGGACAAGATGGGAAGGTACGAGATCCTCCAGATTCACACAAGAACAATGCCGCTAGCGTCTGACGTCGACCTACACCGTCTCTCGGACGTCTGCCACGGTTACACTGGCGCAGACATATCGTCCCTTTGCCGAGAGGGCGCAATGAAAGCGCTCCGACGGTATCTCCCCGAGATCAATCTGGAAGAGGAGAGGATACCCACAGGTATCTTGGAGAAGATGGAAGTCAACGTAGAGGACTTCATGAACGCATACAGAGAAATTACACCAACCGCGATGAGAGAGGTCTACATCGAAGTGCCCTCGGTTAACTGGGCAGACGTGGGAGGACTAACCGAAGTCAAACAAGAACTCCAGGAAGCAGTCGAATGGCCGATCAAGAAACCCGAAGTCTTCAAGAGGGTCGGAATAAGACCACCAAAAGGTATTCTACTCTTTGGACCACCAGGATGCGGCAAAACCATGCTCGCGAAGGCGGTAGCGACTGAGAGCGAGGCGAACTTCATCTCGATTAAAGGACCCGAGCTCTTCAGCAAGTGGGTAGGCGAATCGGAAAAAGCGATACGCGAAGTCTTCAGAAAGGGCCGTACAGCAGCTCCCTCCATAGTCTTCTTCGACGAGCTTGACTCAGTGGTGCCGAGGAGAGGAATGGGCTTTGGGGACAGCGGAGTCTCAGAACGGGTGATAAGTCAACTGTTGACGGAGATGGATGGGATCGAGTCACTCGTCAACGTCGTAATCATCGGCGCTACAAACCGTCCCGATATAATTGATCAGGCAATCCTACGGCCTGGAAGATTCGACCGTCTCATCTACGTTCCCGCACCGGATCACGCGACTAGACTAAACATTCTCAAGATTCACACGAGAAACATGCCCTTGGCTAGAGATGTTGACTTGGAGCAGATAGCCCACCAAGCGGCAGGTTATTCAGGTGCAGACCTTGAAGCGGTCTCGCGGGAAGCAGGACTCATATCGCTCCGTCGAGATATCGATACAAAGAGCGTCACCATTGAAGACTTCAGGGATGCTCTAGAACGCGTCAGACCGTCGGTCACGCCTGATATGGAGAACTGGTATCAAGGCTTCACGAAAAGGTTCAAGAAAGAACGGGCACCGGTCCCGATAACCTAGATGCTCCGAGGCCAAACCTTCCTGGTGACTCTGGCATTGAGCAAAGTTTGGAGTCCCAGACCCATGTCCCTATCAATAGTCGAGATTCTGGAGAAGAAGGGGCCTATGACAGACTTGGAACTGCAAAAGGAGCTCAAGTCGAACTTTGGAGAAGTAAGCTTCAGAGAACTCAACACTGGGCTGATGAAGCTAGAGCTGGCGGGCGTTCTCTGGGTCTCCCGACTCATGAGAGGAAAGAGACAGGTAGAGCTTACGGGCAAACCCGTTATCGATTAGACATTGTCAGCTGCTTCAGCCGCAAAGACTACCACCGTCGCCACGGATCCGAAATGCGCTTACTGTGTGGGGACAGGCCGCTGGACCAAAGAAATATTCCCAGGAAAACCGGAGAGTGTTTACTGTCCTCACTGCCACGGCTCTGGAAAGGGTGGGGTTGAAGACTCAAGTGTACTTGGAGGATCTTCCGACTAGGATAGAATCACTAGCTCGACACATCCTCTCACTGTCAGGCATATATCGGACGGGCAAACTGGTCGTTCTTAGATCGTTATGACTGATTCGCCTGACTCGCCCGTAAAAGTAGACGACTCTAGCTTCGACTCGTTCGTTTCCAAATACCCTTTGATACTTGTGGACTGCTGGGCCCCGTGGTGCGGGCCCTGTCGTCTGGTCTCCCCGGTCATCGATGGGCTCGCTAAGGATTACAAAGGCAAGGTAGCTTTCGGGAAATTGAACACGGATGAGAATCCTGCTACCTCTGGTAGATTCGACATAATGGCGATCCCCACTTTGTTGATTTTCAAGAATGGTAAGCGGGTAGATCAGATTGTCGGTGCGGTCCCGAAGGCCCGGATTGAAGACGCCCTAAGAAAGTACATGTAGAGATTCCGGCACAGATCGAGGCGTTTCTCCCGTATCGGCGGGAAGTATAGATACAATTTACCCAGAAGCTCAGGTATATATCGTCCATTATCCAAACAGATGGTATAGAGGTAGAGTACGATGTCTCTCATGATGGAGGCTCGGAAGGTCCAGAAGGTCGGCTACTCAACTCTGATCGTTTCGCTCCCGAAAGACTGGGTAGAAGAGGTGGGATTGAAGCAGGGGGATATTGTAAGTTTCAGACGCGAGTCCGATGGCGGAATCACTGTTTATCCCGGCTTGACGAAAGAGCGGGAAAGCTTCAGGTACATAATTGACGCGGACCTTTGTGAC
Organism: Candidatus Bathyarchaeota archaeon; assembly: GCA_005888635.1. Classification (GTDB taxonomy): domain Archaea; phylum Thermoproteota; class Bathyarchaeia; order 40CM-2-53-6; family 40CM-2-53-6; genus 40CM-2-53-6. Next base: position 31,871 of record VBAW01000026.1, on the reverse strand, counting down.
AGTCCGAATCTTCTGACCCGTATCATTACCGCGAATTATCTCACGGGTCATGATACGATCCAGATAGTTTCGAAAAAGGAATTGTCGTCTCGCCACCTCGAAGAGGTTAGGGGGGTAAGCAGAAGATTGACAGGTCTAGGGATTGTCGAGCAGAACCTGAAGTCTGTAACGTTGCAGAGTTTCGTTGATCCGACCAAGTTTCCAATCTACGGATTGATGCGTAGACTCCAGATCATCCTGAGTTCCATGCTGGAACAAGCAGTCAAGTCTGTTGTCGAAGGAAGAGTAGCACTGGCTGACGAGGTTTTGCACATGGAGGAGGAGGCGGACAGAATCTACTGGATGATCATACGCCAGCTCCTGCTAGCCGTCCTTGACAGGCGAGTGGCGAAAGAGGTGGGTATAGAGGGACCCATGCATGTTGTGGGGAACAGGGTGATTGCCAAGAGTCTCGAGCGGATGGCCGACTCGGCAAGCCATGTTGCGCTGGAGTCCCAGAAGCTCAAAGGGAACGGGAAAAGTGTTGACGTCAAGATATCGAGGGGTCTACTAGAGCTGAGTGATAAGGTTCGATCATTGATAGAGGACTCGTTCAACGCGCTGATGAAGGGTGATCTAAAGAAATCAAACGAATGTATAGAACGCGTAGCGGCTTGTGACGCTCTGGAGCGGTCTCTGACGGCCGATGTAATGCGTAGCGTGAAAGAGGTCAACCTTGCAGTGGGTCTGCGGGCGATCATTTGGGATGTTGGTCAGATGGCGCGTGACGCCGAGTCGATTGCAGAGGTTGGGATTAACAGGAATCTCGAGAAGCCTAGCAGCTTTTCCCAGTGGGAAAAAGCCCAATAGCCCTTCCACTGAGTTTCTGAGAAAAATAAAGACCCCGCCCCCCGAGGGGGGTACGATATGATATCCTTTCAAATCGGGCTTGTTCACTGATTCAGGGGCTAATTCAGGGTTGGAATGCGGTTCCGTCACTAGCCGAGAACGAGCAGGAGCCCCAAGGATAACGAGCAGGTGTCGCCATTATTTGGCGGGTTTTCTCAAAAGGTTTAGCTCTTTTTCGATCGCGACGATCCGCTTGGGACAGTTTGGGCAGAAGCTTGGGAGCATTGCGTAGATGTTGGCGTTCATCTGTAGAAGTGGCTGGATCATCTGGCTGACCGCGGCGGCTCCTGGGTCTTGGGGGAGGACTTTGCCGCGCTGTTCCATCTGCTTCATCTTGTCGCCCATGATGACCATAACAGGGCATTCGCCCAGGCCGTAGACGCAGGAGTTCTCTCCAGAGGATTCCATGGTTCTTCGTTCGATGTCGGAATAGTTTGATTAATACTTGTGTGCTCTGAGGCGTCGCTGGGACCAGATGCAGTGAAATATCAGGATAATCGCGTCGTCACGATAGACGCCATCCCAGCGGGCGTGTCTGGCGACAAATATCTTGGCGCTCTTGTCGATCTAGGTGGCAAGACCAGTAGTCTCGAAAGAGTTGGAAGGACAATCGTATCCAACCTGCCTGGGACCAAGAAGGTCGAAGTCCGAGTGCGAAGAGTTGAGAGAGGGAGTGTCGGTGCACGTTTAGTCAGCGTCACGTCGGAGGAAGAAGTTGTGCAACGGAAAGGAGGACTCGTTAGAAAGGCTGCCACGAAATGCATGGAAAGGCTCGGTTTGCTTGAGTGGGGAAGGGGACTTGTCCTCTCGACGATAGACACGCTCCTCAAAGCCGAATCCAAGGTCCACGCGCATTCCTCCGAGGATGTTGAGCTTCATGAGCTGGGGTCCGCTGACACTCTAGTAGACATTCTTGGCGTTGCGCTACTCGCCCAGGAACTAGGTCTTGCCGGCGCAAGGTGGTTGTCCACTCCGGTAGCAGTCGGAGGCAGTGTGGCCCGATTCTCAGGGAGCACCTATCCCAACCCAGCACCAGCTACTGCTGAGATTCTTCGCAGCCACCGTTTTCCATTCGAGAGAGGAACGGGCGATTATGAGTTGAGCACACCAACAGGAGTAGCCTTGACGGTAAACCTCGTCGGACAGTATGGGACTCTTGGTCAGCTGAAGGCGGAAGCTATTGGATACGGTGCCGGCTCGAAAGAATTCAATGATATCGCGAATATCCTCAGACTGATCGTCGGGCGAGATGAGAATCCATCTCATGGTCACGATGAAGTCGTAATCTTGGAGACGAACTTGGATGATGTTTCAGGAGAGGTCATTGGAAGAGCCGTCGAGCGACTCATGGCCTCGGGAGCCCGTGATGTGACGATAACACCCGTATTCATGAAGAAGAACCGACCCGGGCAAATAGTGTCTGTCATAGCCTTGAAGAGTGAAGCGGAGAAACTGGCAGGCGTCCTGATTGAAGAAACGGGAACTCTCGGAGTTCGCGAAATGCCAGTTGCTCGTCACATCAGCAATAGGACTGCTACAAGGATAGATCTTCGGATTAACGGTAAGATCTATTCGGCTGGAGTGAAGCTATCAAAAGACCAAGCTGGAAAGACGGTACGCGCTAAACTAGAATACGAGGATCTGAGAAAAATCTCCAACCAGACCGGGGTAAGCCTGAGGAATCTACAGAAACTTGCAAGACTTCAGCTTGACTCCATCGACAAGCATGCGAAGCAATAAGACAGGAACTGTGATTCGACGACGCAAGTCGAAAGTGATAGTCTCTGTTGAAATCTGTTCCATGGAAGAACCAGTAATCGCGAGGAGTTGATTGGTCCAAACATGCTGCAGCAGGAAATACGTCAAAGGCCCGTAACGCAGCAACTGATGCTCGTGTCGCTCTTCACCGCAATCTATGCAGTTTTTCGATACTTCCCGACATTTCCAATGATTGGGCTCTCAGGGACCAGCTTCAGAGCAGGCGACTTCGTTGTCCCGGTCATTGCCATATTGCTTGGTCCATGGCTCGCGGTACCTTGCATATTCTTCGGCACGGTCATCGACTACGCATTCGCGGCACCAGTATTCGCGGGGCTCGACTTTCTTCCTGCGACAGTCGGAGTGATCGTTGCAGGTCTTATTTCCAGGGGACGTGTCGGCTGGGCCGCCGCTTTCTACGCGGTTCTGCTTTCATTGTTCGTCGCGCTCCCGCTCTCCGCCTTCTGGATTCGAACTATCTGGGGATTCACACTTCCGTTTGTTTGGCTTCACATCATTGCATTGCTTATCTTGATTTCACCGCTCGGTTTCAACGCGCCCAAGTGGATCAGATCGTCGAACGGGGTAGCTTTGGCTTTGGGAGTGGGGGTAACCATTCTGGCAGCAACAATGGCTCAGCACGTCACCGGCGGGATTCTCTATGAAACCATTCTCTTTCCAGTGATTCACGTAACTACTCTGTCAAGAGCCACGTTCTTCTGGTCATTCATTTTCTATCTTTATCCGATCGAGCGGCTGGTCATCACGGTAATCGCAACCACTTTTGTCGTAGCCTTCATTCAAGCGGTCAGGTCCTCCAAACTCGACGGAATCCTAGGAGGAATTGGCTCTAGGCCTACGACTTCTCGATCTACGCTTGACCGCCGTCAACTTCACCGGTCTACCCATCTCTTCCTGAATCATTTTCGAGAACTCGTCCGCTCCGGTAGCAACTGAAGAAAACGCTAACTTAGCCGTTGTGGCAGCTACTGTACCGAGAGCAGCAGCGAGCTTGAGGCCGGACGCGAGGGCCGCCATAGCGAGCTGTTCGCCCGCTTTGATCGCATCCTCAGAAGAGACTCTTTGATTAGTCGTCTGAGATTCCCGTTTTGACATTTTTTTCCCAGAATTTCGAGCGGTTGTTGAACGGGATGTCTTGGGCAAGGTGTGTTAATGCGACTGCTCTCTTCTGTATTTAAGATGGGAATCAGAGCATTTTTTCGGCTAGTATTAAGTAGTCGAGTCCTCAGTTGAGATTGCTAAACATATACGAGGATTGCATGATAGTTGCCAGTACCTAAACCCGCGTCAGATGTTGAAGCCGAGATTTTCGAGTTCGCCAAGGAATCCGACCCAGCCACAACATACCTTCAAGGCGTCAACGAATACGTTGGCAAGCTTTTCATTCCTTCTAGAAGGAATCTGGAACGGATCGCGAAGAGAACTGAAGAGCTCCGGCTCAAAGCCGAGAACGATTTACAACTGAGGGTTCTGGATTCTCTAGCGGCTGGCTTCGCTCTTCAAGAGCCTCAGTCTTATCCCGACGGGGTTCTGTCCGCGTTTTTCGGCTATTTGATCAAGGAAGGAGTTGTTCCAAGCCACCTGAAACCACTTACAAGGAACGCGGTCAGAGCATTGCAGGCTGCTGCCCAAGAAACTTCACAGAAGAGATGGCCTACCGGGCTACGATTATTGACGCTAATTCGTTGCGATGGCATTCTTGAGATAATCAAGACGATCAAGAAGGAGACGACCGACAAGCAGTTGAAGGAACTCTTGGATGATCTCGCGGAAGCTACCAGAAAGTATGCGTCCATATTCAGAGTCAAGGGATTCAAGAACCAGGGGTTTGACGAGGTCTACAAGATAATCAAGCGGGAGGGCGCGGATCTGGGTAGGGAAAAGATCTACGCCCAGGCTCTGCGACGCCTCTGGGACTATCCGGAATCGCCCCAGCAGGTGGAGGCGAAGGGGCTCAAATTCTTGGAGAGAGAATTTCCCAGATTCAAGCGCATAACCGAGAGACTCGCCAAGAAGTACGGCGTCGCAGCCAAGGCCGAAGATGTCTCCAAGGCGTTAACGGTTAAGAGATCTGTGAAGCAGACCGAGATACTTCCTTTCCTGGGAGAATTGCGCAAGCGTACTCAACGAGTTGTGAACAAGGATATCGTCCGGATAAATCCGAAGTACGAGACAAAAGTGATCGAGACACCGCTGTACTTGTCGGGGATATTTCCGAGTGCGGGCGCGTTCTTCTACGACAGCTTCACAAACAATCCCAAGGAGATCTTCATGATAACAACTGACCCAAGAAGAGACCCTAGCACGGTACCCGGGGAGTTGCTCAACGGGCTGATCCATGAAGAGTACGGCCACTGTGTCCATGCGTCCAATACCGCAACCGCGTATGCTGCAAAACCAACTCTGACAGAGGTCATGTTCACTCCATTAGCGGGAGCACTGTCTGAAGGAATCTCGTTCCAGCGAGAGATCGAGTTCCAAGAGGTAATGGACAAGCTGAAAGCTGGGAAGAAGCTGAGCAACGATGAGAAGGCTCTCGTCCAGTTCTTCGAGAAAAGAGGGGGATTGGAAGTCTGGGCTGAAGAGTACGAATTCTACACTTGGATGTGGAGGATAGTGCGATTCCTACGAGTCATCGGCGATGCGCGCATCAACTCTGGCAAACAATCCCTGAGGGATTTCATCGAATGGGCACACAAGCGGACCGGACTAGCGAAGAGCACTGTGTACCATCAACTGTTCCCGGCCCACCAGGGCAACGGACCCGGATACGCTTCCACCTATGCGATTGTTGGGGAGAGCATTCGGGAGATCCAGAACAGGGCCAAGCGGAACGGAAAGAACATCGTCGACTTCAACACCTATGCCTGTTCGATGGGCTTCCCAGCCCGAACGATATTCGAAGAGCGACTTCGAGAGCTCGCCGCAAAATAAGAGGAGAATCTCGACCCAAATCCTCAGGATCGATCGACGGCCACGATTTGGCGTACAAATGTCCACATGTAGACCCGACCCCAGCCTCTATTGACTTCTAGGTGCTAGCTCGCCACATCTGACGGATCAATTCAGTCATCGATCCTCAAAAGCGCTGACCCTATAGTCTGCTCGTCTACTAATATAGAGGAAGGAGCGTAGTGGAAAAAATACGCTATAGCCCTCCACATTCCTGCCAAGATATACCTCAAAGCATCGCTCGTTGTTGCTCATTTCACACAATGAGTGTGAAAGTCGGCGAAGAGGGACAAATACTGTTTCGCGTTGATAATCAGTATCGCCAACAACAAGGGTGGGACCGGCAAGACCACAACCGCCGTCAATCTTGGAACCGCTCTAGCTGCCGCGGGCAGGCAAGTACTTCTAGTCGATATGGATCCTCAAGGAAGCGCGACTGTCAGCTTCAGCTTCGAAAAGTCGAAACTCCTCTACACCATCTACGACGTTCTCGCGCAGTCCAGAAAGATCGAAGCGGTGATGCTGGAAACAAAAGTGGAGAATCTTACAGTTGTGCCGAGCAACCTGGACCTTGCCGGAGCCGAAGTTGAGCTGTCTTCAGTTCGAGGCCGAGAATTCGTTTTACGAGAAGCTCTTGAGACCGCGAAACGAAAGTTCGACGTGGTAATACTTGACTGTCCACCGAACATTGGAATCCTGACGGTCAATGCTATTGTCGCCTGCGATCTGCTGATCGTGCCTGTTCAGTGCGAATTCTACTCGATGGACGGATTTCCAACCCTGCTCAGATTCATCAGGATGGTGAAATCGCGGGCGAAGACTGATTTCGATTTCCTAGTTCTTTTGACGATGTACGATGGAAGAACAGGTCTCGCCAAGAAGATTCAGAGAGAATTGAGAGAGAAGTTTGGGGACCATGTGGTCAAGAGCGTGATTCCAAGGTCCATCCGGATGGCAGAAGCTCCCAGCAAAGGAATCCCTGGAATAATATTCAGTCCAACGAACAAGGCCTCGCTAGAGTACCAGCGACTGGCCAAGGACATGCTTGAGAGTTCTCTGGCAGGCACGGTCCTCACCAAGCTCGCTTCCTAGAAGCGCAACGAGACGATGGAACTAACATTTCATCAATAGGCCGAGACATTCAGATGTTTTCCTAAGAAAAAGAGAACGCGGCCTGACCCGAAAGGATCAGGACGCCTCCAAGAGGCACACGAGTGGCTAAGCTTCGACAGGCAATAGAATCTGCAATAGTTCTTTGGTTAGCGCTTTGTACTGTTCAGATGCAGGGTTCTTTGGACGATAGACTATTCCCGGAAGTCCCTTGCTTGGGGCCTCTGCCATTCTGACGGACCGTGGAATCACGGTCTTCAGAGCTCGCTGCCCGAAGTTGTTCCAGACTTGGGATTGGACTTTTCGCGAGAGTGCTGTTCTGCCATCGAACATTGTCAGTACGACCCGGAAGTCGAATGAGGCTCGGAGTCTTGACTTGACGAGGTCCATGACTTTGATGAGTGTAGGGAGCCCTTCCATGGGGAAGAATTCGCACTGGACTGGTATCAGGACTAGGTCTGAGGTTACTAGCGCGTTGAGAGTGAGTAGTCCGATGTTTGGTGGGCAGTCGATTATGATCGTGTTGAACTGGTCTTTGATTGGGGCGAGTGCTTCGCGTAGGATGTATTCTCGTCCTGGCGTACTTGACAGTTCGACTTCTGCGCTGGCCAGGTCTAGGTTGCTTGGGAGAAGGAACAAGTTCTGGAATTTCGTAGAGAGGATGGTCTCGTCTGCTTTCTTGGTCTGTGACAGGAGATTGTAGACTGTACTGGCTAGGGTCGCCTTCTCAAAGCCTATGCCAGTTGTGGCGTTTCCTTGAGGGTCCAAGTCTATGAGGAGGACTTTCTTGTCCTCCATGGAGAGTCCGGCCGCAATATTGACTGCTGTGGTGGTCTTTCCAGTTCCGCCTTTGTTGTTCAGTACGCTAATGATCAAAGGTAGCTCTACGGTTCGGGATGATTACTAAGAGAATGTTTCACAGAAACCAGATAATGCACGAGCGTTGATGCTTGCGATTAACACGAAAAACGGTCCAAACGAGGAGAAAACGACGAGAAATCGGGAGGTTTTGCCTGTTACTATATGAACGCTAGCCGGATTATCACTGATATGGTATGATTTGTCAATGACGATCCTGTAACTCTGGATAGAGGGTATTCCATCAATCCAGGGCATTCGTTCGCGTGAAATTGACAGGATTGTTGTAAACATAAATTGCTAACGTTCGGTGCCGCTAGTCATCAATATTCCGACGGAAGAATAATCACGAAGAAGGCATTCCGACCCTGACACCTCTGGATCGGAGTCTCGACAAGACGAAACCGAAGTGTTCAGGGTCTTTTGCGATCTTCTCGGGTGGGACGACTCCGACACTCCTCAACTTCCTCTGACCGACAAGCAATGCTGCCGAGGTGCATGGGTAAGCTGTGGTTCTCGCCATCGCGGAGACTTTGTTTCGAGCGTCGTAGTAGTCCAGGATTTGATAACTGATTAGGGATTTCTTTCCAAGCTTTCCCTCAACCTCAACTCTTAATGCCAGTAGATCCTCAGGTCGACCCAACGACATCGCACTCTTCAACAGAGCTATGGAGAGTTTCCGAGGTGTGATAGCCAAGCCGTTGACTTGAACTTCCTTATCTTCAAAGAAGCCAAGGACTCGAAGCGTCTTCATTATTTCAGCATGGCCGGGATAACGCAGAGTATACTCGTTCATCTCACGGACATTTGGAAAGCTTCTCGGAAGAGATCCGAGGCCATCAGTGATGAAGTATTCTAGTCTTCCGACTCCAGGAAAATTGAGGAATCCGCGTCCGGAAAGTGCGTCGACTAGCTTCTCTTTGCCATATTCTATGATTCGTGCGGGCCGTGAGTATTCATTGATCACGTCTTCTAGGGAGAACACGATTCTGTAGTTTAGAGGTGGAGTCGGCCTTTGCGGCAATCCTCCCACAAATACCCGGACCTTTGTCATTGTCCCTAGCCTGCGAGATGCGTCACCAACACACATGTTAGTGAATCCTGGGGCAACTCCGCATTGGGGGACGATGATGTTCTCTTGATCGCGGGCTTTTCCGTGAAGCTTGAACGGGTTTTCAGGAGTGTAGGAAATGTCGACGAGGTCTCGGCGCGCTTCGACAGCGATGGTCATCAGTTGGAACCCTAGCCTTCCTGGAAGCGCGCCGCAGATCACATCGACGTTGCGCATCGCAGCAAGGAGGGGCTTTCTCTGGGAAATGTCCAGGCGGCGGGTCCTGATCTTTGCATGTCCTCGTACGTTTTTCAGATTCTTGGCCTGAGCATCGGCGACAATTACAGAGTCAACCTCAGAAGATCGAGCTAGGTCTCTGGCGATTTCTGAGCCGACTTTTCCGGAGCCGACAACGAGAATCTTCAAGCTTCGCCGGCGACCTCTCTAATAGGCCGCTTCTTAAACCAGTTTGAAAGTTGAAGTCAGTCTACTTCTTAAGAGAATATTGACTTGACGCTATCGAAGGCCACTCGAGGCAGGAGGGCAGCGAATTTTCTCTTACGCAGCATGTGTGATATGATCTTGCCTTGGAAGTCCATGTCAGCATATTCCTCTATCTCTGGAAGATAGTCTCTAACTGCTTCAAAGAGTCGGTTTAGTGTCTCGTCTGATAGTCCAGCGAAGACTCGGTGGGCGATCCCCATTCTCTTCAGATCTGACGCGAACTTGTCTCTCCAATCCTGGTCGTACTGCATCAGGATCTTCCAGCGCTGGTCCTGGGGCGATTTAGCAGCGCTAGCAGCAGCCTTCCCGGCGAGAATACCCGAGTAGCCTCCGATGACAATGCCTCCGCCCGTGGTCTGCTTGACCTGTCCCGCAGCGTCCCCTACAACCAGAAAGTTTTCCGACCAGCACTTATCGACAGGTCCCGAAACTAGGACGGACCCGGATTTCGTCGCTTCAACAGCCGATTTTGGCCAGTAGTCTTTGACTAGGTCGTCCAGTAGCTTCTTGACGTTGCCTTTTCGGCACGCAAGCCCTACTCGGGCGCTGTGATCACCCGTGGGAATGCTCCATGCGAAGAAGCCCGGGGCGCGATGGTTTCCGAAGAAAAGCTCTACCATGTCACCTTGTTTCTTTGTCTCGGCTAGTTCGTATTGTAAGCCCGGGAGTAGTTGGGTCCAGTCGGGGGTTCGCAGTCCTGCTTGTTCTGGCAGTCTGCTCCCCGCACCGCTCGCATCGATGACGATTTCTCCTTTGTAACGAGGCCCATCCTGAACCTGGAGCCCGACGCCTCCTTTGGGATGGTGTTCGAACTTGGAGACCCGGGTCTTGGTGTGAAGTGATACTCCAGCGGCTACAGCCCTCTTGGCGAGGTACTGGTCAAACCGCATTCTGTTGACTATTACCGCGACCGGGCTCTTTGTCCGGACTTCAACAGGCTCTCCCTTCGGCGGATTGAAGACGGCTCCTTGAATCATACGCTGCGTAAAGGTTGAATTCAGCTCTACTCCGAGTAGTGACAGTCCGTTTAGGCTGACTACTCCAGAGCAGTGGCTAGGAACGCCAACTTGGGCGTGCTCTTCAAGAAGGACTACTTTCGCATCATTCTTTGCCGCTTCGTATGCGGCTTGGCAGCCGGCTACGCCTGCTCCGACTACGACTACTTGGCTGTCGTGAGTGGGATGTTCCAAGGAGCTGTCAGTAGTCTTCGAACTCTATTCGCAATGTAAGACCTTTGAGTTCACGAGCGAGCTTCTTCACTACCTCAAAGTCCAGAGGGTTTCTCCGGGGTCTCCGCCCATTTAGAATGACCTTAGTCTCTCTACTCCCATCTGGAAGCCAGATAGTATTGATGGTTAGAATCGAGAATGGGGTGAATAGGTCTTCGAGGAATCCGCGCTCGTCTCCGCCAAAGTTGAGGACTCGAACTCTCTTTCCGACGCGGTCTCCGAGGGACTTGGCGAGTTTGGCTCCTGATGAGAGGAATGCGTCCATCCCTCGCCGGTCGACCATGAGGGCCATGACGTCTCCGGCCTCCACTGCCTTGTGGAAAGTGACTTCTTGGAGGGTTGGATTCTCCTTCTCTAGCTCGGTGATTGTTCTGATTACTCTAACGTCGAGGTCTGAGATCTGGCCTTTCTTGAGTTTCTCTTCGCATCTTGAACAGAAAATGCCGCTCTTTACGCAAAAGTTGTCAAGGACTGTTTTCACCAAGGCTTCCTCAGCCCCGTAGTTGCTTGCGTCGGCCTAGAAAGTTGCCTTTTGTTCTGACGCTTTCTCGAGACGCTGTGATTATCCAAAGTATTCTGATCCTGTCGGCCGACCCGACAGCTTGGCATCAGGAGCCTCCGGGATAATAAATGGGTTACGGTAAGTCGGGGGTAATAGCCAAATACTCTGCTTGTCCGGAATGAAAATCGTCCGGGAAACTCATGAAATTATTCGAGTACGAGTCCAAGTCCCTCGCTCAAAACTTGGGAATCAACACTCCTAGAGGAGGGCTGGCTTCGACACCTGACGAAGCTAGAGATATTCACAAACGGATCGGCGGAGAAGTCGTCATAAAAGCCCAGGTTCTGGTCGCGGGCAGAGGAAAAGCAGGTGGTATCAAGTTCGGTAGCAAACCTGAGGAGACGCGTGACCGGGCGAGCGAGATCCTCAGCATGACGATCAAGGGGGAGAAGGTGAAGAAGGTCCTGATAGAGCAGAAGTTGAACATCAAGAAAGAACTGTTCGGCAGCATTGTCCTTGATCGGGCGAACAAGTGTCAGACGGTTCTAGCCTCAGACCAGGGCGGAATCGATATCGAAGATGTAGCGAAGCAGAATCCGGAAAAGATTCTCCACCATCGGCTCGACCCCGTGTTCGGTATGCGTGGATATGATGCGAGACAGGTCGGTTTGAAGCTGGGTTATACCGGTCAGCGCTTGAACTCTCTGACTGATCTTCTCTCAAACTTGTATCGTTTGTCTGTCATCTATGATGCTGAACTTGTCGAGAGCAATCCTCTGGTCGAGACCAATGATGGAAAATTTGTCACCGCAGACCTTCGCGTCATAGTGGACGACAACAGTCTCTTTCGCCATCCAGAATTTCAAGAACGGGCGAAAGAAGCTAGTGGCGAGGTGACTCCTTTGGAAGCTAAGGCTCGTGAAAACGGCCTGGCGTTTGTCGAGCTTGACGGTGATATAGGAATAATGGGGAACGGCGCGGGTCTTGTCATGGCAACCCTCGACATGGTCAACCACTACGGAGGCAAGCCTGCAAACTTCTGCGACGTGGGCGGAGGAGCCAACGCTGAGCACGTCGCGACGGCGTTACAAATAATCCAGGGTGACCAGAAGGTCAGCAGGATATTCATCAACATACTAGCAGGAATTACGAGGTGCGATGAAGTCGCAAAGGGGATTGTGGATGTAAAGAAAGTCGTTGGGTTGAAGAAGCCTCTCGTGGTGAGGATGCAGGGCACTAATTTCGAAGAGGGAAAGAGAATCCTGAACTCTATCGGGATAACTACGCTCGAAAAGATGGATGAAGCTGCGCGGCTAGTTGTCGCCATGAAGGTGGCGTGAGAAATGACTCTCCTCGTTGGGAAACACACTCGGGCAATCGTTCAAGGAATCACTGGGAACCAGGGAGCGTTCCATACTCGACTCATGCTAGACTATGGAACTCAGATCGTTGGAGGAGTGACTCCTGGCAAAGGCGCGACAGTCTCCCAAGGAGTCCCCGTATTCGACACCGTTGCATCTGCATTGGAGAAGATTGACGCGAACGCGTCGATCATATTTGTGCCAGCTCCATTTGCCAAAGAAGCAGGGATGGAAGCAATTGACGCGGGTTTGAACCCTGTCGTAATAATTACCGAGATGATTCCTGCTCGCGACAGCATGGTCCTGATGGCCTACGCGAAAGAGCATGCAACGACAATTGTCGGACCCAATACGCCTGGCGTCATTACTCCCGGCGAAGCGAAGTTGGGTATCATGCCCGGCGATGTCTTCACTTCAGGAGGAGTTGGGGTTGCTTCAAGAAGCGGGACGTTGACGTATGAAATTGCGTCTTATCTGACTCATGCAGGTATCGGACAGTCCACATGTCTTGGGATCGGAGGAGACCCCATTACTGGTCTGAACTTCGTCGACGTCCTCAAGATGTTCCGGGACGACAAGTCGACCGACGCTGTCGTCTTGATTGGCGAGATTGGAGGGTCGGCTGAAGAGGATGCGGCTAATTACATCGCCGAGACTCATTATCCTAAGCCTGTTGCGGCGTATGTTGCAGGAAGAGCAGCTCCTCCGGGAAAAAGAATGGGACACGCCGGTGCAATCATAACTGGGACTGAGGGCACTGCCGATGCGAAGATGAAGAGGTTCAGCGAGGTAGGAGTCCTTGTCGCCGAAGTTCCTTCAGAGTTGCCGAGACTGTTACAACAGCAGAAGGCTGCTCTGGTTCAACACTAGTCTAACCGGTCTACTTCGCGCCGAGTTCTCGTTTCTTCCAGCGGAGGTTGTCCCCTCTGCACCGCCTGCATCTGTAGGCGTTGGGAGAGTTTCTGGACCCACACGTCCGACATATTTTGAAGAACAGCCTGTGCTTCTGAGCCAGCTGTTTCTTCATTGCGTCGGTTATGGGCATAGGATATGACTTACCAGCTGTTCTCCCTCGCTGTCATATATCATTGCCGTTGGTGCGCTCGCCATGCTACTCTTCCGGAGTGATTCTGCCCGTCAATCTGGGGTCAAGCTGGATGCTGAGGTCCTCAAGTTGGGCGATCGAAAGCTGGTAGACTCTCACATCCGGTAGAGTAATTTCACTCAATATCATCCTTCCGGTTTCTCGTCCGAGTTTCTTCGTTAGAAAGTGAAGTAGTGCTCCTTTGAGCACTCTGCGCCGTTGAGTGAAGACTCCTCTGACTATTTCTTCGAACAACGGCTCGTTCAGTTTTCTCACAGCCTCCTGAAGAGTGAGCCTCAACAGGATTGAGTCAACTTTCGGTCTCGGATGAAAGGATGTTCGGGGGATTCCTCTGATCTTCTCGATGCTCAGTCTTCTGCGAACAGATACTGTTAGCCTTCCGTATTCTTTTGTCCCAGGTTCTGCGAGAAGTCGCTCTCCAAATTCCTTCTGAAAGACAATTCCGGCAACGTCAAACTTTGACTTGGACAAGAAAAGGGCAAGCTTCGAAGAGAGATAGTACGGGGGAGTGCTCACTATCTTGTTGAAATCAGGCAACGGGCTGATCTTCAGAACGTCTCCTTCGACTATGATGACGTTTGGATGATCTTTGAAAGTCTGCCTTAGTTCGCGTACAAGAAAGGGATCTTTTTCGACCGCTACGACCTTTCCGGCTTTCTCCTGCAGTAACCGGGTGAGTGTACCGTGTCCGGGTCCAGGTTCGAGGACTGTATCCGTTTCAGATGGCCGGATGCTCGAGACGATTTCGGATGCGATGCTTTGGTCGAGGAGGAAATTCTGTCCTAGTCTCTTCGAAGGTCGGTGCGAATTGTTGAATCCCACAATATCATACTGTCCTTGTGAAGAGACGGTACTTCGTTTCGCTGCTTAGCTCTTCGAGAATGCGCTTCGTTATGATCTTCTGGACATCTGTCAGGCCTGTTCGGTCCTGGATCTCCTTGTAACTGGTGAACAGTTTCTTCTCCCTCGCATTAATTATGGTCCACATCGATTTCTTTCCGATCCCGGGCAGCTGCTCCAACGAGTGCATTCTAGGGGTTACGGGTTGCGAATTGTTGAAGAAATCGACAAAGCGTTTCTCCTGTTTCTTTACTAGCCCGTCGATGAGCGGGACGATTTCGGCCTTCGCGTTGGCAGTTAGTTGATCGTAGTTTATTCTGCTGATGATCCTGTCAACTTTCTCCCTTCGATCTCTGCCGATGTAGATTCTTTCCTCAACAGCGACTGTTGCCCCGACTTTCAGTTCTGCTTCTAGCAGTGTGAAGAATTGTTCACCCATTATCTGGACGGTTGGGACTACTAGATGTCGTGATTTGTCAGAAGATCTTCCATAGGGGAGATAGTCTAGGACGTGGGCATATTCTTCGTAAACATGTCTTCTCTGTATGTACTCGTCTTCGTGTATTGCCAAGGAATGGCTCTTCTCCCGGCTCCTTGTTAGAAGATTCTACAAACTAGTCTCTCGATTCCATACCAGTTGCGTCGAGGGGAGCGGAGAGCCAACTCTAGTCATTCAAAATGGTACGGTCTTTGCTTAATTCGATTTCGGTAGCCGATTAGGTGTACCGCTTCATTATCTCGAGAATTCCGTTCAGCTGTTCAGTGCTTACGAAACGACCCTTTACAGTCAGAACGGCTCTAAGTTCCTCGACGCTCTGGGGTAGCGTGTTGACGATTTGAATGGCGTCATTCCGGTCGAGCTGAAGCTTAGAGGATAGCTCTTCCACCAGTTTGGAGGCACGGTCCGCGGGCAGCTTGGTGAATCTGCGGGTAAAGTCGAGGGTCCTTCGTTGAAACTCGCCCAGCTCCTCCTCCTTGACCTTCTCTAGGACAGCCTTGGCCTCTGAGTTAGTGATGACCTTCTCTTCGACGATCTTCCTTGCCATTAGTTTGTCTCCTTCATTGGAAGGATATGTTCAGGTCTTGCAATTATGAGCCGCGGGAATTTGCCTGAAGCCACTTCAATGACGTAGGCTCTTCCACGTTTCTCCGCTATCGTACCGACCCGCCCGTGGTATCTCCTGTGCGGCATTCCTTTCTGAACCGATGGATTGATTGAGATTGTGACCATCTGTCCTGGAGTGTATGGAATGAGAAGTCTTCCCAAGGGATTCTTTCCCTTGTCTCGAGGCTTTCTGCGAAGAAGGGTCCTGTTCCTATTCCGTATTCCTTTGGACCGCTTCATCCCACTCTTCCCTAGCTAGAAATGGAACCCGCTGGGCGGTTCCGTATATACTTGTTCACTCTCGCCGTTCGACATGACTGACCCGACAAGAGTCTTCGTAATTTTGTCGGGCGAACATCCAACACTACCACTCGCAGAGATGAGCGCGATCCTCGACGCGAATCGGATCCCGTTCAAGATCGCAGAGTCATTCTTCAAGCTCGTCGAGATTGACGCTGATATCGCCGCCGTGAAAACAATCGCGGATCGGGGCGCTTTCATGGATGAGGTTGGCGAAGAAATTGTTCATTCAGGTCCCACGATGGCAGAAATAGATGATGCCGTGAAATCATCGGACCTACCGCGTTACCTTCAGGCAGATGAGAGCTTCAGCGTTCGGGTTCTTCGTTTTGGAGGGGTTTCGAAGGAAATCTCACGGGTCAAGCTAGAAGGACACCTGGGCTGGCTCATGGGCAATGTTACCAACGCCAAAGTAGACCTAGAGAATCCTCAGCGCCAGTTCCGAGGCCTTCTCGCCGGACCCTACTTTCATCTAGGGCTTATTGCCCATCGGCGGCCAGATGTGTTCGTTGCCAATCGCAGGCCAAGAATGAGACCTTCCTTCCATCCCAGTACGATGGTGCCCAAGCTCGCGCGGTCCATGGTCAACCTGTCCCAGGCGGTCACTGGATCGACCTTCTTGGACCCTTTCTGCGGGGTTGGCGGCATTCTCCTCGAGGCAAGTCTCTTGGGATGCCAGGTCATAGGCGTTGACGCACTCAGGCGAATGACCAGAGGATCGAGAAGAAACCTCAAACATTTCGGAATGGACCCACTGGGGCTAGTCAGAGGCGATGCTCGCTTTCTACCGATTAGAGATGTCAAGGCCATCGCAACAGACCCTCCATACGGTACCGGTGCGTCTACACTAAAGTCAACGACACGGAACATCCTCAAGGACTTTCTTCCCAACGCACATTCCATTCTGTCAAAAGGGTGTAAGGCTGTCGTTGCGTCTCCGGTCGGTACGAGAACACCTGACATTGCTGAATCAGCAGGATTCAGAGTTGTGGACAGGCACGAGGTCTACGTGCATCGAAGCCTAACTCGTGAAATTCTAGTGTTGGAGGCTAATTGATGTCCGGGGGAATCGATGTGATTTTCCTCGGGACTGGTGGAAGCCTGCCCACCAAAGAGAGAGGATTGCCAAGCGTAGCCCTCCGTAGGGATGGAGAACTCATTCTACTCGATTGCGGTGAGGGCACGCAGAGACAGATGATGCACGCAGGGCTTGGATTCAACAGACCTACGATAATCCTCATCTCGCATCTTCACGGCGACCATATTCTCGGACTCCCAGGGCTACTCCAGACGATGTCCTCTCTTGCGAGGGACAAGCCCTTGGATCTGTACGGTCCGAAGGGTTTGATGAAATTCCTGAACCTGATCTACAGACCCCTTGGGTATCCAGCCAACTTCAAAGTCAGAGCAAAGGAACTGAGTCCTGGACAGGAGGTAGACAGGGGCGAGTATCTCATTAGGACTACCCTCGCGAAGCACGATATTCCCTGTATCGCGTACTCTATTGAAGAGAAAGAACGTCCCGGACGCTTCCATCCGGAAAAGGCGAAGCGCCTAGGGGTCCCAGAGGGACCACTATGGGGAGAACTACAACACGGAAAAGCGGTGAGAGTAGACGGAAAAGAAATTCGCCCGAATGATGTCGTCGATTCGCCGCGGTCAGGGCTTAAGGTCGTCTACGCGATAGATACGCGACCCGCGGAATCAGTGAGGAGACTAGCGAAGGGGGCTGATCTGCTAATGCACGATGGTGGCTTTGCCGAAGAGAGACGTCCCAAGGCCCAAGAATATTACCATTCTACTGCTCGCGAGGCCGCGCTGCTGGCAAAGGCGGCAAAGGCGAAACGATTAGCAGTTGTTCACATCAGTGCTGTGACCAGGGACGATTCTGTACTTTTGAAGGAGGCTCGGAAAATTTTCAAACAGACTATTGTGCCAAAGGACTTCCAGATCGTGTCATTGAAACCACTCAAATAGATTTCTGACCCACATAGACTCGCAAACCGACTTGACTATGGAGCGAGTCGCTCTATGATCCATCGTCCCTTCGAGTGTCTGTAGCGCAATCGGTCGTGGAGTCTGCCAGGCCTTTCCTTCCAGAACTCGAAGACGCTCGGTCGAAGTCGATAGCCTCCCCAGTTTGGAGGGCGTGGGATTCTGCCGGGATATTTCTCTCCAAACCGTTTGACTCGTTCTTCTAGAAATCTTCGATCGCGTACAACGCGGCTCTGTTGGGACGCCCATGCCGACAGCTGACTGTCGCGGGCACGACTACTGAAGTAAATGTCAGATTCTTTGGAAGAGACCTTGGAGACTCGTCCTTCTACTCGAACCTGTCGGCCCGCCCGAGGCCAGTAGAAGACTAGTGCAGCCTGAGGATTTTCTACTAGTTCCCTGCCCTTTCTCCCAGAGTAGTCAGTGTAGAACACGAATCCAGAATCGTCGAATTCTCTGAGAAGGAGTATGCGAACTGACGGACGCCCTGATCTAGTCGCTGTCGCTAGCATCATGGTTTCGGGCAGAATTGCACGTCTGCCTGCAGATTCGAGCAACCACTTGTTGAACTGTTTGAATGGATCAGAGCTGACTCTCGACTCATCAAGACTATTAGTGGCGCGAATCGGCTTCAGGTCTCTTGCCGTCGCATGGGTCCCCCCGTCAGCCAGTCGATGATCCCAACGGGGTCTGCTGTCTGTATTTCCAGACGAATAGGTCCCAAGGGTGATTCTCCTTCTGGAGCTGAGAAGGAAACGTGCCCGACGTAAGCTACTTGCTTGTTCAGAAATACGATTATTCTGCTTTCTTCTTTCCCCTTGAAGAGTTGGGATCGTGCAGCTGCACGTATTCTATCTCTCTGCAGGATCATCCTGAATCTTTCCAGTGACTCTCGTCCAGTCCCGTGAAGTCTGGCTAGGCCGTAGTCGTTTTCTTCGCCTTCGGTTACTATGTCGCCTGAGAACAGGCTGGTTAAGGCTTTCTTGACTTTCTCGGGATTTTCAGTTGGCTTGATCTCGGCTTCGGCGACCACTAGGATTTTTTCTGCTTGAGCACTACTTGGAGCACTCGTCTAGTTCGCCTCTTGAGATCATCCTTGGTATCTTCATTCTCAACCGTCCGATCTGCCAACGCAATAAGTTTCGCAATCCCAACCCCAAGCTCGCGATTGTCACGTTCCGCAAAGTCAGCCCATCCTCTCGGCCTATCTGACCGTCCCCTCCGCTGAAGCCTTCGGAATCGTGCCTCGCGAGAAGCGTGGATCGCTATCGTGACAACGCGAAATTTCCGGCGAAGTTGATCGACTTCTTCAACGCTTCTCGCACCCTCGTACACAACAAATTCTCCACTTGTCTTCTCAACCAGTGGAACCAGTCTTTTTGCAACAGCCCCCATGCCTTCTTCCTTTCGAATCTTCAGCATGAGCTCTCCGAGATTCTTCCGAGTGAACCTCAGCTTCCTCTTCCGTGCCTCTGCCCGAATGATATCGCCAGAGACGAAGACTGGAATTCCTCGCGTCTTCATCACACTTGAAGCGAGGCTCTTACCAGCTCCAGGCATTCCAACGATAACCAGTACCGTCTTCTTTGGTTTCGTCGATTGCAATTACGGCTCTCGACGGTTGACAAACGCGGCAGTTATAGCTCTTGATCGGGTTATTTCGCCCTGAAGCCTCCGTAGCGGATACCAAGGTTATCGAGAAACGCCCTGTTTCTTTGTAACAACTCGTCGTAGGTGATTACAGAATAGTTTAGTGTAGAAACGTGTTTGTCGAATGCTTTCTTCTGGTCGGCACTTAGTCTTGAGCTTCGTCCGATGATGACTTGCCCTGACACATTCTCAACACTAAGGTCTCGGTCGAAAGAGTTGCGGTAAGTTAGTATGCCATTTTGAATATCGCTAAGATAGTTCGTAATTTGCGTTTCGGCCATCCGCAGTTCGGCGCTCGGGCCCAGAGTCGACGCGTTCAATAAGCGATCTGTCGGGTTTTCGAGTTCTACAACAACGAATCTGTTATCAGAGGTTTTTAGCAAGAAATCCGCTTCAGGGAGCCGGAATCGTCTCAGGTCACCTTTCGTCCATTTGCCCTTAAACGAGGGTTCAATGAGAATCGGATTATTATCGAGAAACGTCTGTAGGTGTTGTTCGGCAAGGTTTGCAGCTTCCAAAAGTTTTTCGTAGGCTTCCAATGTGCCTGAGAGCATCTGGATCGGCGCCGTCTGTACGGCATTTTCCATTATTGATCTATAGTGTTGAAGAGCGAGGGCCCTGGCTTTCTCTCGCGTGAATTCGAGCGAGGAGTTGCTTGCGAACAACCAGAGGCAAGGGATCCTATAGACAGTGTCTTTGCCCTCGCTAATGTAGGCAAACGAAACGTCGACGAGTCTCACGTCTCCTGCCGTTAAGTCAATGAATCTGCTGAAGTCGGCGTCCAGTCGGAAATTGGTTGCCCTCGAGAGGGCGGTGATTATCTTTTCGTAGCGGTCGTAAAAATCTCGTGTTATGAAATTTATGTTGACTATATGGGTATCGGCGCCCTGAACCTGCATTAGGGGACTCCGGTGTTGGATAGCCTTGGAAGGACCTCTTCGGTAATTTTGTTTGAAGTGAATGATACTTCTATGTCCCATTTGGCAGAAAATTCATCGAAACGAATAGCAGCACCAAAGGATGATGAAATTGTGCATCTGATTTTGTGGGGGGTCGAGAGGTACGACGGGAACAGAAGTATCTTGTAGCTTCTAGGGACGGCTGTGGACTGTCTGTCGATCGTCGATAGGTATTCATTGACAAATTTCTCCATTTGAGTGCGAGAGATCATTCGCTAATCCCTTTTTGAAAATTGCAAATGGGTTGTATATCTGTGAATGGAAAAGCCTGCTTCTTCGCGTCGCAGGAGTCCATTGGATTTTCTTCGAGATTCTTTTGGTAAAGCAATCTGCGCGTTAGTCCTTTTCTTCGAGTCTTTCTTTCATCCTACAAATTCTTGTCCGTTTGATCCTGCTCCCAAGATGGTGATGCGGGATCGGGTTGACTGTTGTCAATCTGAAGCTTTCATGACGAGCGTCTAAGACGGCTTCTAACTCAATCTCTTAAAACGAGCCTTCTGAAGTGTCAGAGGCGTTGTCAAGCAGCCAGATTCGCAGTTTCGTCTCGATCGATCTTGAGGATGAAAAAATTCTCTCTCAGGTCGAATCTATCATGTCTTCGCTCTCCTCTCTCGGAGGAGATCTGAAACCTGTGGAACGAGAGAACATCCATCTGACTCTGAAATTCCTCGGGAATATCAGCGCCTCGAAAGTTGAAGAAGTAAAGTCCGCTCTTGCGCAAGTGACTTTTCCACCATTCTTCCTCGAGATCAACGGCGCCGGAGCCTTTCCGAACCTCAAGCGGATGAATGTCATCTGGGTAGGCGTAGGCGAGGGTTGGAGTCAAGTCGAACTCATCTATGAGCAGACTGAGAAGCTTCTTCATCAACTCGGTTTCAGCCGTGAGACCCGACCTTTCAGTCCTCACATCACAGTTGCCCGGGTCAAATCCGGACGAAAGAGGGACGAAATCGCCGCCTTCCTGGGTCGCTTGGCTGACGAGAGCTTCGGAACCTTCTCAGTGGAAAATGTAAGGCTCAAACAGAGCGTTCTCTCTCCCTCAGGACCAAAGTATTCAACTCTCTACGAAGTTCCTGCGCACAAGTAAATCGAGACAGACCAGCTTGCCCCAATCGCCCGAGATAGTCCTGCAACAGGTAGCCAAGAAGATCGTTCCAAGCGATCAGGAACAAGAGAAGATGATTGGACTATCGCAGACGATTCAACGCGAGGTTGAGGATGTCCTTGCAAGTGCTGGGATTCAGGCCAAAGTCAGCCCGCAGGGATCCTTCGCAAGAGATACCTGGCTTAGTGGCGAAGCCGATCTGGACATTTTCGCTCGTTTCCCTCCTACGATGGAGAGGGAAGAGTGGGTGGAGAAGGTTCTCCCCACCATGCGCAAATATTTCTCGCGTTATCGCGTGCTAGAACGGTACGCGGAACATCCCTTTCTGGAGTTTCGTGTCGACGGAGTCCGCGTGAATATCGTTCCCTCTTACGATGTGAAGAAGGGTGAGTGGAAGAGTGCGACTGACAGAACCCCGTATCATACAGATTTCATGCAGACGCACCTTACGCCCGAACTCCGTCGGGAAGCTCGTCTATTGAAGAAGTTCGCGAAAGGCATCGGGACATACGGTGCGGAAATCAAGATCGGAGGATTCAGCGGCATGCTCATCGACACTCTAGTCCTTTACTATCAATCGTTCATGGAGACGCTCAGACACGCCTCATTCTGGAACAAGGGCACACTGCTGGAGATAGGCAAGCCAGAAGGAATTGTCTCTCCAAGGGAAAAAGATCCGAACGTCGACCTCGTCGTCATTGACCCGGTGGACCCGAACCGAAACCTAGCTGCGGCTGTAAGACCCGACAAACTCTGGAATTTCGTCGCCGCAGGGCGCCAATTTCTCCGAAACCCGGGACTGTGGTACTTCTTTCCACCGGAGTTCAAGCCAAGGACCCGGCAACAATTTGCAAAACGTATTGATGATACGCCTGGTCACGAGCTTCTTGCAATTACTTTCAATCATCCGGTCTTGGTCCCTGATATTCTCTGGGGGCAGCTCATGAAGCTCGAACGGAGCCTGCTAGAAATAATGGCCCGAGAAGACTTCAATCCTTACAGATCGGCACTCTGGAGCGACGAGATGAAAGAGAGCGCCATCCTAGTCGAGGCTGATCGAACCACGCTTTCAGCAGTGAGGCGTCAGAAAGGCCCCCCAGTCTCGAAGAGCGAGGATAGCGTGTCATTCCTCGAGAAGCACTTGAGCAGTAAGGATACAGTTCGCGGACCTTGGATTGAAGGAGACAGATGGATGGTCGAGAAGAAGCGCGGAATCTCATCGATCAGGGATCTCGTCAAAGCAGCTACACGAGAGGAGTCCTACGCTCTGTCTATCCCTAAGCAGTTGGGCGAGTCCTTCGGGAAGAGCGTTAAAGTTCTACAAAACCGTGAGATTCTCTCAATGCTCGCTAAGAAAGGATTTGACAAGTCTCTCTGGGAATTCTTGGAGGCGAAACCTTCATGGTTGAAGACGGATCGGTGCTAGTTTCGCTCGAAGATCTCGTGAAGAAACCATACAGGGAGCTTCTCGCATATCCGAACCCCAGTGATGAATCGGTTGGGTCTAGGATTCGACAGCTGAAGAGTCTTGGAATTGAGGGTCTTGAGTTTGAAGGCCCATTGAGAATGGGAAAGCTGTCGGTCTTGGGCAAAGGCGTCGTCGGTCTAGTCTTTCGAGGGATTGCCGAAAACAGACGAGTTGCGGTGAAGATTCGGAGAACCGATTCTCGAAGAAGAAGCATGATTCACGAAGCAGCGATGATGAGGGCCGCCAACAAAGCTGGTATTGGACCAGAATGCCTAGGCTCATCTGAGGACGTTCTTGAGATGCAGTTCTTGGAAGGCCAACGACTCCCGCTATGGATTTCGAGCTTGAAGGGTCGAGGTAGGAAGGCGCGAGTCAAGGCGACGGTCAAAGCTCTTCTAGAACAATGCGTTCGGTTGGACGCTTACGGATTGGACCACGGAGAGCTCAGTCGAGCCCACAAGAACGTTCTCGTTTCAAAAGGAGATCATCCCTGGATTTTGGATTATGAGAGTGCAAGTCTGATGCGTAGGGTCAACAATTTCACATCTCTCGCTCAATACATCCTGCTCTCGGGCAGATTTTCGAGAAAAGTTATCAGAATTCTCGGACCCGTAGATCGAGATGAGCTCGTCAAGTATCTCAGACTCTACAAGTCAGGGAGAACCAATGATGCCTTCAAGTCCACTTTGAAGATGTTACACTTCTAGAGTCAGTATTCTGATTTCCGGTCAAAGAGTCCGAGCTTCTTCGCCCTCTGTTCGGCCAGCCTGAACACTGCAATCCCAATGATCAATGTAACAAGAGTCGTCACAGCCAAGTAGGCAAGATCTGACATGTAGCTCGCTGTGGGCAAGAGACCGAAGCTCTCTCGAACAGCGTTGAGCAAGTAGGTTATCGGCAACACATTCGAGATCGGCTGTACGTACGAGGGCAGTAGGGCAATTGGGAAGATGACTCCCCCGAGAAGGAAGAAGATGCCTGAGACAGAGTCGCCCAGGATGAATTCCATTCGATTCGAAACGATGTTTACAGCGCAAAGCATGTAGCCAATGGCGAGCAGGCTGACGATTCCGAGAATCACAGCAGGAAGAAGCATCAGAAGATTCACGTTTAGAAGGTTAAGCGGAATGTTCATGTGAAGTAGGCCGTTGAAGATTGCGACGCTAAACAAAAGCGTCAGTATTACCGAGACTGCTCCGTTTACGACTGAGACCAGTCCTCTTCCAATCACGTATGGGTGTAGGGTCCCGGGTGAGATGTAGATGTTCTTCAATACCTCGTATCTCGTGCGGTCAACATGGACCAGTATTGCCATTCCCAGCATTATCTGTAGGACGAACGCGTAGAACGCGTTGCCGACGATCAGCCATGCTAAGTATTGGCTGTAGAAAGCGGAGTTCGCTGATGCACCGACTGATGCTCCAATTATCACGATGAAAGCTACAATCAGCAGAGATGCTAGTGGCCGAATGACTTGGTAGGTGGCAAATAGAACCGGGTCTGTCCAGTTGCTCTCGATTTTCCAGCCTACTCTGAAAGATTCTCCTGCCGACTTGACGAAGTCTGCTATTGCCATCGCAATGTCAGCCTCCCTTCTTTCTTCCCGAGGGATTCCATGTAGTTCAGTGCGCGTCGGGCAAGTGGGAAAAGAATCAGAGTGCAAGCGATGAGTGCTAGGATGTGTGGCCATACGGTTGCGATGCCTTCTCCGTTAATTGCCAGTCTGCGAATTGCGTCCAGTCCGATTGTCATTGGTATCAGCGAACCTGCTGCTTGGAGGGCGAATGGGACGACTGGAGCATAGATTCTAGGGAAATAAGCCCCTGAAAGGAAGTATACGGGTTCTTGGAGCAGATTAGCAGTATTCCATGCTTCTCGTCCGTAGAGCATGAAGATTGAGGCAAACAGCATCCCCATTGTGTAAAGAGCGACGAGCGTTAAGACGAATACGAGGCCTATGGAGAGTGGGTCTGCGAGCTGGAATGGCACTTGGAAAACGAATATTCCGAGGAGGACAATGCCCAGGGCTCGGATTGAAGTGTTCACACTGCCCCCCATCGCCATTCCCAGGAGGACAGACATTCTGCTAACAGGCGCAACTAGGTACATCTCCAAGTTTCCTGATTCTCGTTCCCAGAACCATTGGGACGACATGTTCCAGAGAACGTTCGTCCAGAAAGCGATCATTGCCCCTCCTATGATCACAGCCGCCCCGGCTGTCGGGGGGAGCCCGATCGCCCGGTAGAGAATCACGTAAGCGCCGATAGTCAGTATTGGTAGTCCGATTTCTGCGACTAGCCCAGTGATCTCCCGGTTGCTTCCTCTGAGTCGGACCCACATTCGTGCGTAGGCTGCGCGTAGATTGATGAGCAGTTCTTCTCGAGGCGTCGCTTTAGGTAACATTATTCCATGCCGGTCCCGACTAGGCTGATGTACACGTCTTCTAGAGTCGGTTCGGATTTTCCCATGTTGAGGACTTTAGAGCCGTTCTCGCGGATCTTGCTTAGAAGATCTGACATGACGGATTCCTCTTCGAGAACCAGCTTGAGGGTGGTTACACCTGTCTCGATGTTGTCAGTAGTTGAGAGTCCGACGACGCCTGGGATGCTCTTGACGGATTCTAGTTCCGAAAGATTCGGGGTTATCTCGATCTTCCAAGTAGCTCCTCCGGTAACCTTCGTCTTGAGTCGTTGAGGAGTATCGCAGGCGAGAATCTTGCCCCGATTGATGATTCCTACACGGTCACACAACTGGTCTGCTTCTGCCATGTAATGCGTTGTTAGAAGCACCGTCTTTCCTCCAGTCCGGATCCAGTCCTTGACTAGAGTTCTCAGGTGCCTTGCCGAGAGAACGTCAAGACCCAGGGTAGGCTCGTCGAGAAACAATATTGCAGGGTCGTTAACGAAACCGCGAGCTAGGTTTAGTCTCTGTTTGTATCCGGTCGAGAGTTTGCTCATTCGAGTGTTAAGGTAGTCTTGGAGTTCCAGCTGGTCAACCAGTTTCGCGATCCGGTCTTTTGCGAAGTCTCGTGGTAGGCCATAGAGTTGGGAGAAGAACCAGAGGTTCTCTTTGACACTGAGGATTCCGTAACCCGGTGTTTCCCCGCCTGAAACGAGATTTATGATCCGACGTATCTGGGAGGCCCGCTTCACAACGTCTAGGCCTTTGATCAGTGCCTGTCCTTCTGTAGGTAAGAGGAGAGTGCATAGTATTTTGATGAGTGTGGTTTTTCCTGCACCGTTCGGACCCAGGAGCCCGAATATTTCATCATCATAGACTTCCAGATCGACCTGATCGAGGGCTACCACGTCTCCCTTTCCGGGTATGCCTTTGAAGAGTCGTCTCAGACTCTTCGTCTCGATGGACAGGTCTCGCTTCAAAGATGACTCTTGGAAACAGAAGCGTCTTTGATAAGAGTTCTACCTAATAGCCGCTCGCTTCTCTGATATCCTGCGGGAATCTACCAGAAGCGTTCTTTCAGCGCTTCCCGCTCAGCCTCCATTATGGCTTCGAAAAAGTCATTGGTAGGCTTCCGGTGTCTTCGAAGGATGTCCCCCGCTGCTTCGGGCTGGACCCGGCGTCCGGCGAGGGCGTATACTGCAAGTCTGCCATACTGGTCAACTAGCTTGGCTGTGTCTTCGGCCTTGGAAACTAGGTCCTTCTCCCTTTCGGAGAGTCTCGCTCCGTTCTTCAGGATCACCTTCTTCATATCTTCATCTGCGATGCCAAGGGCGGCCACTGATTTTGACCCGCATTCCGGACACTTCACGATGGGAGGTATCTCTTTTACCCTGCGCATCTCAACATATTTCCAGCAGTTCGTGCAGACTAGGGTCTTGACTTCGTTCAGAATCCTAGCCTTGGCCGATCCGACTAGAATCTGATTCAGCTTCTCGGTCGGTATGATGTCTGCTTTTCTGCTGATTCTCTCCAGCCCGATTCTTGCAATGGGAGTTGCTTCGCCGCTAGCTTTGACCGTCTTGACCGCGATCTCTTTCGCTGCGATTGCTCTCAAGACTTCCTGGGTGTGAGGGACATCCATGTCCTTCTCCTGGGTTTCTCTGATCGCTTCGTCCATGATGACAGTGCCCTCGAAGCTCTTAGCCAGTTGACGTAGAGTGATACTGCTAAAGTCAGTCCATTTTGAAATGGCTCCGAACCTTCGGGCCACGTGAACAAGTCTTCTCTTGAACAGACCGGTTCTCTTAGAAGCAACAATAGCCAGCTCAGTCACATCATTGCCCGCCAACCTCACCAGAATCTTCTGCACGTCCTCAGAGTCTATCGCTCCCATTGTCTGAAGCACTATTCTGTAGGGGTCCTGCTGGATCCCAATACTGACCCCCGCCTCGTCAGACAGCAAGTGGCCGACGAGACGTGCTAGAGTTCGGTTGACGAGGGTCCCCAGATGTGAGTTTATGATTATGTAATCGTCCCATTCTTCGATTGTGAGAAGTTTATCGCTTGGGACCGGCAGCCCCTCTTCACACTGATCGTACGTCTCGGTGAGGGCGCGGCGAATCGTTCTCTCGTCAGCAGGATATCTCTGGGTGAGCTTCTCACTGATCTCCTTGAGACTCTTTCCATTCCTGTAATCCTCCTCTGTGATACGTCGTAACTCTCCAACTTCTGAGGCTACTTGGAATGGCACAGGTATCTCTTCGCCAATCCAGCTAGGTATTGCCCCAGTAGGGTCAGATATGCCTCGGACGAAGATCTTGTCTCCTCTAATGCTCTGCATCATCCACGGGGTTCCGCGAACGATAAACTTGGTCCCTGGCTGGCCGTACTCTGCTACGAAAGCCTCGTCAAGAACGCCTACCGCAGTTTCGCTCTCCTGCTCAACGACGAGGTATTGTTTCTCGTCCGGAATCATTGATAGTTTGTTGAAATAGTATCGGTAGAGGTCCTTGACCCTCGAGGGTCGCATGACCATTTTGTCCTGCGCCGAGACCCAGCCTAGACGTGGGAATCGTGAGTGCATATAGTTGGTTACCGCAGCAACGTCTTCTTCCGTCAAGTTCCGATACGGGTATGCCTTCCTTAGAATGTCCAGCAGTTCGGAATAGTACCATTTGCGGTTCTGGATCAATAATCCAGCGATCTGATGGCATAGTGCGTCGAACGGCTTTTCTGGAACTGTTACATCTTCCAAGTCCTCGCCCTTGGCCTTCCGAGCGATCACCATCGCTTCTAGCGTATCGTCAGAGTCCATCGTTATGATGATGCCATCAGCCATCTTGCCCACGCTATGGCCTGATCGTCCGACTCGCTGGATGAGCCGTGTGACCTGGTGGGGGCTCATGTACTGGATGACGTAGTCGATCCTTCCAACATCAATTCCCAGCTCAAGACTAGACGTTGCGACTAGTCCCTTGATCTCACCATCCTTCAACGCCCGCTCAGCAGTGATCCTGGAGAGCTTTGCTAAGCTGCCGTGGTGGATGGAGACTGGAAAGTCGACGTCCCAGACTTTGAATCGGCTGGCCAAGACCTCGGCGTTTGCGCGAGTATTGGTGAACAGAAGAACTGACTTGTGATCATTGATCATGCCCTTCATGACGCGTAACCTAGCCGCCACCTCTGGGTGGGTGAACAGCTTCCCGGCAAGTCGGACATCCTCGCCGGTTGGTTCAGGTGAGACGATCTCGAGTTTCATCCTCCGCGCGACCGGGATGTGAACGATTTCGACTGGTCTACCTTCGCCCACTAGGAATTTTCCGACCACGTCAGGGGATCCAATTGTTGCGGAGAGTCCCACCATCTGAAAGTCTCTCTGGGCGACCCAGCGCAGCCGCTCCAATGCAATAGCAAGCTGACTCCCACGCTTGTCTTCGGCAAGTTCGTGTACCTCGTCGATTATCACGAAACGGATGTCTCGCAGGTGCCGTCGAAGTATTCGCCCTGGAAGAATCGCCTGAAGAGTCTCTGGAGTCGTGATGAGCAGGTCAGGTGGACTTCGAGACTGGCTGGCTCTCTCCTTGATCTCCGTATCACCATGCCTGACCCCGACTTTGAGGTCGATCTTCTGCCCCCACCATCGCAGCCGATCCAGAAGGTCCCGGTTGAGCGCTCGGAGTGGAGTGATGTAGATGATCTTGACGCCCGGTCCGCGATCAGGCTCATTCAAGAACCGCGTAAAGACGGGCAATATGGCAGACTCAGTCTTCCCACTCGCCGTCGGCGAAATCAGTAAGACATTCTTGCCTTCCAGAATCGGTGGAAAGGCCCTTTCTTGGGCTTCAGTGGGTTTGAGGAATCCTCGTTCTTTGACAGCTTCCGCTAGGGGTCTCGGGAGTAGGTCGAAGACGTTGGACGACAATCAGCACAGTAAGGCAGGGCTGCGTCGATAAAAACATAGAAAACAATCAGATCTTTAGTTTCGCTGAACCGTCCTGATTACATTCGAGAACGGCAATGTCCTCGGGCTAGTGGAAAGCATTTAGGGGCGTTCATCCACCATCAAATACAAACAGGAACACCAGCTCCAATGAACAAGGACCTCGATAAGGCCTGGCGGGAACGGCTAGTCAAGAACCACCTTGACCTCATCATACTACGCCTCCTCAAAGCAAAACCCCGATGGGGATACGAGATCAACCTGGAAATCCGGGATCGGTTCAAAGTATACCTCAGCGCTGGAACCCTCTACCCGCTGCTGCACGCGATGGAGGAGAAGGGCTACCTTCAAGCGGTCTGGGAAGCTGAGGGTGGGCGAGGAAGAAAAGTCTACCAGATTACAGCTAGGGGAGAGGAATTCCTGACCGCGGGCGCTCGGGCTGCGGAAGAGTTTTTGAAGCGGATACAGTACGAGGCCGAGATAGGTCCTTTCCAAGCGAAACATGCTTAGGCCAGAGACACCAATTTGAATAGTTACATCAGACAATTCCGCTCTTATCTAAAAAAGAATGAAACAGCCCGGGGATTATTCCTAGTCGGGGTCGTAATCCTCGGCGCTATCGCCGTCTGGGGGGGAATTCGCCTAGCGCTTAGCACCGAATACCCGATCTTGGTAGTATCGTCTAGTAGCATGTGCCAGAGCGACCACCCAGAACTCCATTCGACTGCATGCACACTTGCGGTCGGCGCGCTCATAGTCATTCGAGGAGAGGATCCTGCCACGATAAGCAATGGAACAATTATCATTTTCAGACCTTTCCTTTCGACGCCCGACTATCTGGTGGTGCACCGAGTGGCAAAGATCGTCCCAGCGAATAGTAGTCCCGATGGGCAATATGATTTCTTCACTAGAGGGGATGCCAACCCTTACGCTGTTGGAGGGTACGATTCATGGTCCGGACCAAGTGGGTCCGTGCCGGGAAGCCAGATAGTAGGTGTCTACCAGTTCACTATACCGATTCCATACTTGGGAGCTGCAATCCTTGACATTCGTGGTTTCATGTACGATGACGCGACCGGTCGGCCTAAAACTCAGGGAATTCTCGTGATCGTAGCGCTTATCGTGGCTCTGTTTGCATTTGAGGTTGCTGAGCCGGGGAAGAAGACGCCCCCCTCCAATGTTCCGGATCAGACGAGGACTACAGTCGCTCTCACCATGGCATAATCCCTTGCAAGCAAGACATGCTTAGGTTGGAGACGCCACTTTGAGTAGTTACATCAGAAAGTTCGGCTCTTATCTGAGAAAGAATGAAACCGCCAGGGGCCTATTTCTGGTAGGACTCGTGATCTTGGGGGCGATTGCCGTTTGGGGCGGAATCCGTCTAGCGCTCAATACGGAATATCCAATACTAGTCGTATCATCGGGTAGCATGTGCCAGCGATTGACCAATCCGCAAACGAGCGAATGTACTCTCGCTATTGGGGACTTAATCGTCATCCGTGGCGTAGACCCTGCCACGATCAACAACGGGTCAATAATCGTCTTTAGAAATAGTCCAACAAGCCTCGACTTTCTGGTAGTGCACCGGGTTGTCGGAATAATTTCCTCAGCGAGCAGTTCCTACAATCAGATCAGTTTCCGAACGAAGGGCGACGCGAATCCAGGCACGGACTGCTGGACAAGCTCTTGCTACATTCCCGGGAGTTGGGTCGTAGGCGTCTACCAGTTCACTATACCGATTCCATACTTGGGATCGGCAATCCTCGATATTCGCAACTTCATGTATGATGACAACACCGGCCAGCCCAAGACCCAGGGAATTCTCGTGATCGTAGCGCTTATCGTGGCTCTCTTTGCATTTGAGGTTGCTGAGCCAGGGAAAAAGAAGCCCTCGTCCAACGTTCCAGACGAAACACTTACTTCTGCCGCTCCGACGAACGTCTTTCGTCTAGCCCGAGTTCGCTGCGCGACTGACCGGTCGAGTCCCGATTTTTCGCGTTAAGACCGGGCTAGCTTAAATACTCTATATAAAGAGGAGCGCTCCCAGCGCGGTGAACGCTGGCGAGAGTCCTGTTTTCACGAATCATCTCGGGAATCCCCAACACTTCGCCCTCGCCTACAGACTGGTCTTCTACAGTTGTCAGACAAAGGTAGGGCCTTCATCAACATCGAGAACGTCGTCGCATCTGCGACACTCAAGCAACAGATCGACCTCAACGCCATCGTCAGAGTCTTTCCGGGCGTCGAATATCGTCCCGAGCAATTTCCGGGATTGGTCTATCGTCTAAAGAAGCCCAAGACTGCGACCCTGATCTTCAGCTCTGGCAAGATGGTGTGCACCGGCGCGAAGTCCGAACGCCAGGCACGAAAAGCTGTCTTGAAAGTAATAGACGAATTGAAAAGAGATGGTATAGTCATTCTAGGCAAGCCCGACATTACAATCCAGAATATCGTCGCGTCTGCAGGTCTCGGCGGTTACATCGATCTCGAGAAGGCAACTTATGGGCTGAAGAAGACGATGTATGAGCCGGAGCAGTTTCCAGGTCTCATCTATCGAATGGATGAGCCCAAGGTCGTCATCCTACTCTTCGCGAGCGGAAAGCTTGTCTGCACCGGAGCAAAGAGAGAGATCCAAGTTGGAATCGCCGTCAACAAGTTACAACAGATACTCGAATCCAAGAGCCTGATATTCTACGAGGGTACAGAGAAACCACGTCTACCACCTATCCCAGCTAAAGAATTGGAAAAGGAACAACTAAAAGTGGAACAG
>VBAW01000004.1 GCA_005888635.1 Candidatus Bathyarchaeota archaeon | reverse complement strand
CTCGTTGCCTCCAGAACTCTCGTTCGAGGAAGGTGCCATGATAGAACCCGCCTCATGCTGCATCCGAGCAATCCGGAGAGCGAATATCAAACAAGGAGACAACATTCTCGTCGTCGGCCTTGGACCAACGGGCCTCACCCAGATCCAACTACTCCGCCATGCAACAACAGCTAAGATAATTGGTAGCGACATAGTCGAAGCGAGGCTCCGACTCGGCAAGATGCTCGGCGCAGACGAGACAATCAACGCCTTAAAGGAAGATGTTCAAGCCCATATCGGGAACATCACCAAAGACGGAGTCGACCTCGCGATAGTCTCGACGGGTAACGAGAAGGCGCTCAGCCAAGCCTTCAGCTCGGTGCGGAAAGGAGGCAGAATACTCCTCTTCGGCGCTCCCTCCCACGGAGCCTCATATCAGCTGAACGTAAGCGAACTCTTCTCACGCCAAATCACACTCCTCTCTAGCTACTCTTGCGTCGAGACGGAGATGGAAGAGGCGACAAGACTCGTCTCGGAAAAGAGACTAGACTTGAAGAGTCTCATCACAGACCGTTTCAAGATTCGAGACGCCAAGAAGGCGATGGAATTCGCAAAGACATCGAAGACCGCAATCAAGACAATCATCCTTCCCTGACCCATTCTCTCATACTCACCCAAAGGCTCTAAAGTTCCAAACAAGAGCAGGTACTCTTCATTGTGCGGCTCTCACGCGAGGCAACTCGCGACTCTAAGAACACGAACGCGCACAATCACCATTGGTCGAAGGGAAGCCTAGAATGCAACAAGGATTCGGCGAGAGAATCGACCTTCTACTCCAAAAATCCGTGAGGGCCGCTTCGCGACTCGCCAAGGAGCGCCAGAAAGAGGCACGCGAGAAGGGAGTGCATCAAGAGCCCCCGAGCTTCGAGGAGTTTAACGCCCTCGTGAATGAGTTAATGGAGGACGGCAAGAGAACCGATCTGGACCGTCTACGAAACCTGAGCATGAAGGAACTCTTCGAACAGACATGGTCCCAGAAGCTCCGCAACTACGCCATTCAGAGACAAATCAAAGACGCATACGACGCTCTCGTCCGACGTTCAAAGAGAGATTCCTGAAGGAGTCTTCCAACTCGAACCGCTCCTCATGAGGAAAAGGGTCTTCCAGAGAGACGTTTCACCATCGGTCAGTTTTCGCTCAGATTGTGAATAATTGCACTCTTCAGAGTTAGAAACCCGTAGTATGTGAAGGAATTACCTATCTTCAGCCGTAGTTCACGCCAACGAGCACGAAATACCCGCCATTCCACCCAAGCCCCTCATGGGGTCTTCGCCTTTCTGCGTGAGTGTTTTATACCCCAACCGTGCTCAGTCGCGCTCAGTTGAGAACGAAATGCCAACAGCATACTGCGTAAAATGCAAGACAAGCATCGAGATCAAGGACCCACAGAACGTGACGCTCAAGAACGGCAAACCAGCCGTCAAAGGCGTCTGCCCTAACTGCGGAACCTCAGTCTTCCGCATAGGCAAAGCGTAGCTCTCTCACGTTCAGCGCGCGAACTCCTCCCCTTCCACGTTTATCGAAGAACGAAATCCGCCTTCGTACCACCTTTTAACTCGGAATGAAGAAGGCCCCTCAGGGATTAAGGTGAGCAAGGCCACAATCGGCTTATTGCTCGGCCTAATCGTCATCATGCTGCTGACTGCGACTCCACCCACAGTAGCAACTTCCCCAATACCAGTAAACCAACGCGTTTTCTATTTCACGTCGGGAGGCGCGCTGAGCACGACTCCGCCCAGCGGAACCGGGCCACCTTCTGCAGCTAACCTGACGAGGGGTCCCGTGGCATTTGCTCTCCCGCAATTGCAGCCGAAGTCCTCCCTCACGATTGCAGGTCAGATTACATTCGTGCTCTACACCAACTGGACAGTCAGCAGGTCCCCGACGGGACCAGTTTCGCTTGTGGGAATCCTCAGTTATCATTACCCGAGCTTGGACTGGACGAATCGCACATCTAATCCCCCATTAAACATCCCAACCGGATCACAAAACGTGACAATCTCCCTAACAGTCTCTGAACCGCCGCTACTAGAACAATCGACTGTGACGGTCCAAATCAAGGCGACGTCATTTCCACGAAACGCAAATGCTTCACTTCTTTATGGGTCGAGCAAATACCGTTCTCTCGTAGTCATCCCGATGTCCGGCTACGAGACGCTGTCACCATCTAACACGATCAGCATTCTCGACTATTTGGGGAACCCGCCAACCTGCTCGGG
The DNA here is from genome assembly GCA_005888635.1 of Candidatus Bathyarchaeota archaeon. Lineage (GTDB taxonomy): Archaea > Thermoproteota > Bathyarchaeia > 40CM-2-53-6 > 40CM-2-53-6 > 40CM-2-53-6. The sequence goes on along the minus strand of VBAW01000004.1, from coordinate 25,590 downwards.
GAACCAGCCCAACTGCTTCGACTTAAACGCGGTAGTAAGTGTGGTGCTCGTGAAACTGTCCGTCTCCTCCGCTCTGAGCGACAAGGACATCCATCAAGTCAACATGACCATCGTGGATCCATCTCTTAGACAGATCTACAACCGCACGATGCAGCCCTCAACCCCTGCAAGCAACTCTAGCCCTTACGATTACATCGCTCCGTGGACCTATCATAGTAACTCGACAAAAGGAACGTATCAGGTATGGGTCAAGATAATCGACAGTCAGAATAACACCGCATTCAGTTTTCAAGGGCCATCGAGTTTCGGGCTTGGACAGCCCCCCGGCTCTCCGTCTTTGTTTAACACTTTGATTCCTTACATCATAGTCGCGGGAGTCGCAGTGTCAGGAGGAGTCGGTGGAGCTGCATTCTTTCGCAGAAGAAAGGGGAAGAGCTACCTTATTCCATTCGATCATTTCAACACCTTGACCGGCGGCGCTTTGAATGGGGGCACAATGGTCACCGTCGAGGGTAACACCGGCTCTGGAAAGACGCTTCTTCTGGAGCAACTAATGAGTGAGGATCTTAGAAATGGACGGCCATGCGTTTTCGTAAGCACTGGCGATTTTCCCAATAACATCAGGTCCAGCATGAAGTCCATGGGGATAGACTTGTCCGGCTACGAACGCAACGGTTTACTGACGTTCGTCGACGCCTATTCGGCTGAAGCAGGACAAGAGTCTCGCGAGAAGTTATCAGTTCCCTCACTTGGAGATCTGACCACACTGGGGATCAAGTTGACTTCTGCATTCCCCTCACCTTCCTTCAAGGGAGGAAGTCTCTACTTCGATTCATTGACTCCTCTAGCATCAAAATCCAAACCTGAAACCATAGTCTCTTTTGTTCAGTCTGTGGGCGCTAGAGTCAAGGGACTCGCTGGAAAAGCATTTTTCACCGTCGGGCTGGGGATCGATGGCGCGGTTCAGAGGCAGCTTGAAGACACGGCAGACTGTATCGTTCAGATGGAGGCGTTCGAGGAGTCCGGAAGCCGAAAGAGACGTCTTCGAATAGCAAAATTCCGATCGAGAAAACACCAAGAAGGATGGACCCTTTTTACAATCGAGGACAGCAAGGGAATAATCTTCTACTCGAAAAAGCCCAAACAGTAATCCTCTAGAATACTTTGTCTCTTGGGAAGACTTCGATCCCTGTAGTGCCGAACTGGTATGGGCGGATCTGCGTGTCGTGGGATATTCCCCGCATCTTCTCGATTTGGACCGCCCTGACCACATTGCCCTCGTGGAACAGAGTATGTAGTAGCACAACGCCGTGGGACAAGAATTCCTCCAGCTGGAATCGTCTATCCATCACTGACGTCTTCAATTCGCTCGTTATCAGTGAGGTACAGCCAGAATCTGCTAGGGCGTCGAAAAACGCGACCGTCGCCCTCCGCTTCTTCAATTCCTCGACATACCGAAGCATCAGAGAAGTAACTGGGTCCAGAGCAATGCGACGAACATTCTCTCCCTCCACGACCTTGTTGATGGTCTTCAGAAGCTCCGTAAAATCTGAAACGTCGGTCGCGGATCCGCCGTATGGCGATAAGCGGTTGCTTTCGCCTCCAGTTCTTCTCAAACCGCTTGCATCAATGAACAGCAGCTTCCCCTTCTTCTCCATCCCATCGATGTCCCAATCGTAAGACTGAAGGTTCCTCTTCACATGATCAGGATGTTCGTCAAGTGTAACGTAGAGTCCCGTTTCGCCTAACATCGCTCCATGATAGAGATATTGCAAGGCGAATGTAGTCTTTCCCGAACCCGGGCTCCCCACAATCAGAATGCATCTTCCGTCGGGGAATCCTCCTCCCAATAGTTCGTCTAGGCCTTTGATGCCGGTGGGAACTCTGTCCAAGAAGAATGCCAGGTGCTTTCCGTCCCTTGAATGTATAAAAACAGTAGCTCGAAAGACGGTCTAAACTTCTCTAAACTCACCCTGGGGAGTTTGAAGCCATATCTTAGACGATATCAGATTGGACGAGATCTTCTCCGAAAGAACGCTCCTGACGATCTGTCTGTTCGCCGGATCAGCAGCGAGGTTACAGCCTATCGCAAAGCACCAGCAGACCCCCATGAACAATAGCAGGTAGTGGATTAGACCGCTAATGATAGGCTGAGTGAGAATCGAGTAGAGAAGAGTGAAACCCCCAGACACTCCCACGACAAGTGAGAGAATGGTCGTATGAAACGGACCAACGTCTATCGTTCGAAGCCTCAAGCCACCAAGGTAGGGAAGTGCAAGCGTAACTACTGGAACCATCAGCGACCCTAACATTGTTAAGGTGATCTGGTCCTCGGTGATCAGAGAGATCACATCCGACGTTTTCGCCAAAGGCGAGACAACTGGCACGAGATGGTGTTTCGACAGATAGATTGCGAAGGACACGATGACAGCCAGAATGAATGGGAAGTAGGTCAGCTGGCGGCGGAGAGTCAGTCTAGCCCCTTTTCCAGATCTTATCGATTCGAGCTCGGATACCTTTGCTGTGACGATGTGTGTTCCTCGAGTAATCAAGAGGTAGAGTTTGATGGCCCTAGTGGACACGAACCCTCCAAAGAAATACATGTACGCGTAACCGAGAGGTATCGCAAGTAATGAAATCACGACCGCATTGATAATGCCGAGTTCTAAAGACAAGATGCGATAAGATAGAAGTTGCACCGAACCGATTAGGAATAGCAGAAACGATGCTATAGAGCAGACTAGGAAGTTTCTGCGATTGTGAGAGTCGGAAGATCTCGATTCCAATTCGCTCCAATCGAAGTCCGGTTCAATCTACCATATTTAGGAGAACTGGTCTATTATCAGCCGAGTCCCATTTAATTGGTGAAGAGCCTTACCTGAAGAGACAGACCAAATTCTGAAGCTCGTCCGAACCTATAGACCTAACGGTCGCATATCGATAAGAAGAATGGGAAGCTTCGTCAACGACGTCTTTCTCATCAACGTTGACGGTGAGAAGTTTGTTGCGAAACGGTACACGAATTGGATTTCTCTCAAATGGGTCACACTCAGCCTGTACGGTCTTGGCAGTGTTCGGTTCTCGATCTCGGGCCGCCGGCGAATGGAGGCGGAGTACGCTTTCAACTATCTTCTTTCCAGACGGGGACTGAGGGTCCCGGAGATCCTAGGCGCTGACACGAAGTCCAGATCTATCCTCTTTTCTTACATTCCAGGAGATGGATTATCGAGTCTACTGGTAAAACTGGCTCAGTCAAGTCAGATCGGCCAGAGAGAGAAAGAAGCGGCTCGCACTGCAGGATTATTGATGGCTAGCGCCCACGAGCTAGAGGCCGCTTTGGGGGACACCAAACCTGAGAACTTCATAGTCGATCGGGATGGGAAAGTCACTCTCGTCGATTTAGAGCAGGCCCGATACGAGGGGGATTATGGTTGGGACGTCGCCGAATTCTTGTTCTACTCCGGCCACTATTGGTTGCCATTCAACAATGCTTTGCTCGGATATGTCGAGGCATTCGTTAGGGGGTACTTGGAGAAAGGGTCTGCAAAGGTTCTAAGAAAAGCTGCCTCGCCAAGATACGTTCGGGTTTTCTCAGTTTGGACCCCACCAAATATTCTACATAATGTTCGGAAGAAGTTGCTAGAGGCCTAAAAAACTGGCTAGAAACCGAGTCCGGATGTCGTAAAGTAGGGTGGGGACGGTTTAGTACTCGTCGTCCCCGCCAGGCATGGAAGAGTCCTTTCCACCGCCTGGGCTGCCTTTGTCGACTCCTTTGGACGCTATGACGTCATCGATTCTGAGAATCATTGACGCGGCTTCTGACGCCGACTTTACGACTTGTTGCTTGACTCTGAGGGGTTCGAGGACGTTCAGCTTCTTCATGTCTTTGATTTCGCCTGAATAGACATCGACGCCGAACCAGGGATTAGCTGCGCGTTCGTGCTTTGATCTTAGCTCAACCAGTATGTCGATTGGATCCAGTCCCGCATTTTCAGCCAGCGTTGTCGGTACTGCCTCCATGGCCTCGGCAAACGCTTCGATTGCAAGTTGTTCGCGTCCACCGACTTTCACCGCGTATTCCCTTAGCCGTTTTGCAAGTTCTGCTTCAGGAGCGCCTCCGCCTGCAACGATCTTCCCATCTTCAAGTGCGTTTCTTACAACGGACAGTGCGTCGTGTAGGGATCTGTCGGCCTCGTCGACCACGTGTTCGGTGCCTCCGCGGACTACGATTGTGACAGCCTTGGGATTCTTGGAGTCGCGGACGTAGACAAGTTTGTCGTCGCCGATCTTGACTTCTTCGATCAGTTTAGCTTCCCCTAGAGCGTCCTTGGTGAGCTCTTTGACACTTGCAACTATCCTTCCCCCTGTAGCTTTGGACAATTTCTCAAGGTCTCCGCTACTGACGTTCTTGATGGCTGCGATTCCGGCCTTCGACAAAAAGTGCAGGGCAACATCATCTATTCCTTTCTCTGAGAACAGTACGTTCGCACCGGTCTTTTCGATTTGTGAGACCATGTCCTTCAACATTTTTTCCTCTTCTTCGATGAAGAGGTGCATCTGGTCAGGGTTGTTGATGTTAATCTTCGCGTCGAATTCTGTTTTTTCGTTTTCCAGTTTAGCGTTGAGCAGAGCTATCTTTGCGAGTTCTATTTTCTTCGGCATCTGAGCGTGAGAGATCTCCTTGTCGATTACAATGCCTTTTACGAGTTCTGTCTCTTCGAGACCCTTGCCATGTTTCTTTACAATCTTGATTAGATCAATGTCGGCCTTGATTTTTCCGTCTACCTTGTCCGAAACCTGCTTGACTGCCTTAACGGCGATGTCGGCGAAATGTTCCTTCGCTACAACTATCCCCTTGCTGTACATCGAGGTCATGGCCACTTGACGGAGGGTTGCATCATCCTTCTCTGTAACAGGGAAAGAGAGTTTATCCAGAATCTCAATCGCTTTCTCGGCCGCTTTCTTGTAACCATCGACGATAACAGTAGGATGGACATCTTTGTCGAGCAACTTCTCAGCACGTTCTAGCAACTCCCCTGACAATAGGACAGCGGTAGTTGTACCATCTCCCACTTCGTTGTCCTGGGTCTTGGAGACTTCAACGAGCATCTTGGCTGCTGGGTGCTGAACGTCCAATTCTTTCATTATTGTCGCCCCATCGTTCGTGATGGTCACATCGCCTATTGTGCTGACGAGCATCTTGTCCATTCCCCTGGGGCCAAGAGTCGTTCTGACGGTTTCAGCGATGATTTTGGCGGCAGTAATATTATTTCTCTGGGCTTCTTTCCCAGTAGATCGTCCCGTTCCTTCCTTGAGGATTAGTACGGGAGTTCCCCCGATTGTTTGTTGCGACATTTCATTCAAACCTCTTTGATGAATCTGGAATTCACGAGTAGTGAAGAAAAAGGCGTTTCTTAAGGTTTACTCGGTCAACAGTCCAGGAAGTGAACCTCCAGACGTGCCACACGCCGCGTTTCCAGTTTTCGAGCGGTTTAGAATCGCGAACGGGGATTCTTAGAACCCGTCCACGGAGGCAAAGGTACCAATCTCCTCTTTTCAAATGGTCTAACGGTTTCTTCTCATGGCGACTCCAGAGAACCCGATGGCCTACCTGCTCGAACTTAGTCTTCGCAGGATCGAGAGGGAGAGGCCTGAGATAGCTAACGATCAGAAGTATGCAGAGCTGAAGGGCCAGCTCTTACAAGATGCTGACGGGCATTTCCGCGAGATACAGGCCACGTACGCCACGGTCTTGAAGACCCAGTGCAATTGCGGTGGTCCGTTGGAGCCGGTCGATCATGATTTCGGTCGAAGCGGTGGGATGATCTATGACAGTGTAGTAGCCAAGTGCAGGTCTTGCGGCTCAACCCAGAGCTTTCAGTTTCCCAAGGAGGGCTTCATCTCGGAAGCAAGGTCAGCTATGGCCTTGAGGGATTATCTGCAGCGAACCTATGGCGTGGATTACGCGGGAGTAGCTATGAGTGAACTGCAGAGGCGCTCAGTTGGCGGTTCTTAGATCCTTATTGAGTTCCGATTGTCTTCTCATACATTCTTCTGAAGGTCCAGCGCAGAGCATTCTTTAGCTCGTTGAGCCTCCGCTCGTCCCCATAGTTCTTAACGTGGATTTGTTTGAGGGTGGTGGCTTCTCGATCTATGTCGTAAGACAATACCTGGTCGGGCGAGAGCTGTTGGTTTCTCGTCGATTCCTCATCCTTCACATGCAAGGGTTCGAGAACCTTGCCTACTAGGAATGATCGAAGTGGTGGAGCATTTGCGTCAAACTTGATATCTTTCGACGGGACGATCCGAAGATTCTGGCCTTCAACGAAAATGTCAGCCAGGAGGACCCCGCTGATCGTTCTGATCGTCTGGGGAGGATTCGAGTCGGTCGGTGTCGGTGTTTCTGGAATAGATTTCGGCAGTTGGACCCGGCGATAGCTCTTTTCTGCAAGAATGTTGTCTACGGTTTCGAGAAACGATTGTAGGTTGTGGATTTCGTCCTGGTGTTCGGCGACTTTCTTTTCAAGATAGGATTTGAGTTCGGCTAGCCGTTTGGTAGTCTTCTCTTGAGTATCCGACAATCGTCCCGCCGCTAAGGAGGTTTCTGGGATTCTTAAATAATCCATTCCCGCACTCTGCGCGCGCGTCTGGTGTGGGTGGTTTGGAGGAAGCTGTCCGGGTCCAGGATGTTCTCATAGGCACCTTGGATGGCAAAGAGGTTCTCGTCCGAGGATGGCTCCAGAACAAGCGATCCAGTGGAGGAATCATCTTCCTCTTCATTCGAGACGGCTCAGGAGTTGTACAGTGCACAGTCCGGAAGGGCGAGGTTGACGCTAAGGTTTTCGATCTCTTTCTCTCTACTCGCGTAGAGTCTAGCGTTCAGATTGAAGGTGAGGTAAAACCCGATCCACGTGCTCTTGGCGGAAGGGAGATCCTGGTTCACTCTGGCAAGGTAGACTCCGCGGCCCTAGAAGAGTTTCCTATTGCAAAGCAGTTTCAAGGGCCCGACTTCCTGCTGGATAAGAGGCATCTATTTGTCAGGAGCGACAAGATGCGAGCAGTTCTCAAAGTCCGGGCGGTCATACTATCAGCCGCTCGCTCGTGGCTCGACTCCCACGATTACTTGGAAGTACAGGTCCCAACTCTAACATCAGCAGCTGTGGAGGGTGGCGCGACGCTGTTTGAAGTGAAGTATTTCGATGAGAAGGCGTACCTCACGCAGAGCTGGCAACTATACGCGGAAGCGTTGATTGCGGCTGTCGGCAAGATCTACACGATCGCTCCCTCGTTCCGGGCGGAAAAGTCCCGGACCCGTAGGCATCTCACAGAGTACTGGCATCTTGAGGCGGAGGCCCCATATGTTGACTTGGAAGGCATTATGGAGGTTGAGGAGCAAATGCTGAGTCATTTAGTTGGACAATTGCTCGAGCGAACTAGCACGCAATTGGCTTTGTTCGAGAGAAAGCGGGAGGACCTAGAGAAGGTCAAGCCTCCGTTTCCTAGAATCACCTACGATGATGCTTTCAAGATGATCGGTGGAGAGAGGGCGGGGATCAAGTGGGGTGATGATCTGGGCTATGAGCAGGAGAAGATTCTCACGACCCACTTTGATCGTCCGTTTTTTGTGACGCGGTATCCGAAAAAGGCAAAAGCGTTCTATCACAAGCCGGATCCATTGAACCCCGAGGTCACATTATCTGTAGACCTCTTGGCGCCAGAAGGCTATGGTGAGATTACCGGTGGGGGGCAGAGGATAGAGGATTACGATGCGCTTGTCGCGAGGATCAGGGAAGAGGGATTGGACCCTAAGAGCTACGCGTGGTACTTGGACCTGCGAAAGTTTGGTAGCGTTCCTCACTCAGGGTTCGGGATGGGACTGGAGAGGGTTGTGTCCTGGGTCTGTAAGCTTGAACATATTCGGGACGCGATCGCCTTTCCGCGCCTCATCAACCGGGTCTATCCCTAGCCTGCTGCAAAGGAGGTAGGTCGAGGAGTGTCGAAAGGGCGCTGTCGCAAAGGTGTGAAGGACTTTTTTTGTTCTGCCATACCCCCGGGGGGGTCGAGAAATAGTTAGTGGGAAGAAATTAGTTAGTGGAAAGAGAAAAGATAACGGGAAAAAAAGAGAATGACGGGACAGCTTCCGTAAAGTATCCCTCCAAAGAGCTGTTTTCTGTCTCGAGGAGCAACTACTTTTGACATTTTTTCGGAGGGGGTCCCGCCAGTTAAAGCCGAATCGGGTGAGTCTTGTGAAATAGGGCGCAGAATCAGCCGGTCGGCTGTTTTCGACATCGTGTAGCTCAACGTGCAGGTCAACGTGCATAATGCGTGATCTCAAATCGCCTGCCCGGATTCCGGATCAGGGCTTGTTCTGAACGATTTCTCGGATCAAAAATCCTATCTTTCACACTCTGAAAAGTAGGAAGTGTTCCCTTTGTCGATTCCGCGCGCCGAATCAGGTTGTCGCCTTAAGATGGACCATCTCAGACTTCACCCTTTCCGCGATCTCGATGCTCGCTCGTCTCTGAGCCTGTCGAGTCTCAGCTCCGATGTGGCATGTGACGACTGTCGTTCCCTTAGGGAGGCCGACAAGTTCTTTCTCCCATTCGTTCGCCGGAGGCTCAAGGTGAAAGACGTCGAGTCCTGCGCCCGCGAGATGCCCTTCCTTCAAGAGTTTGAGCAGCGCGGGTCCTTCGATAATATCTCCTCTTGAAGTGTTGACCAGGTAAGATCCCTTCCGCGTCATTCTCAGCCGTGCCTCATTTAACAGATGATGGGTCTGCGGGGAATATGGAACGTGAATCGTGACAATGTCACACCGCCGGAGCAGATCCTCAACCGAGTCTGTTATCTCAAAGCTCAAACCTGGAACTCCGCGAGGTCGGATAACGTCGTAGCCGAGAACGTCGGCTTGAAATCCTACCGTGAGGATGCGCGAGACTTCGTTCCCGATACGCCCGGCTCTTCCGATAATTCCGATCTTCTTCGACTGTAGTTCTTCGCCCATCAACTGGTTCTTAATCCACAGGCCCTCCTTCATACTCCGATCCGCGAACGGGATCTTCCGGAGGAGACAGAGCATCAGCCCGACAGTCAGTTCAGCAACGCTCGTTGTAGGAGCGCTTGGAGTGTTGAGAACAATGACTCCTTTCTCCTTGGCTGCTTGAAGGTCGATATTGTCAAGGCCGACACCCGCGCGTCCGACGATTTTCAACGTCGAATCTCGGAGTATACTAGAATCCACCTTCGTTCTGCCTCGAACGATCAAGACATCGTATTGGTTGATGATGCTGGCAAGCTTTGACTTGTCTAGTCCAGGCTGATTATCTACAATGAAACCGGCGTCCGAGAGAATCTTGACGCCTTCCTCATCGATCGGATCAGAAATCAGAACTTTCAACACAGGATCAACTGTTAGAGCGTGTAGTTGGCGCCTTTGTCAGAGGCGGTCTCAACTTCCTCAAGAGCGCTTGAGCAGCGATTGTTACCGGGTCCCAGACGGGAGCCAACGGTGGAGAATAGCATGTCTCAATCTCAGAAAAATCCTGAACGGTCAATCCGAGATGGGCTGCCATGGATGCGAAGTTACACCTGAGTGTCGCCCCTTCCTCGCCTACTAGCTGAGCTCCTATGAGCTTCCCATTCTCACGATTCGCCAGCAACTTCACAGTCAGGTCCTTTCCCCCCGGATAGTAGGAAAGCCGCGTGGACCCCGTTATTCTCACTGAGACAGGAGTGATTCCGATCTTCTCTGCCATGGCTGTCGTTGGACCCAGTGTTGCTACTTCTAGCCCAAAGAGTTTCACGGTTGTCACGCCAGTCGATCCCGGGTATCTGGCGTCGCCTCCAGCAGCATTTATGCCTGCAACCATTGATTGTCTGACTGCTGTCGTAGCGAGTTGAAAGAAGACATGTCTTCGCGTAATGAGGTCAAACGTCTCGATGCAGTCGCCCGCAGCGTAGATGTTGTTGGCTGAAGTCAGCATTCTCTCATCGGCTCTAATGCCGCCCGATTCACCGAGCAGTATGCCGGCGTCCTTCGCGAGTTCCGTGTTAGGCCTAACCCTAACGGCCACAATGATAGCATCGACCTCGTAGGCATGACCCGAAATTCGAACTCCAACGACCTTTCCTTTGTCGCCGAGAATCTCGTCCAGAGTTGACTGCAAGTGATATTCAACACCATGCTCCAGTCCTTTCTCTCTAACAATCGCTGCCATGTCAGGATCGAGAATGACCGGGAGGATTTCGGGGACTATCTCGGCCTGCAACACAGCCACTCCTCGGACAAGCAAAGCCTCGGCCATTTCTGAACCGGTAAGACCCGCGCCGATGATCGCGACCTTCTTCGCTTGCGCCTCTTTGAGATAATTCGCGAGTCCTTCCACATCGTTCATAGTTCGAATCGTAAATACTCCGGTGAGGTCGGAGCCAGGGACGGCAAGGGTGGTCGTATGGGCACCGGTAGTGAGGATGAGACTGTCGTACGGGAGTTCAGTCATGCGACGATTAGGCGAGTTTAGTTCCACTGTCTGGCGATCAGGGTGGATCCTCGTCGCGGCGACTCCCAGCCTGAGGTCTATTCGGTTCGTATGCTCGTAAAAGTCCTCGTCATAGCCGATGAGCGACCGCATGGTGGGAACTATTCCGCTGAAGGCATACGGGAGCCCGCATCGGGAATACTCCGGTAAAGCTTCATCTCCTACGATAGTGATATCAGAAGTCCGATCGGTCTTCCTGGCGTAGAATCCGGCCGTAGTGCCGGATACTCCGCATCCTACAATGACTATTCGCCGAACCATACGATTCGGCGTTCCGAATCGTCCGATAATGGTTTCCCTCGCTTCTCGTCCCGAGAACAAAGAGTTAGTTTAATGTGGAGGATTGAATCATGCCATGACGATGATTATGACAAAAGCCACCATGGATAACTTCCTGAAGAACGGCAAAGGACTACTGCTCGCCTACGATCAGGGCTTCGAACATGGGCCATCTACAGATTTCAACGAGAAAAATATTGATCCCAATTACGTGCTTGACATCGCCGTTAAGGGACAGTTTACCGGCGTTGTTCTGCACAAGGGAATCGCTGAGAAATATTACAACAGCAAGATCCCTCTGATAATCAAACTCAACGGGAAGACAAGCCTTCCGAAGGGCGAGCCTATCTCTTCACAAGTCTGCAGCGTAGAGGAGGCCATCAGCCTCGGAGCCAAAGGAGTCGGGTATACCATCTATTTAGGAAGCGCCAACGAGAACATCATGCTACAAGAATTTGGCGAGATACAGGAAGACGCGCATGAGGAGGGAGTACCTGCTATTGCCTGGATCTATCCTAGAGGGGAAGCTGTGAAGAACGATACGTCTCCCGAAATTGTCTCCTATGCGGCGAGGGCGGGTCTTGAAATTGGGGCAGACGCTGTGAAAATCAAGTACTCAGGAGACCCGACAAGTTTCAGATGGGCTGTAAAAGCAGCTGGCCTCGCGAAAGTCTTCATGTCAGGTGGCCCAAAGGCTCCGACTGACGAGACCTTTCTCAGCCAGGTTAAGGGTGCGATGGATGCAGGAGCCACGGGCTTAGCCGTTGGAAGAAATGTCTGGCAGCACACAGACCCACTGAAAATGTCCAACGCTCTTCGAGAAATCATCTTCAACGGGAAAGAAGTGGATAGAGCGCTTCAGATGGTCATCGCAGAGTAAGGGTTAGATCAGACTTTCGACTTCAACTCTCATCTACTTCACTTCCCGGGAGGCTTGGTCGACGAAGTCGCTGAGAGGATTCCTCTTGGTTGTGAACTTCAAGACCTACATGGAAGCCACCGGAAAACGTGCCATCGAACTCGCAAAGGTCGCAGAAGACGTCTCGAGAGAGACTGGAGTAACTATCATTGTGGCCCCGCAATTCACTGATATCGAACCGGTTTCAAAAACAGTCGATATCCCAGTCTTCAGCCAGCACATGGATGCAGTGAAACCGGGCGCACACACTGGCCACGTGCTTGCTGAGGCCGTTAAATCGGCTGGCGCTGATGGGTCCCTCCTCAATCACTCAGAAAGGCGAATCAATCCACCAGAAATCGCTGAAAGTGTGAAGTTGTGTGCTGAGGCAGACCTCCGGTCCTTAGTCTGCGCAGATACGACAGAAGCTAGCGTCGGAATTGCAAAGATGATACCCGACATGATTGCAATTGAACCTCCAGAGCTGATAGGTACGGGCATTTCCGTCTCGAAGGCTCGTCCGGAGCTTATCACAGAGAGCGTCAATGAGATCAGAAGACTGAACAGCCGGGTCAAGGTTTTGTGTGGTGCCGGGGTCACAAGTGCAGAGGACGTCTCAAAGGCGCTTGAGTTGGGCTCGGAAGGAGTACTTGTTGCAAGTGGTATTGTCAAAAGCAAAGACCCTCGAATTGTTCTTCAAAGCATGGCCAACATGATGCTTTCCGAACAGAAGAAACTGTTCTAAGCGTAGACTAAATACTTCGACGGAACGATTCCCCCGCGTGGGACGTATTGGCTCGCAGCAACTGGACACGGAATGACAATCTTCTCAGATTCTTTTCTTACGGCTCTGTTATCTCGACCTACATTCTGATCGTGATCGGCGGATATGTGACAACAAGCAATTCCGGTCTTGGCTGTGGAGAATCCTGGCCCTTGTGTCAAGGGGCGGTCTTTCCCTCGGTGAGCAATCCTGAGGTCGTGATTGAGCTAACTCATCGACTGTTCAATTCCGTAGTCGGAGTCTTCATAGTGGGACTGGCCATAGTGGCTTGGACACGATACAAGGAAGCAAAGAATGTCGTTCTCCTATCAACGACGAGCCTCGTCGCACTGGTCGCGCAAGTGCTCCTCGGAATGGTTACAGTCGCTACATCTCTGAATCCCGTTGTTAGCGACGCGCATCTTGCACTCGCTTCAGCAATCCTTGCAATCGTCGTAGCCAATGCGGTCATGGTTCGGAATCTTACACTTAGAGCAGCCCAATTGCAGTAATAATTACTCATCGTTTACCGATATAGCTAGTGCAAAACGCTTTAAAAACAAAAGACTCGCGAGCAGAAAAGTTCAGAGAACCCTCGGATGGCAGTCTCCAGCACTCAGGTCCAGTTCGACTCACTATTCGGCCTCTTCACATATCTTGCTATAGCAGTCTCGATAATCGTCTTCAGTCTTCTGATCTATTTCATAGTCAAATACAGGGACAGGCCGTCCTCTCGACAGCCAAACGACACTCCGATACTCGGCAAGTTACCGCGTTCGAGAGGACACGCGAAGAGTGTGGTGGTTACCGTCTCGCTCTCAACAATAATCTTGGTCGTTTTGATAATAGGGAGTTTCGGTGCTATCGATAACATCCTCACCCCTCCCCAGCATGTCTGCCCAGGTTGCGCGATGGAGGTTACCGCGCATCAGTTCTATTGGCAGTTCACCTACCCTAATGGAACCAAACCATATGATACTCGTGACATTCTTCGGGTCCCGGTCGGAGAGAACATTCGTCTTAACGTTACAAGCGCGGACGTTTTTCACGATTTCGGGATAATTGGTTACGATATCAAGACGGACGCGATTCCGGGACGCACGAACGTAGTCTGGTTCTACCCCCATACGACAGGCAACTTCACAATCCAATGCTTTGAGCTGTGCGGGGTGGGCCACGCAACAATGAAGGGTACCCTCATGGTCATGTCTCAAGCGGCGTACTCTGCATGGTACGATAGTACGGTCGTACACTAGAATGGCCGAGCAATTGTGGGTGTCCGCTAAAAGATGGCTCTATACGACCAATCACAAAGACATCGGCATACTCTACCTCATCACATCGCTGTTCCTGTTCGCTGCCGCCGGTGTTCTCGCGCTGACAATGAGGACTCAACTCTCCGCCCCGGACAATACCCTTCTCACGGCTAACATCTACAATCAGTTCGTCACCGTTCACGGTCTTTTGATGATTTTCTGGGTCCTCTCTCCTCTAGCTTTTGGTTTTGCAAACTACATTATACCTTTGGAAATCGGCTGCCGAGACTTGGCCTTTCCTCGGCTCAATTCGATGAGCTACTGGTTTTTCCTCTTCAGCGGCGTGATGATGATTCTCAGCTTCTTCTTCGGGGCGGCCCCAGACCTTGGCTGGACCCTTTACTCACCACAGAACGCTGCCCAGTTTAGCCCAGCCATCGGTTTCAACCTCGGGGCAGGCGCACTAATCCTGATGGTCGTCTCAATAACAATGAGTTCCATCAACTTCCTAGTTACGATGTTCAAGATGAGAGCGCCGGGGCTCAAGCTGAGGCACATGTCCGTATTTCCCTGGGCAATTCTCGTGACGATCTTCATGATGCTCTATGCCTTTCCCTCGTTTCTCGCTGCAGTCGTTCTCCTCTATGTCGACAGAGCCTTCGGCACAGTATATTTCTCGTCAATCCAGGGTGGCTCTCTGCTCTGGGATAACGTGTTCTGGTTCTTTGGGCATCCTGAAGTCTATATCGTATTGTTCCCGGCGATTGGAATAATTGCGGATATAATTCCCACATTCGCCAGGAGACCGCTCTACGGCTCCAAGTACGTTATCGGAGCCTTAGTCGCAGCGGCGCTGATCAGTTTCGTAGTCTGGGGACATCACATGTTCGTTACTGGAATCGGGATAGTCTCAACAAAATTATACACGGTAACTACAATCGCCGTATCCCTCCCGTTCGATATCATAGTGATCTCACTCATCGAAACTCTAGGGTTTGCCAAGCTCCGCCTCAAGGCTCCAGCCCTGTTCGCGCTTGGTGCGGTAGCAAATTTCATAGTCGGTGGGATCACCGGAGTCTTTCTCGCTTCTGTGGCGCTGGACTACGCGCTCAGAGGAACATACTTCGTCGTGGCACACTTTCACTACATAATGGTGGGAGCGAGCATTATCGGTCTCATTGGAGGACTGTACTACTGGTTCCCCAAGATTACCGGTCGAATGTATGACGAGAAGATCGCTAAGGTCCACTTTTCATCTTCGGCGGAGCACAACTTCTGTTATTTTACAATCTATATCGTAGCTCGAGGATAGGTCCGCCATCTGGTCCAAACCCCTGGGAGGCATGGACGCTTGAGTGGGCCCTTCCCTCACCTCCGCCTCCTCACGATTTTGACGTCATTCCTACTTTCCTGGCAGATGGGACTATCCGGTTTGGTTCAGGCCCGGGACTTCCGAACGGGTCCGGCCACTCTAATGAAATCGGGCACCCCAATGGATCGTCGGTGCATGGCAGCACTTCGCCGTTGCATCACGAAGGGCTCAGTCCTTGGCCGGTTCTAATGGCGTTCGCGACGTTCATCTTCTTCCTAGGTTTGACGATCGGAAAACCTGCAAACCCGCAGCCGGTTAGCTATCAGCCCTTCTGGCCTCTGATTGCTGACGGGGTCATTTTGGGGATCATTTCTCTCTTCGGCTAC
Source organism: Candidatus Bathyarchaeota archaeon (assembly GCA_005888635.1). GTDB lineage: Archaea > Thermoproteota > Bathyarchaeia > 40CM-2-53-6 > 40CM-2-53-6 > 40CM-2-53-6. Next base: position 10,158 of record VBAW01000004.1, on the reverse strand, counting down.
AGTAGAGAAACGTTCACCGTCCATGAGGATATGCAGGTAGAGAGTTGGCCTTTCAAACAAGTCCCAAACATGAAACTCGGAATCTGGACATTTCTGGGGGCCGAGGTGATCTTCTTTGGGGTTCTGATTGGCTCGTATTTCTTCGTAAGAACTAACGATGCCGCATGGCCACCAGCAGGCACACTCTTCGACATCAGGAACGGTTTTGCGATGACCCTCGTTCTACTCACAAGCAGTCTCACAGCGATAATGGCTCTCGCATCGGCGAGGGCCGGAAACCGGAGTGGCCTCATTGCAAGCCTTGGAGGAACTCTGATTCTAGGTGCCGCCTTTCTCTACATAAAAGCGGGTGAATGGTTCAGCCTAGGCGGGAACCACGTCTTCCAGAACTATTCGCTTCCAGCAACTAGTTACTTCATAACGACTGGAACCCACGGGGTTCACGTTTTCGCGGGAATGTGCATGACAGTGTATCTGCTCGCCAACGCCATAAAGGGCAAGTATGTTAATGGAGATCACACCACACTCGAACACTTCGGTCTATACTGGCACTTCGTCGACATAGTTTGGGTCTTCCTGTTTCCCTTGTTCTATCTCATCTAGGTGAGCGATGTGAACACGAACTACCTGTATCTCATAGTCTTCGCAGCTCTAATTGGGGAGACTGATATCGAAGTGAATCTCTCCTCGATAATTCCAGCCTACAGCGAATACGTCACAGTGCTTCTGGGGATCGCTGGCACGAAGGCGGTCCTTATCGCAATGTTCTATCAGCATTTGAGATACGAGCCAAAATCTCTTTCCACATGGGTCATAATAGGGCTCGTAATCGCATCCCTGCTCATGGGTCTCAGCTTTGTCCAGCTTCACGTTGGTCACTGACCGATGTCGGATGCCAATCTGTGGGTGATACAACCTAGAAATCTTGAGAGGTAAGGGCTGGAACTGACAGGACGCGAATCCCATTTCATTTCTCCGATCAAGATTTCCCTCCTAGGCGGGCTAACAATTCTCGTATCTCTCTCGGCCTATCAGTTGATCCTCTCCAGTTATCCCCTCGATACTCGAAATATTGAGTTGCTAGAACAGACTGCCTACGTAGTTCTCGCCTTGTTATTGGCGGGCATCTGCTTAGTGCTCGCTGGAGCCACCCGCTTTTTCATGCGTAGCTCGTCGAATAAGAGCGAAACCACGCCTTCTCAGACGGTCAGGGTTATTTCACTAGCACTCAGCGAGAAGCATTCGTTCCACGCATTCGTCCTTGCTTCTTTGGTCTACGGACTATTCTTCGCCTTTGTTTCGAGTTTCCTCGTGCTACAACCTCTCGGACGCTTCTCCGAAACTAATGGAGTTAGCATCCCATCTGCCCTCCCTGTAATCTGCTGTGGCCAGTTGGGACAAATGCCCCAATTCGTGGTTTACTTGACGCAACAGTTCGCTATTCTGGTCATTCCAGTCAATCTGATACTTCTCTTCGCGGTGTCATGGCTGGTAGGGCTGAACGCCGCTGTCGCAACGTACGCATACAACCATCGATCAAGTAGCGTAGGCAACCACTGGATGGGGGGACTCGGAGCAATCGTTGCACTTTTTACGGCCTGTCCGACCTGCGCTGGATTCTTCCTTTTGACAATGCTTGGCCTTACGGGCGCCGTTACATTCGCGCTGGCGCTATCGTCTATTCAAAGCCTGTTTATTGTCGTAGGACTTCCTCTGCTAATGATAGCACCGATTGTGACCGCCCGGCGGATCCCGAAAGGCTGGATGATTTCCTGCATGCCTGTTGGCGACCCTCAAGTCGGCCTTTCAAAACCGTGAGAGTGCGCCGTTCTACGCGTGCTTATACAGTCCTCTGACCATTCGTCTTTGAGTCGAAACCGTCAGATTTTCCTCAGTCAGCGAGTGAACCAACGCGTTCCGGAAGAAGGGATGACGGAACGTAGATCCTTGCTGTTAGCCTATTGGACGATTATTACCCCGTGCATCCATGGGTGGAAGTAGCAGTAGTAGTCGTACGTGCCGGCAGTGTTGAACGTGAACGCGAAAGTTGCTCCATGGATCATTCCAGATGTCCCCGAGTCGAAGTTGACGCTAGTGTTGCTGTTAGGGCCGTTCGGGCAAGCTCCAGGAGCAGAATAGCCCGGATTGGTCGACAAACAGGCTGTGACTGTATGACTAAGGCTTCCTGTGTTAGTCCAGAGAACCGTAGTTCCGGTCGGTACGGTTAGTGTGCTTCCTCCAGTGTTGTTCTTGAATCCACATGTTGTGTCATTGCTGCACGGGCCGTTATCCCAGATTGTAACTGGCGTTCCTGTCGGGGGTGGGGTTGAGGGTCTATAGAGGATATAGACGCCGACTCCGACAACAACTAGGATAACAACTATTATCGCCGCGAGAACCATCGTTCGACTCTTTGGTTTCGTTGATTCTATGGACTTGGGCGCTTGCTCCATTTTTACACGCAAAAGTTTCGCCGGGAGAGTTCTCGCTATAAAGTTTGTTTTTGGCATCTACATACAGTTCGATGTCGGCTTTCTATGTTATCCACAACCGATTAAATAGCGGTGCAGACGGTCGAAGAGTCCAGACTTACTGGGTCCGCGAAAATGAGAAAGTTTCCACCTTCGCTTGAAGCCTGGCGCGATCCCATCGAGAAGACAATCAACAAGACGTTGAAGGCAAACTTCGATAGACGTGAGGCCAATCAGATCATCAAGTACATGTTTAGAACTGGCGGAAAACGTTGCCGACCTTTGTTGGTCGTGCTTTCCGCGGAAGCCTTGGGTGGAAGGCCGGAGGAAGCCCTTGAAGCAGCCGCGGCGATTGAGATCATTCATGCCGCGACCTTGGTCTTTGACGACATGATCGATAAGGATCAAGTCCGGAGAGGAGCGCCTACTATTCACATGGCGTTCAGCAACGAGAAGGCCCTAACGTCTGGTTTGTTTCTTGCTTCGAAGGGCGTTCAGCTCCTGTCCAACTACAAGAATCCCGAGGTCATGAGAATGATTGGAACAACGCTGGTAGATATTAGCAAAGGAGAACTTCTTGATATTCTCGGAGACTTCAACGCGAGTGTGAGTGAGTGTATCGCTATTGCGGATTTGAAGACGGCCTCTCTCTTCGGAACGGCAGCCGGAATAGGAGCGGCTATCGCTGGAGTTGACGGAAGGAATTTAGTCGGCGTGCAGAAGTTCGGTAGATCGTCCGGTATGGCTTTTCAGATCCAAGATGATATTCTCGACTTTACCGACGGATCTGATGAACCTGTTTTGAAAGCACCGAACATTGTTACCTCGCATTGTCTTCATGAGGCTCCGCGTCCCAGTAGTAATATCGAGTTATTGAATTCGAATCGAAAGCCATCGAATAGAGAAGTATTGAAAATACTCAAGAAGGCGGGCTCCCTCGAGTTCGCGAGATCGAAGGCCAAGGAATATGCGGGCAACGCCAAAGAGTCACTTGACAAAGTGACGGGCCTGGAGAATCGAAAAATTCTGGACGATTACGCGGATTATCTCTGGAAGAGAACAGAGTAGTCCAAGCGATTCTCTAATTCAAACGTTTATAATGGCTCAGAGCCCGGCGTGCGAAAATAGGCGGAGTCAGCAACAACCGTGGTCTCCCAAGGGATACCCGAGGAAACTGGCTACATCATCTTCCTCTTCGCCGCGACGTTAGCGCTAGTTATCACTCTAAGGCTGGTGATCAGTCCACGGGATCCAAGACCCACTCCCGGAAAGAAAGCGCCTTTTGAATCGGGTCAGATTGCGACTGGTCCTGGAAGAACCAGATTCATCATTCAGTACTATCCCTACATCCTGATGTTCGTAGTGTATGACGTCATCGCCATGTTCTTGTTTGCTTGGGCTTTGGATCTAAGAGCTTTGGGAGCAGCTGGAACAGTTCCGATCTTGACTTTCATGGTGGTTGCGCTTGTTCCACTAGCATATGCTCTGCATCTAGCGGGTCAAAGGGAGAACTGGTAGGAGACACTTGTCGGATCCTGTTAGCCAGATTCTTCAGTTAGTAACCAGCACCTATTTCCTCGAGATCGTAGTTTTTCCCGGTCTAATATCAATAGCCATTCTCGGAGCCTTTTTCACATGGTTCGAGAGAAAACTGACCGCGAGAGTTCAACTAAGAATCGGTCCGTCCTACTCGAGCCCGGTCGGAGGAATCCTTCAGGGGTTCGCAGACATCATCAAACTACTTTTCAAAGAACTAATCATCCCAGAAGGAGCGGATCGGTTCTTCTTCATCATGTCACCCGTGACAGCGCTGATAATTGGCGCTGCTCTCTTGGGACTAATTCCCTTTGCGCCAGGGGTTCAGATTGCAAACGTAGAGGTCGGTTTGCCAGCTTTCCTCGCAATTGTGACTCTATCACCAACACTAGTCCTTCTTGCCGGATGGAGCGCTAACAGTAAGTTTCCATTCATCGGCGGTCTCAGAGCGCTTTTTCAGCAGACCGCCTACGAAATCCCGCTATGGCTGTCGGCATTAGGAGTCGTGATGATAACTGGGACCCTGAACTTGACCGGGATCGTCCAGTTTCAGCAGAACAACGGATGGCTCATTCTCCCACAGGCGTTAGGAGCGGTCCTGTTTATCGTAACCTCGACTGCGGAGATGGAACGCTTGCCATTCGATCTCCCAGAAGCAGAGTCGGAGATCATGATGGGCTGGCAGGCCGAATATCCGGGACCATTATTCATGCTGGTCCAGGGTCCTGCGTTCATCAAACTGTACGCTTTCGCCGCTCTCTTCTCGACACTGTATCTAGGTGGCTACTTGGGACCCGCAATCATTCCTCCGATAGTCTGGTTTTTCCTAAAGACGATCGTGATCATAGTTGCCGTCATGCTCTTCAGGTCAACATTTCCGCGCGTCCGTCTTGACCAATTGTTGCGTCAGGGATGGACTACCCTGCTAACTCTCTCGATCGTGAATATTGTAATTGCATATTTCATCGTCGTTGGACTACCGGCGATCTGAAGACAGATGACCGATCTGAGTTTTCTTGCTCTAGCCACGGTGACCGTAGCGAGCGCCATCCTTGCCCTTGAAGCCAGAGATCTGGTCTATGGCGCAGCCGCCCTTGGAATCTCGTTTCTCGGCATAGCCGGACTCTTTTTCCTTCTTGACGCTTCATACACTGGAGTTTTCCAGATTGCTGTGTATATCGGGGCAGTGGTCGTCCTGATCCTGTTCACTGTAATGTTAGTCGGTCCTCAGCTTGGCGAGCCTCCACTGGAGCTGAAGAGGCTCTCACTGCTCACAGCACTTCTGGTGTCGCTACTGCTCGGAACAGCAGGGTCCTTGACAAGCGCAGCCTCGTTTCCTGGCCCGGATTCCTGCGGTGCTGGGTGCGATCTTGTTCGGCTTAGCACAACTCTGATCAATCAATATGGCGTCCCGCTCGAATTTCTTTCACTAGTTCTCGCTGCGGCCGTGATCGGTGCGTTGACCTTGGCCAAGGCAGAGAGGAAGGGTTGAGAACATGGAGCCACTAACAAGCTTCTTTGCCGTCTCGGTAGTCCTCCTCGGTATTGGAATCTACGGTCTTACTACGAAGCGGAACGCTCTTCGCTATCATAATGCTCGTCTCTCGGTTGAACGTAGACATTGACCTACGCAAACTCGACCGGCTAAAGGGTTAGAGCAACCATGACTTTTCTTCTAATAGGTGCGATAGTAGTTCCTCTAATCGGCGTCCCAGTTGTCTACGGGTTCTCCCTCCTTCTAAAAGACAGAGCCGGCTACGTCGCGTCACTTCTGTCACTCGTACCGCTTGCCGCTGTTTTGATCGCGGGGGTTGAGGGCTCGTCATCTCCCCAACGGTCGTATAACGAACTGTACTCATGGTCACCGATTGGCACCTTCGGTCTAAGAGTCGACAATCTCAGTCTACCAATTCTTCTCATTATTTCATTGCTAGTGACATTGATCGCGCTTTTCTCCGTGCCTTACATGCGCCAAAGGATTGGCGACGATCCTGGGCGCTACGGGCTCTACTACAGCCTGTACATGCTCTACTCGCTGGGAATGATAGGGACAGTTCTCGCAACAAACCTGATCGAGTTCTACCTGTTCTTCGAGATCATGCTAGTGCCCTCTTTCTTTCTGATCGCAGAATGGGGGTACGGCGAACGAGACAAGATTTCTCTCACATACTTCATCTGGACGCACGTAGGCGCGTTGGTCCTACTCGTTGGCATACTCGTAACGGGATTCTTGGCCGGAACCACGGACATGGACTCGGTTGTAAACAACTTGGCCAATCCGTCCACGGTCCCCTCCCTCGTGAGGCTAGGGGTCGTTGGAGCCATGTGTTTCGGGCTCTTCGTCAAGATCGCACAGTTTGGGCTTCACGCATGGCTGCCTTCGGCTTACGCTGAAGCACCTACACCAATTAGCGCCCTTCTGTCTGCGGCTATGACAGGAATTGGAGGATATGCGATAGTTCGGATAGTAATGACGATCTATCCATCGGGATTTCAGGCCCTTTCAGCGATCTTTGCAGGTTGGGCTCTAGTCACAATGTTCTATGGCAGCGCGATGGCGCTGGTCCAGGACGACATCAAGAAACTGCTCGCGTATTCTAGCATGAGCCAGATGGGCTACATTCTCTTCGGACTGGCGACCTTTACTTCGTTCGGCATATCAGGTTCAATGTTCCAATACATCAGCAACGCAACAGCGAAGGGAATCTTGTTCATCGCCGTCGGCGCGATAATGCTTCAATTTCGTGGGGAGCGAAGCATGAGTAAGATGGGAGGACTGGCCGGAAAGATGCCGATTACCGCGTCTGCCGCTTTCATCGGGTCGCTGGCACTGATGGGTTTTCCATCGACTAATGGGTTCTTTTCGGAGTTTCTCCTCTTCCAAGGAGGCTTCGTACGTGCCACAATCGCATTCTCAGATTACCGTGTCATAGTGGCCATTCTAGGAGTCGTTGCCACCGCGTTCACTGCGGGATATTCTCTACTCGCTCTGAGGAAGATCTTCTTCGGTCCCTCAAATGGAGACACGGCAAACGTAAAGGAAGCACCTTGGACAATTACAGTTCCACTCATTGTTCTTAGCATCATAACAGTGGTCCTCGGGATTTATCCGGGACCCATCATCAGCCGGTTCGCTGCCATCGGGAAAGCTATCGTTGGAGCATGAGATGAATTGACGCTCATTCCATGGTTGATTTGGACTGCACCTCTCGCAGGGGCTGTTCTCACGCCTGCTTTTGCGAAGATCCATCCAGGTCTTCGAAATTATGGAGCTGTAGCGTTCACCCTCGTTTCAGCCATATTTGCGACGCTCACAGCCTTTACAATCGCGCAGGGCGACTACCAAGTCGCATGGATCTCCTCGTCGATATTCAACGTGAATGCTGGCGTCCTCGTGGACCCGTTAAGCATGTTTCTCGCCAACATAGTTGCATGGATCAGCTTCCTCATCATGGTCTACAGCCTCCAATACATGAAGGGCGAGTTCGGACTCACGCGCTACTGGTTCTTCATGAACCTCTTCATCGGCAACATGCTCCTACTCGTACTCGCCGATAATCTACTGCTGATGTTCTTTGGCTGGGAAGGAGTCGGCCTCTGCTCCTACGCGCTGATCGGCCACTTTTATCATGATGAGCCCGAGCACTGGGTCGGAGTCCCGGGCGACACGGCCCTTGGGGTGCCTCAAGCCTTCCCTCCGAGTCACGCAGGGATGAAAGCCTTCGTGATGACGCGAATTGGTGACATCGCTCTCCTGATCGCAATCTTTCTCATTTTCGCGACAGCCGGGACCTTCAACTATGGTGAGTTGGCGACAAAGCTTGGTCAGCCAGGCAGTTGGGCTTCAGTCTTGTCCGGGTTTGGATTGTTGTTGCCTACCGCGCTTCTCTTTTTCGGAGGGCCGATCGGAAAGTCCGCCCAGTTCCCCTTGCAAGAATGGCTCCCGGACGCTATGGCGGGACCGAGTTCTGTCTCCGCGTTGATTCACGCGGCTACGATGGTCAAGGCTGGAGTATTTCTCGTCGGTAGAATGGGCCCGATCTTCTACATCGCCCTGTTACAGTTCAACCTAGTCACTCCCTTCTTTGGCACAATAGCTTGGATTGGTGCATTCACAGCCTTCCTGGCTGCAACTCAAGCCACTGTTGCTCGAGAAATCAAGAAGGTCCTGGCCTACTCGACTGTATCTCAGATAGGATACATGATGATGGCGCTAGGCATCGCCGGGCTGAGTGCAAACTTCATCGCAGGATATTCCGCAGGGCTTTTGCAATTGATGAGTCACGCGATATTCAAGGCCTCACTCTTCCTGGCAGCAGGCTGGGTCATACATGTCACAGAAACGCGATTCATGGACCAGATGGGCGGACTTGCCAAGGCAATGAGACTTACATCAGTCTCGATGCTGCTCGCGGGGCTCTCTCTGATCGGCATCCCGCCATTCAGCGGCTTCTGGACAAAAGATTCCATCCTCTCCTCAGCCTTCCAGAGTAGCCAATTTGTGTTCTACGGAATCGGGCTTGCAACGGTGCTACTGACGGCGTTCTACACTACGAGGATGCTAGGCATCACGTTCGCAGGCAAATCCAGCGACCATGTCAACGAGCTTGCAGAGGAAGGAAAACTTGCCCACGAAGCTGGTCTAACTATGCTCGTCCCATACCTCGCTCTTGCAGTTGCAAGCCTCGGACTAGGAATCTTCTATCCATTTTATAGCGGACCCCTTACCAGCTACATCGCTAAGGCCCTGCCCGCCACCCTGCCCCTTGGCACTGTCCCCGGTCTAACGAGTACAGAAGTTCTGCTGTACGGGGCAAGCATCGGAATGGCTGGAGTCGGCCTAGTCATGGGATACCTTCTCTATTTCAGAAGACCATACACTGTTCCAACTAAGGTCGGGGGCCTCCGAGCCTTCCTTTGGCATCGTTGGTATCTTGACGCAATCAACTACCGTGTGTATGTCAGTGGACTAACCAGTGCGAGTCGAGGACTTTACAGATACATCGAACAAGGGATCTGGGATAAGCTCAGCTCGACAGTCGCACGTGATGTCATAGATTACTCTGAGGCTAGCGGGGTCCTGGACTCGAGAGTTGTGGATGGAGCCGTGGACGATGTCGCAACTGCAGGCTCTCGACTCAGCAACCTCTTGCGGCGGCTGCAAAGTGGAGTCACTGAGCAGTACATCATATCATTCGCGATTGGGATCGCCCTACTTCTGATCTACATGATTTTTGTGGTCGGAGCTCGCTAAGATTGCTCGGAATCCTGACGGTCATTCTCTTTCTGCCAGTGGTCATGGCAATCCCAACATTTTTGCTTGGGAAGAAACGAGAGAGTTTGGCCAAGATTCTGGGCATAGGCACTACAGCGGGGGTTTTCGGTATTTCTCTGATCATCGTCGTGCTGTTTCAATATGGTAATCCAGGTTTCCAGCTAACCGACACTGGAGAGTGGGCTAGCACTTTCGGACTGAACTATATTGTTGGAGTCGACGGGATCAGCTTACCGCTCCTAATTCTCGCTTCTCTACTATGCCTTCTAGCGGCCGCTGGATCTAGGGACCTGATCAGCAGCAGACAGCCAGAATACTACGCGCTCTTTCTGATCTTCGAGACGGGAATAATCGGAGTGTTCACTTCGCTGAATCTGATTCTGTTCTATGTCTTCTGGGAAATAGTACTGATTCCGATGTTCTTCTTTATCGGGATCTGGGGAGGACCGCGGAGAAAATACGCTTCTCTGAAGTTCCTAATCTTCACCTATGCTGGAAGCGCCGTCATGTTGTTCGGGTTTGTGGCTCTCTATGCATGGACAGGAAGCCAGGGCACTCCCTCCTTTGACTATGCCACGATCCTCACTAGATCTGCAAATATCGCCATGCCCTTTCAAGTAGCCGCGTCGCTCGCGACGTTTGTTGGATTTGCCGTCAAGCTGCCGATCTTTCCTCTTCACACGTGGCTTCCGGACGCGCACGTCGAAGCTCCAGCACCTGTGAGTTTTCTTCTCGCAGGCCTCTTGTTGAAGATGGGTGGCTACGGACTAATCAGATACAACTTGTTACTATTCCCAGCGGCGGACAAACTTCTCTGGCCAGTCTTCGCCGCAATAGGACTCATAACAATGATCTACGGAGCGTCTGTCGCGTTCG
>VBAW01000009.1 GCA_005888635.1 Candidatus Bathyarchaeota archaeon | reverse complement strand
GAAGTAGATGTTTACTCTGCCCTTTCTCGACGCGGAAACCTTCCCTGTCCCGGCGAGTTTCAGCAGGTGCCCTTGGGCAGTCGCCCAGGCTATTCGAAGCTCCGAGGCTATCTCATCTGGGGTAGCTGGGCCCTCCTCTAGGAAGCCGAGTATCCTATCGTCCAGCTCGGATGCCACTTTCGGGCCCATGGTGTGATATATCGTGCTATCCATATTAAGGTCTATCTCTTATAACGAGTTCTCATTACTATCGGTAACCAGCCGTGTGCTGCCTAATCTAACAGTGTAGTAGGCGTTGATGGTGGATCCGAAACGCACGCAATCCTTAGGGTTCCAGCGTAGTAGTAGTCGGTTAAAGGCCCGCTCGGTGTCTGCCAGCGAGACCCGTAGTCGTACAAACCTGTTGTTTGGCTGACAGGTTTGCCATTGAACTTGTACGTCTCGGATCCTGTTGGTGATCAGCTATCTGAACAGTAAGGTTGGTAATTCTCTGCAAAGACAACGAGCGCTCCTCTCTTGCCCGAACTTGTTTCAAGGACCTCTGTTCCAAGAACTTCTATCACTTTGGGAGCGAACGAGAGAATCTCTCAAGTTTCTTGATTCGCCTAGCCAAGGGTGGGTGGGTAAAAGAAAAACCTGAGAGCGACGTTTTGGCAAGCCTCTTCAGTCCCATAATGACTTTCTCGGCTTCTACATTCTCCGCGGCAACTCTGTCAGCATAATATTCTGTTTTCCAGTTTCCTGGTATTGTAAGCAACAATAACATTGCGAATACAGCCCCCAAAACGATGAATATTCGGGGGATGGGAATGAAAAGCACTTGGACAACAATTAGCACAGTGGCGAGAATGGGCATAATCCGCGGTTTAGTCATATGACTAACGTGAGCTATCTCATGTGCCAGAACTCCTTCCAACTCTTCGTCAGACGCTCCGTTCAGAAACCTGTCCCCTGCCATTATCCTATTGTTTCCCCTCTTTTTCATTGTGTAGACGAGCCCGGAGCGAAGACTTACGACAAACTCGACTTTAGCCATAACTCCCATTCTTGTCTTCACCTGCTTTCCGATCTCTCCCAGTCGAGCGCTCAAAGCTTTGATGTCTTGAAATGGGACTTTCTTTTGACGCTCGACTCTGAGCTTCATGACGAAACTAAGCAGCAGAGAACTTAGGACAAGAAAAACTGGTAGACTAGTGGCTATGAATGACAAGGGTTCAGCCGCTCTAGCTGACTCAGGATTAATTAATGAAGCTACGACAAAGGACGCGCCGATTATTGCCGCGAAAACGCAGGATCCAATTTGAATCCATGCTCCAAGTTCGAGGAGATTTGTAGCTGAGCGATGCATGCGTCAACACTTTCGGCAACGCGATCCAGTCAGAGAGTCCAAGATTGCCTCGTGTTTCCTCCTTATTGTACTGATCTGAATAATTCTTACTTCCCGCACGTCCAATGGATGCTCTGCAAGACTTCCCCTCGTCGCTGCAAGTCGTTGGGAATCAACATTCTGGAGCAGTTACCAAAACGATAACCATTGCAGCCACCCCGATCAGGAATGATGCAACCCCAGTAATTTCCAGATCGGTGCCCCACGGACTTGAAGCCTGTAACGTAACCTCCAGTGCCCCAGTCGATGCAAAGACAACCCCGAGCGCCATAGGGACTAGGGTAAGAGTCAATCGCTTCCTCGCAGCCAAGAACTTAGGTGCTCTTAGTTCGACCCCCTTTCCAATCGCAAAGACCATGACAAGAGTAGAGCCGGTTAGACCGAGAACTAGTTTGAGCTGGTCTAGGGTTTCTCCAAGAAGCAGTGAAGGCAGGAGCGCAACCCAAGCGAGGACAAAAACTGCCTGAAGCTTCCAGCCCATGCCATGCTAGCCCCGTAGAACGGACATATGAAATCAGCGCTTTTCCATCACGAGATGGAAAATGAGCCCGCAACGCCCGTAGGTCCGATCGTTCTCTAGGCGACTCTAGAACAGTCTTGATCTCTTACCAGATGGTTTCAATTCCTTCGAGATTCGAAATCTCTTGGTCGTCGGTTACTATCCCCTTTGAACCCAACTGCCGGTGGGTTGCAACAATCATCCGGTCGTGAAGCTCCGGGAGCGCAATGCTCGCCACATCCCTCCATCCGTTCAAGTTTAGATCCTCAAGTCTCAGGCTTCCCCTACTCTCTACTACATCGTAGAACACTGAAAGCTTTTCCATCGGTATCCTGACGCCGAACACCTCCTTTCCCTTGAGAAGAGTGTAGAGGGTCTCACCTAGAGTAATGGAGGGGACGACAAGCTCTGCCCTCCCATCTTCCGCCTTCTGAAACACCCTATCGGCTCTGGAAGGAAGCCGGTCGGCGAGATATCCTAGGACAGCGACGGTATCGATGGTGTACCGTTCATTCTCCTTCAACACGCCACTCTCTTCTGACTTTGCCTATGAAAGTGGAGGCTTTCTTCAAGTCAACTTCCTCTCGCATGAGTCCCCGGAGACTTCGCATAGAATCCATTCTATGCTTCAACAGTATCCCTTCGTTCGCAGGAACCATCAGAACCTCCTCACCCTCCTTCAAACCAAACCTATCCCTCAAGTCCTTCGGGATCGTTACTTGGCCCTTAGAGGTCATCTTCGACTGGTAAGACAATGACTCCAACCGCCTTACTGATTGTAAGACCACACCAGACTAAAAGGATTGCGCATGGAGGAACAGGCCAGATGCGTTAGCTCAAACGACGCCAATTCATGCCAAAGACGGACAACCCAAATGTCGTGTCGATCACGATGCGTTTGGCAGACAACCATCTGTGCGCGTTGGGCAGAAAGGAGAGTTGTTTCCTCCAAAGGAGGTGCGGGAGGAGTCATGCGCCGATTGGTGTATATATCCAGCGTCGTACACACTGGATGTTTTACTATGCCCATGATTGACGTATATGCACCAGCAGACCTCTTCCCAGTCGGAACCGACAGTCGGCTTGGCAAGGAGCTCACCATGGCCGTTCTCCGCGCCGAGGGCGTGGCCACCCCTGGTCCCTTCCACCTCAACAACACAGCCGCTTTCATTCACCGAATGGACCCACACGCGGTTCACACCGCAGCCACCGACTCTGCTCGCACCGTACGCGCTCAGGTTATCACGCCGCCGGCAGCATTGACCCGCGATGGACAGAAGCAACTCGTCAAAGAGATCACCGAGATTATTACCAAGATTTCCGGCGACCCGACCCAAGCCACTCGCACCTGGGTGATACTCACCGAGGCAGCAGAAGGCGGTTGGGGACTCTCAGGCACAGCCTTCGGGCGCCAGGAGTTCGCGGCACTCGCCGCCAAAGCGGCCGCGGCGCGCCAGGTAAGCGAACAACTAGCCTAGGCTCTCTGCTAGAGAGAGCTCTTCCGTTCGGAAAGACTTACAGTCTGCTAGTAGCTCTAGATCCAGACGGAGGAGTATTCTCTGCCATTTGCTCGGCCGATCCTTCTCTACGACAATGATTGCGGAATATGCTCCCGGTTCGCCCACATCGCTGAAAGAACCTCCAAAGGCTGGATCGATACTGTGGGCTTATTCACAAGACGCGGAATGAAAATCAAGTCAGACTTCTTCAGTCCCAGGGATCGTCCTGACGACAATTTCTGGCTCCTAGTCGGAGACGTCGGCTATGGGGGAAGAAGCGGTCTACTCCCGCTGGCACGAGAAATTGTTAGAGGTCTAGTAATATGACCGAGAGAGAGGGAGAATCGTGCACTCGACCCAAGAACGCTGTGAGCAGAATACTCGGCACTCTTCGTCGGGGCCGAGTTGTTAGGCGAAAGACCGAGAGGCAAACCGGAACGAACTAACTCCCTCACTCTTAAGCCACGAGGGGTCGCCGTTCAGCCATCTCAACAATAACCTTCTCCACCTTCATATGATGAATACGACGATGAACCGTCAACAACGTAAGACAATCCACACAGACATGAACAGTACGATGATCAGCCACCAACACAACAACCTCATC
>VBAW01000109.1 GCA_005888635.1 Candidatus Bathyarchaeota archaeon | reverse complement strand
TACATGCTTCGACTGTACTAGTAGGCGAGAAACTTGGCTTGTACAAGGCGCTTGCTGCTAGTGGTGGTATGTCGCCTGCAGACTTGGCGGGTAAGACTCACACGGCCGAGCGTTATGTCCGTGAATGGTTGTCAGCTCAAGCAGCAGCCGGCTATGTCGCATATAATGCGAAAACTGGCAGGTATTCCATGACACCCGAACAAGCCTTTACTCTCGCTGACGAGAATAGTCCCGCGTATCTGCCAGGGGCGTTCTATCTCGCGGCGTCAGTCTTCAAGGACGAGCCTGAGATAACCGAGTCATTCAGAACTGGTAAGGGTGTCGGGTGGGAGAAGCATAGCACTGACTTGTTTGTTGGGGCTGAGAAGTTTTTCAGGCCCGCCTATGCGGGTAACCTGGTTAGCAGCTGGCTCCCATCACTCCAGGGCGTAGTGGCGAAGTTGAAGGCTGGCGCTACGGTTGGAGATGTCGGATGTGGATATGGGGCGTCAACGATTATCATGGCGAAAGCATTTCCAAAGTCGCGGTTTGTCGGATATGATTTTCACAAACCTTCGATAGAATATGCTCGGAAGAGCGCTTCTGCTAACGGCCTGTCTGATCGAGTGAGTTTCGAAGTAGCCAAGGCCCAAGATTATCCAATGCGAAATCTTGATCTGGTCGCCTTCTTTGATTGCTTGCATGATATGGGCGACCCGGCAGGCGCGGCGAAGCATGTCTGGCAGTCTTTGAAGCCTGATGGGACATGGATGATCGTTGAGCCTTATGCCAACGAGAAATTGGAGGACAACCATAATCCTGTTGGAAGGATCTACTTCAGTGCTTCCACAATGATCTGCACTCCCGCGTCGAGGGCTCAAGAAGTAGGACTAGCTCTAGGCGCCCAGGCTAGTGATTCACGATTACGCGAGGTTGTCATGTCTGGAGGATTCACGAGCTTCCGAAGAGCGACTGAGACACCGTTCAACAGAGTATTCGAAGCAAAACCCTAGAGGTTCTCCTGGCCGGAATTCTAGCAGCAAAGACAGAATAGAGGTGTGCGGCCTGTTTGGTCGTGCCGCGTTCACCTAGGTCTTCAGTGACTTCCACAGCTCAGCGAGTAGGCTTTCACAATGTTCTATGCTTCGTTTGAGGACGGACGGGTTTGCGCTGAACATGCTCCGGAAAGAGTCTGGCTTGGCTATGGAAAGGTAGGCCTCGAGCTTCCGGAGATTTTCGAGGATCTCGTCACGAGGACACTTTCCCAGGAGTGCAACGACCGTTCTGGTCTGGGGCTTCTCATAGCATAGGGCGAGAATATCTCTCATGTCCTGGCTCCGAGCAGAGTTTGTCTTGAGCGCGAGCAACATTTCACGACTAGCAACCCGAGTCTTCGCACGCGCGTCGAGACATCTTCCCCGCACCTCTCTAGGATCCGAGTGCTCGAACAAGAGTTCGAAAGGGTAGGCGAATCTCGTCTGTCGAGAATACACCGCGTTAACCATCAGGTCGAGGCCAACCTTCACACCGATATTCTTGGAGTAGACAAGAGATCTGGCGCCATGAACGTTTTCAACATCATATTTTTTCTTGAACTCGAAGCCTCTTGTTCTGGCTAGACTCTGGAAAAAGTGGAGCTCTCTTTGCGGGATGACAATGTCGAGGTCTACAGAGTATCGCGGGAACTGGAAGGAGGAAACCGCGTAACCGCCGATTAGAACGTACCGTCTCTCCAAGGGAACCTCTCGCAGGAACCGAAAGCATTCCGTCTCCCTGCTCTCGAGCTGCTCCCGTGGACTGAGCCTAGGTGGTCTTGTAGACAAGAGCTTGAACCAGTTCCGGCCTGAGCCGGAACTTTCGCCGGAGATACTCCAAAGCTGGCCCGTAAGTGTCGATTCTCTCTCGGCAATAGTCAATTACTTCGCTCAACGGAATTACCGGAATCCCATCCCTTGTCTCGTATTGAACCCTCGGCACGAGATGAAGGATGAACACGAGCCCAAACAGCGTCTTACGATCACCCTCGAAAACGTAATCAGCGCCGTTGCTTGCAAAGAAGCGTTCCCAACGTCGTGCATCAACCCTTCCTATCTCGATGTGAACGGGTTTGTATCCCGCGGTGAACCCTGTCCAGTAATAGCCGTCCGTCCAGATTCGGACAGCGTCATCGTGAGAATAGGCGAAAGGGTCTGTCGCCGAGGCGAGCAATTTCTCCTTCGACATGCTCTGCTTAACTATCATGCGTGAGAAATCCAGCGGTGAAGCCGCCTTGTAGACTCCGCTTTCAAGCCGAGTAATCAGGTTCAGTTTGGCCAAGTCATGAACTACTTTGGCAGGGTCCGGACTGGGAAATTCGGCACGGAACTGGTCTATCGTGAAGGCTTGATCGCCAAACACCTCGCACATCCAACACCAAAGCCCCAGATACCTGTTCATGATTTCCAATTACCATTATGGTAATCAACCCATAAATAGTTGCCGTCGCCGAGGAGCCGACTGGGACACAGTTTAACAGAGTATTTGAAGCGAAACCGCAGCCGTTCTTTCTCGAAGCGTGATTCTAGCAGCAAACGTAGAATTCCCTGGCTGAGTTTATTCTTCGACAGACTTGTTATCCAGCAATCCCTGTCCAAAACCCACACTTGAACTCCACTGGTTGGAGCATTGTGATCCGGGCGTGGTGTTGGAAATGCGGCTGGGTCCTGCACACAGAGCAACGGAAGCCTAGGATATTGTGAGTGTGTAGACTGGGTGGATCTCGGCCCAGTTATTGTGGGCCGTGTCCAATACGTAGGGTCCAGTGACAGTGATATGGTCGTTGATGCTGGGAATCGTGATGTTGTTTGTGTAGTTCTGGCAGGCCGATACAGCATCGGACTGGGTTATGGGTAGTGCGCAGATTATCTCGACGACTAGATCGCCATACTGATACTGGTCATTCGCTGCATTGGTGAGATTACTGTATTCTGAATCGAGAATTAGTCGTACGTGGTAGTCGCCGTCAGCCTCTTGCAGAACGTTGTCTACAACTCCCGAGGCCGTTATACAAGACTTGACGATGGTCAGTCTGTATGGATTGTAGACGTGGCTCGAAATAGAGTCCGGGTCACTGCACTGGGAATGATCCGAACCTGGAGGTCCATTACGAGAAACGTAGTAGAAGGAGGCTCCGACCACAGCCAGTACGGATACTGCGACTAGCACCAACACTGGGATAGGCTTTCTCAAGACCACTCTTCTCCCGTGAATTTGGCTTGTGGTGGGGAATTGTTAAAATGTTAAATTCTTACTGTCGAAAGTCTTGGAATCGCCTTCGAGGTCGAATCATCCGCCCTTTTTTCCTGGGCCCGTCGAACGTATTTCAGGCAGAGCGCCGAGGAGGGGCGCGATGAGAATAGTACCCAAACAAGATTGGAGATGAGAAAAGAAATTTGGCGAAAACTCTAGATGAGCTTTTGAAGATTCCTGGCGTTGCTGCGGCTGGAGAATTTGCTCCAGACGGGAAGCTCGTCAACTATCTGGCGAGCATGGACATGTCGCGCGACATGGCAGCGATGACCGCCCAGTTCGTCGCTACCGTAACTATGCTCTTCAACACTCTCGCAAGCGCCTTCACCCAGCTGAGCAAAATGAAATGGGTCCCTCAGCAGGGATGGGCCTACTCCGGGGGAGACTGGACCGTCGCGGTTATGGGCAACTGGGGAGTCTTCGTGGAGACAAGCAAGGCAGACTTCAACCTGCTCTTCAAAGAGCTAGGCGGGAAAGCCAGAGTAGAACCAATCCCAGCCTAGGACCCGGTTCAACCACCCCGAGACAGGGATATCACTAACGGCCCTAGCAACTTAATCCGAAGATAATTCCCCTCCCTTTTTTCGAGACGCCTTTTTTTGGGCACTTCGCCCCATGCCTAGTTGATCCCTGAATACGTGTTTCAGGTGGGTGGACTCAGCTCAGCTGTCTCTGAGGAAAGATTTCTACCCGTAATAAACTAAGGTCCTCGTCGAAGTCTTCAGAAGACTCAGATCGGAAGCAAACTGTAGACTCGATCAAAAACCCGTCCCATTTC
>VBAW01000108.1 GCA_005888635.1 Candidatus Bathyarchaeota archaeon | reverse complement strand
CAGATTGCCCTGGGTGATCCGGTCGAGATCCTTCTGGAGTGTGGGGATTGTTTCGGGGCCGGCTTCTCCGACGAGGCTTGTGAGGAATCCGCGGCCCGCTATGGCGTCTAGCGAGACTCCGACGTTTTCTAGGCCTGAGAGGAATCGTGAGAGTTCTGAGGCCTGTTCCTTCTCTGTCTGAAGCTTCCCTTCGGCACCCTCGAGTTCTCGGACCGAATGTTCAAGCTTCCCGGTCTCCTCGTCCAGAAATCTTGTGAGTGCCTCAATATTGTTGACTGGCGCATGGAGATTTTCGAAGGTCGCCTCGGAGACCTTGAGGGCCATGGTGAGAGTTGTTAGTCGGCTCTTTATCGTGGAGGACTTGGCCTGGAGTTCAAGGGCCTCGTAGCGTTTCGCTCCCTCAGGAATACTCTCGTCTTCAACCTCTGTGAGATGGAAGAGTCTCTTCGAGCCGGCATATCCCAAAAGGTTAGGCAGCTGGTCTTTTGCTACTATGATGCTGACTTGCTGCATACGTTCAGGCTTTAGCATCTGAGAAGCTACTCGCCAAAAACTGTAGACGATATCAGTGTAAGGAGCTGGCTGTCGAGTCTCTCGAGGCGAGACTTGAAGGTGTTGTTGAAGACGACCTTGCCTTCAGGATCTGTTGCAACTACTCCGCCAAGTACGTCAATAGGCTTCTCGTCGATAACAAGTTTCCCTCCTTTCGGTAGGACTCTCGATACTCCATCTAGATTCTTTTTGCTCACGTCTCTGAATCCGATTCTAACAATCGGCTGATCAGAGTCCACTGCTTTAACCGCCTCCGTCACAAAACGCTGAGCAGTCTCTTCGAACTGTTCTGACTTTGAGATGCTTGAAAGCTGGTCTTCAACACTATGAATTATGTCCTCGACGATTCGGTTCTTCTCGTCGAGAATTCTGAGCCGGTTCACGCGGACCTTTGAGCTAAGGATGCTTCTTCGAATGGACTCCGCCTCCACATTCGCCTTGGCTATGATCTCCTCAAATTCTCTCTGGGCTCTCTGCTTTGCCTCTTCGAGAATCTGCTGGGACTTTGCCTGAGAGTCCTTGATTGTTTCGTCGGCCTTGTGCTTGGCGTCAGAGAGGATTCGATTCTGTAACTTCTCTAGGGATTCTGACATCTTGTTCACGCGTTCAGAATCAATTCCACGGCCTTGCTGACCGCGGTCGTTTTTCTCTCCTCAGAGAGCTTTCGGTAACTGTTCAGGATCTGTTCCGTCTCCTTGTCTGATTGCAGAGCCTCGGCCTCGGCCTTGCTCTTGGCCCCGCTGAGCATCTCCTCTCTCTGTTGTTGAGCACGCGCGGTGGCTTCTTGCCTGATTCGTTCCGCCTGTTCGCGGGTCCCGGAAATTATCTGTTGAGCTTTTGTTGATGCTTCGTCAACGATTCTGCGGGCTTGTGCCTCGGTCTCGACGATCTTTTTGACCGCGTCTATTCCGGACAAGCTCCGTGGGTTCTCCCGAGAAATCCTATTGTTCGTTTCGGAGAAACCGGGAATGGGCCTATAAAACTGTGGGGTCAAACTCTCCGATCAATACGGTCAATATTGAAGGATGCGAGTTGATCTTGAGATTGAATGGTTACTGTTGGGAAACCTGCTTCATCAAGCTTATACGAACGACGGTCGGGTCCCTGTTTTTGCCGGGGGCCAAACTAGGCCGGGGTTGGCTTGTCCACCGAAGGCCGATCGGATAAGGCGACGGGCTGCAGACGCGGTTCGTAGCAACCCGTAGTAAACATCCCACAACGGATGGCTAAGGTGGGTTCAACTCCCACCCCCGGCTCCAAGAAAGAAGCCTGACGTGCCGTTACTCAAACGTGCACCCAGAGGTAGCATAACACCTCTAGCCCAAGGCGTCCGAGCTTTGCCCAGTCGACGCATTTTGGGGTCCGTACGAACAGTAAAGTCGTGGGTTGAGCTACCTACAAGGGCAGTACCACCTTCCCGATACCGGGCCCTTTTCGAGTCTACGGATCCTCCTCCGCAAAGATGGGTGAGATTCTGAGTGTTCATCTATCCTTTTTCCGTCTAGGCTTTGGAGCGCATGTATCATGTTGTCGTTTCCGACATAGCGTGCACCAACTTGGTCTGCCCTAATCTCGGCTAACCAGTTGAAGGGGGATAAACGCGATGCGAGAAAAAGCCAAACCTGCTATTGCAAACATTTGCACCGGCAAAGTGAACCAAAGGACCAATTGCGAGAAAATGACAGGGACTGCGATCAATGGAACGAGATTATGTTTCTCCTTTATGTGGGCAAGCTCGTGAGCGAAGACGGCCTCTAGATCGGTTTCAGTAAGCCTATCGTAGAAAGGTCTACTAATGATGATTGTCTTGAACGCAGGGAGACTGACCGCATTGTCGAGTCCATTCCACTACCAGATCGAGACCCTCGAAAGTGGCAGACCAGTCTGAGGGCCTTTACCGGACATAAACTGAGTCAAACGCCTCGAATGGCACGGTGTTGCCACTCCTCACGTAGTTCCCTGGAATATGCAGAGTGTAATTGCCAGGCTTGGTGAAAAGTGTTTTCACGATTTGCCTGTCGAACTTGACAATCAGGTCCGGAATCCCGTCAGAGTCGTGATCACCTATGGTGACGCGAGTCCCGGGCACCAGCGGAATGGCGTCGTTCAAACGGAGGCTCGAAGGATCTATGAATGATACGTTGAAGCCAGCGGGAAGTCCCACGTATCCTGTAATGTACTTGCCCTTGGAGGTTGGACTCAGAACGTTCGGATCCAAGTCCAATGTTCCCGAGAGATGCGTCTGTGCTGTCCCGTTTTGCACCGATGCGTCGTAGTGCTGGACCGTTCGACTTGGGGATAGTCGCAGTAACGTTGAATTGCCCTATCTTGTCTGGCTTGATGGAGATTACTGTCAGATTGTACGATTCAAGGCTGAGCTGGGAGAAGGCAGCGTCAACATCCACAGTGTAAGATGCATTTGCAGGCAATTCGATCAGAGCAATTCGGGTCCCCGCTGTTTCATTGGGACGTGTCGGGAACTTAGTTGGTAAAATCTGTCTATCTAGGAATGCTTATCTTTCCAAATCACGTATAGTAGTTTGGAAGAACGTGAGCCAGGAAAACCTGGCACATCAGGTTTGTTTTGAAGAGCCACCCCCGCACCTGCATTTCTTAGCTCTCTCGGTTCAGCCCGTAAGTGTACAGACACTTCCATAGTGTTGGACGGCGATATATCAGAATTAGATATTATCGAAGATCGAGAATATTCCCTGGCTGAACATTCCATATAACTCGTGACACACCAGCACTCAACCACGTGATTATCACTGTCACGACAACTAATCTCACCACGAACAGTCCTCAAAATCACACTCCTCCTAGCCACGATGCTTCTGGGCCCAGCCGCATTCCTAGGACCCCCCGCCAGGGCAGCAACACCCTCAGGAGGCACGATCACGGACACTCAGCCAAGCACCTCGTGGCAGGGACATTTCTACCCTCTCGCTTTCACCGCGGACCCCGCCCAGTGCCCCGGAACCATTGACACCGCGGATCTTGTCTGCGACCACTTCTATCTCTACATCAACCTACCCAGCACTTTCTGGCAAACCCATACAGGCTCGGTCGCAATCACAATCCAATGGGCCAGCAGCGACAACGACTTTGACCTGTACATCTACAGGCAGAGCGACGGGCAACAGGTAGGCTCCTCAGCCTCAGGCGGAACCACAAGTGAACAAGTCGCCCTCCAGAACCCGATGCCAGGCGTATACGAAGTACGAACAGTACCCTTCCTAGTCGTCGCATCCGGTTACACCGGCTCAGCCCTCCTCGCATTCACCACCGGCGGTCCGACACCCAACCCTGTCTTTCCAACCGGCGGGATATCTTTCGGTGCGCACACTATCGTCGACCCACAACGAACCGAAGGCGAACCACTAGTCC
>VBAW01000124.1 GCA_005888635.1 Candidatus Bathyarchaeota archaeon | reverse complement strand
AGCATCTTCTCAGGAGTGACGGAGACACATGTGAAGATGGGCGTCTCGACGGCGGTATATCGACTTGCTTTGCTGCTTCGCAAGTCCATTACCAAGTTGAGAAAATCCTCCGGGTGATCTGTCTCAAATGAGAGAATGAACTCGTAATCATCTAGTCCGAAACAGTAGGAAGTATGAATGGTCACCGACGAGTACTTGTGTCCTATCTGGATGTGTTCCTTCATTATCCTCCGCCGTTCTTCAAAGGGGATGCTGTACCATTCCCGCTTCTTGGTGAAGGGATAGACGAAGAGATAGTTGGACCCGACGGGCTCAGGGTCAGCTGTCTTGCCGAAATACTCCGACGGTCGAATCATGGCCAGGTAGGAATGTGGAGTTGTGAGATACTTTCCGAGGCCAGTCATCAGGACCTCGGAGTTGAAGCTCTGAAGTTCCTCCATTGAATCAGTAATGATCCATAACATGAAGTCGGCATCGCCTCGAGTTCCAATCAGAGAGTATGTTCGAGGGACCAGAGCATTTTGCTTACGAAGTGTCGCCAGAAAGTTGTCCTTCGTCGATTGACGGTCGTTGTCTGGGAGACGCCTCCATGCAGGGTCCAGCTTGTAGAAGGTGTACTTGACGACGCGATACAGGGTCCTCGTGTTCTGGAGGGGCTCAGGGGATTGGAGCGTCAAGATGCGTCTCCTTTAGGCTCTTCGAAGTCTTCTATTTGAAAGAAGCTCGATAGGCGTCTAATAGTATGTAGACCATTACAAAGGATTTCTCAGATCATACCGGCAAGATTCTAGGCTGGCGCTTTTGCTCTATGCTTGTGCGTATTTCTGGGGATTCTTGTCGAATGAGGCTTTGCATGCAGATGAACAGAAGTAGATTGTTTTTCCTCCACGATTGGATGTGAATTTCGCTTTTTTCTCGTCCACCATCATTCCACAAACTGGGTCTTTCTGCAACTTGTCACCTCTCTAGATTTTCGGGTTGAACCTTCTGAGTAGGAGTGAGTTGGATACTACTGTTACTGAGCTGATTGCCATCGCGGCTGCTGCAAGGAGGGGGAGGACCTCGTAGATTCCTGGTCCGAGAAATGGGACTAGTATGCCGGCGGCTATTGGAATGAGAGCCACGTTATAGACGAAAGCCCAGAGAAGATTCTGTTTGATCTTTCTTACAGTCGCCTTGCTTAGCTCTAGAGCCTTTGGCACGTCCGTCATGTCATCTTTGATGAGGATTATGCCACCAGTCTCCTTCGCAACGTCCGTCCCGCTACCGATTGCTATTCCGACGTTCGCGGCCGCTAGTGCGGGCGCATCATTTATTCCGTCACCAACCATTGCGACCTTTCCGCCTTTCTGAAGCTTCTTCACAATTTCTTCTTTGTCGCTAGGACGCACGTTTGCGAAAATCGTATCGATGCCAAGAGTCCGTGCTATCGCTTTTGCTGTCCGTTCGTTATCGCCAGTGAGCATTACGATATCCAATCCCATTTTCTTCAATGCCTTGATTGTCGGCGCTGAGGATTCCTTCACCGTGTCTGCGAGTCCGATCAGGCCGACCGGTTGCCGGTCTAACGCAAGTAGGCTAATCGTTTTTCCTTGATCCTGGAGCTCCGCCATTCTTTCGGAATATGCCTCGACTGGAACTGAAAACTTGCGCATGAATTCCAAGTTGCCTAGGAGAACCTCGTGTCCCCGGACGGTCGCTGTCACCCCCAGACCTGGAAGAGCTTCAAAACCTGAAGGTTCGGAAAGTTCGATTCTCTTATCCTGTGCTGCGTTCACGACGGCCGTTGCTAGCGGGTGCTCGCTGCCCTTCTCCACCGCTCCAGCGTAGCCGAGTATCTGAATCTCTGTGAGTTTTCCGATAGGAACAATGTCAGTAACGGATGGTTGCCCCTTTGTTAGGGTCCCGGTCTTGTCAAAGATTATCGTCTTGATCTTGCCAGCCTCCTCTAACTGGTCCCCTCCTTTGATCAGGATGCCGTTCTCAGCACCTTTCCCCGTTCCCACTAGCAAGGCGGCCGGGGTGGCGATTCCGAGCGCGCAAGGACACGCGATGATTACGACGGAGACGAATGCGAGGAGGGAGTAGGCGAGTCCGATTCTCGCGACGAAGTACCAGAATAGGCCGGAAGCTGTCGCGATCAATATGACGGATGGCACGAAGTAAGCGGAGACCTTGTCCGCAAGGCGTTGTAGCGGGGCCTTTCCGACTTGAGCTTCTTCGACGAGCTTGGCGATCTGAGAGAGTACCGTGTCCTGTCCGACTTTTGTTGCTTGAATCTTCAACAGTCCCGTTTTGTTGACGGTGGCGCCTATCACTTCGTCGCCGTTCCGTTTGTCGCGTGGCAGGCTCTCTCCAGTGATCATGGACTCGTCGATTGCGGAGTTGCCATCGATCACTCTTCCGTCGACCGGGACCTTCTCTCCTGGACGAACCAGTAGAATATCGCCAACCGTAACCTCTTCGACGGGTACGCTAATTTCGCTACCATTTCGGATCACATGCGCCAGCGTGGGTTGGAGGCTCAGTAGTCTATGAACCGCCTCTGAGGCCCTACCCTTCGTAATGTATTCGAGGAGATTACCTGTCTGTATCAGAGTGATTATGATGGCGGAGGTTTCGAAGTAAGTCCCGCTACCGGGAAAGAAGCCTGGGACGAAGGTGGCGGTTGTGCTGTAGACCCAAGCGGCGGTTGTTCCTAGGCCGATGAGTAGGTCCATGTTGCCAATTCTCGATCTTAACGCGTCGTAGCTTCCTATGTAGAACCGGTAGCCTACGACAAACTGTACGGGGAGTGAGAGAGCAAACATTACGAGATTGTTGACTTGATGGTCTGGGATTATTGGAAGATATGTGAGGGCAGCAATTGGGATCGTGAAGGCTGCGCCGAGTGCGACAAGCCTCTTTAGCCGGGCTAGAGTTTTTTCGGGAGCTTGGAACTGTGCTAGGCAGGTCTCGCTGCAGAAGTAGTACGTGGTTCCATAACGTGTCGTCTGGAGAGCATGTCTGCCCTCCTCCACGTACATTCCACAGATCGGGTCCTTCGCCATGATTTCTTCCTAGTCCCTAGGAATGTGTTGTTCGAGGGACTTAATCTCACGCCTTTACACTCGTAAAGAGCTCGATTCTGACGCTTTTTCCTTGTTCTATGAATCCATTTTGCCCGTGGAAGCTCGATTGTGACTTAAGGTGCAGCTTCGAGGTGATTCTCTCTATCAATTCTTATCTGCGAGGTCGCTCGTACTCTACACATGGCGGTGGAAGTCCGACGGACGGTCTTCAGACATGGGCTGGCGTTCGATGGAACGCTGGCTTTCGTTGCAAGCTTTCTTGGGGCTAGGCTCTTCGCGACCCTAAACCCGACAGTCACAGTAGTCCGGGGTGGGATACATTTTTCACCATTTCTGGTATGGCTTAGCGATGGTCGTCTCTACTGGTTGGCTCGGGATTACTCTCAGCAATGAGAGAATGGGACGCAATCTAGCGATAATCTTCGGTCTAGGAGCTGGGCTGATCGGAGACGAAGTTGGCCTGCTTCTGACGTTCGGCGACTATACAAGTAATTTCACAGAAATATTCTTGGTCTCTGCAATCGCGTTCATTATTCTCGTGACGTTGCTTTCTAGGGGTCGGAAGCACATCGAGAGAGGTGATCAATCTGAGTCGGAAAGAAAGATTGACTCAGGTGGGAGTCTTCCTCGGGGCTTTTTCCGTAATCTTGTTCGCGGCGGGAAACTGGGAGATAGGCTTCGCGGTCCTGGGTCTAGGAGTACTGGCCTATCTCTGGGGCGAGCGCGAACCACGGCCTAGGAGTCTGCGGTCTCTCGCTTCGTAGTTATCCATCCAGTTTCTCTGCCTTATCCGAGTTTTCTGAGAACAAGAATTTACCGTCAAATGGCGAGTGTAGGGACGCTATGCGTATCTTGATGTTCCTTCGAATATGACGACAAGTAGGAGTCGTAGTCATGAGGACGAACCTGATCTCAGGATTCCAATTGTCAGTCAACTACTGGTTCGACCTCGTCCTCCAAGGGATGGGCGGGCCTATCCGGGACTGGGTCTACGACTTTCTGGACAAGAAAGGCATCAAGCGGGACGATATCCCGGCCAGGTTCGGGGATGTTGTGAAGATACTTCATGAGAGGCTGGGGACTAGTGCGCGTGTGATTGCCTACCGGACGATGGTTGAG
>VBAW01000115.1 GCA_005888635.1 Candidatus Bathyarchaeota archaeon | reverse complement strand
GAGAATGAAATCAGCGTGGGTTGGATTCGGCATGTTGAAGCTTTGGCCGGATACGATGCAAGCGGTCTGGCTTTGGGCATCGTAGATGTAGAAATCGTACAAGGTATTGCTTCCTCCGTTGTCAGCTTCATTCGCAACGTTCGCATAAATTTCATCGCCCCCATTGACATTGACGTAATTGCCATAGCCAGAGCCTGTGCAGTCGATCTCACCACCACCACTTGGTGTGACCATTTCATACCACGCCACGTATGAAGCAGCACAACTAGCCCCGACACAAGTAGCAGCTGTTCCATCCTGCGCGAGATTAGGACCGTCTGACAGCCCAAACCACTGGGACATACGGCAGGTATAGAAATTATGACAGCCCCCGGGGGGGTACGAAACAAACGATTGATAGAAAAACCCGCCTGCGAAATATGCGTAGTTGAAATTCGGAGACATGTCATATCCCGCCCAGAAAGGAGAGTTCGAGATTGATCCTTGGACAGGAGCTTCTATGGCATCGGCTATTTGTTCCCAGTACCAGGTGGCCGAGTCACCGAACGCTACCTGAAAGTTCGTGACAGGCGAGTTCACGACTTTATATTCTGTTGTTGCTCCACCCGTTCCGCCTTGAACAACGGTTGAGAAACCGGAACCTGCAGTTAGTACCCCGTAACTTGTCTGCTGGGCAGCACTTATTATCATATCATTCGAGTTGCTGTTTGTGGACAATGTCACCGACGGCGTATTGCTATTGCTACTTGCCGACCCCGGCAACGATGCGTTCGGGTCAAACGGTGTGTTGAAGTTGGCCCCGCTAACGCCGAAGGCCTCCAATCCATTGTACTCTCCCCCGTACTGTGTGCTTGCGCAACCTGAAATGGACTCAGTAATAGTATCGGACGAGAGTGCGCTGCTACTCTTCGCCCAGAACTCGGCTATCTGATCCCGGTCGCTTCCTATGCTCCCATCGTTTCGGCCTGAGACACTTCCTCTAAGGGTCCAGCTCAACCCTGCAGTATCTGACACAGAGAAAGTGCAATGAGTCTGCAGATCCAAGCCTTCGAACGCGTAGACTATGATAATATCAGATGGGTTGGACGTAGTTAACGTGGCCGAACAGGAGTTCGTATTATGACCGCAACCTGCGCTTGCAGAGCTATCGATCCCGAAGGAAGGGTTAGAGTTGGAAGGTGGATGTGATTGTTCGGTTACGCCTACAACGGAAAGGGTTTGCGGAACCTCAGAGACTACAATGTAAGCCCCGGAACCTGACGAATTGGTCGCTGAAAAACCACATTGAAAAACTGGTACTCCGGAACGCATGCGGAGCCTCCTGTCCACTTATCTGTTTCAAATGTGCTGTAGTATGCCACGTTCTGAAAGCGTGCAGATTCTACTTTGAAGGCTTGCGATGCTTGGGCAACCTGGACTGCCACGTCTAAATTGACATTGGAATAGAGTGCATTAGCAGCAGATTGACACGGCCCCCCAAAAGTAGATTGAGAGGCAGCATGCGTTCCCTGAGGGACTATTCCAAGAGCCGAAAGTATGATCATCATTAAGATCGCAGAAGTCATGGCGCATATCGGCATTTTGAGTAATGACAATCTTGCTGTGACTTGTCCTAGCACATTAAATAAAACGTCCACGTCCACAAACGAATACATACGAAAATACTCTCTGCGGTCGCATTTTCGGGGAACAACATATCTACCAATCAAATATCTTCGATTGCCGCCCCTTGATGATTTGATTATTTTGGGGTCGGCTCGATTAGATGACTGCTTCGTCTGATGAACCGTTTGCATGTTTTGGGCCAGAGCGTTCTATCCATACTATTCTGGATAATAATGTGGTTACAATGGTTGACAAAGTTCGGAAAAGCGTGCTTCGCCTTGTCTGCAGCTTCAATGTCGGACCAAGCGAACATAATCTGGATCAGCGAGAATACCCCCAACACCTGCCACGCCAAACAGCAGCGGCGCTAGTACCGACTTTCTAATGGTAAAAACCGGTCTACCTCGAATTGATTTGCTGCACCTCCTTCTTCCCGACCAGTCGCGAAAGTAAAGAGCTGACAATAAGGAGCAGAAAAGCAACATCGAGTGCTACTAAGAAATCGACTACGGTCGCGAGTGTTGGGGTCGTCGTGACAAAGTACAGCGTTACATCGAGGTTATTTCGCTAGGGTCCTAGACCCCAGAGTCTACCATAAACCCGTTAAACAAGGCGCTAACCGGAGGAGACCCGGGCGATGATTCATCCCGAGGACTAGGGTGCTAGTCGAATACAGCGCACTCATACTCTGGACCCTAACAGCCATCACAATCGTCTACCTAGCTCCAAGTTCGATTTACGTTGTAGCGATCTCGACATTCGGGGCGATCATCGCAGCCTCATTGCTAATTGCATGGGCCGCGGAGGCCTCCGAGCACTCCATCAGCAGAGGGCTGGCGCTGGCGATAGTGGCCATAGTTCAAACAATCCCAGAGTATTTCGTTGAAGGCACAATTGCTTGGAAGGCGGGAAAAGAACCCGCCGTCTGGCTGCACAACGTCATTGCCAACTTCACGGGCGCTAATCGACTACTCACAGGATTCGGCTGGCCGCTAATCCTCCTGACTCTGATAATCCAAAGACGGAGGAATGGTCAGCAAGGAGCATCTACGATTGCGCTCCGAACGGAACAGAGCATCGAGGTAGTTTTCATGCTCGGAGCTTCACTGTACTATGTCCTGGTCCTGATCCAAGAAGAGCTAACGATTTTCGACGCAATAGTTTGGGTCGGGATTTTCGCTGCATACATGTGGATGCTCGCGAGACTTCCCAGAGGAAAAGACGGTCCAGAAGAACCTCTTCTCGGTCCGAGCCGCACCATACTAGAGATCAAGTCAACGAGAAAGAAGACAGGAGCGATTATAGGCTTATTTCTCTTCGCAGGCCTGACATTCGTTCTGATAACCGACAGTTTCGTAACATCCATTCAGAACTTAGCACAGATATTTCTAGTCGGTCTTCTGGGTTCTGGAGCTGTCTTCTTCACAATTCAGTGGATTGCACCCGTTCTCTCCGAGTTCCCTGAGAAAGTGACCGCTTTCAACTGGGCTAGACAGATCACCTTAGCCCCACTGGCTCTCCTGAATTTCATTTCTTCCTCAGTAAACGAGCTGACGGCATTAGTCGCACTGATCCCCGTGGTGTATTTCGTTAGCAGTAGAGGGGCTGGATCGATCCCGTTGGGACAACTTCAATGGATAGAGATTTTCTTGACGATGAGCCAGTCACTATACGCGTGTGCAAGCCTTCTGGATTTGACGTACGATATTCAGAATGCCCTTGTTTTGCTAGTTCTCTGGGTCATCTCTACAGCTGTAATTGAGGCTCGTCTGCTGGTCGCAATACTCTTTCTAGTCTTTGCCGCGTGGGAGACACTTCGAAGCCGCGGTCATATCGTCGTGTTCAGTGAGTTCCGAGAAACGCTAAGGAAAGGGGTCTTTCGCAGACCCTGAATTCGGCAATCAGAAAAAACCGGGCTTGTCAAGTGAGCCTGTTTAGGGTCTTCTCCACTTCAGCCTCAGCGTTGTCTGCTCTGATGAATATCGGCACATTCTCCATTCCCGTTGCGATGAAACTGGAGAGGAGCCATTCGCCGGGAGCAAATTCAAGCGTCTTCTCAAGGATCTGCTTGTCAATTGTGAAGGTATCGCTCACAACCGTCCTATCGTACGGTCGCGGTAGGGTCCCAACGAAGTATGTGTGCAACTGTTGCAGCGCGTTTGTGTTAAGATAGGCTATCCTCTGAGTAGCAAGGCACCCGCCCAGACCGTATTTTCGACCTTGCCTGAGCAGGGTCTCGACAACCTTCGAGCAGTCTTTGTCTATGCCCGATGAGCCCCCAAGGTCTGGGACAAATTCCTGGGCTTCGTCGAACACGAAGAGGACGTAGGGTTTGACCTTGAACGAACGTTTTCGACGATGTAGGAACTCTCGTGCTAGGTCGACGACTAGTTCCTTGATGACGTAAGGGTCTGATATGGAGATGCAGGTGAGCCGTGTTTCCTTCTCAACAAGTTCCCGTATTCCTTCAATGTCCAATCCTCCGGTTGTCCGCTTCTCCTTTTCGGCTCGTTTGAGATTGTCGATGAGTGTCAGTCGACTGGTAGCCCAAGCGTATACTCCGCTCCTGTCTGAGATCTTTTACTCGTCAACTGCACCGCGTCCCCATTCGTCGAGTTGTTTGATGAAGTCCTCGTCTATGGGTTTGGAGTCTGTCATTGCATGTTCCGCTTTG
>VBAW01000060.1 GCA_005888635.1 Candidatus Bathyarchaeota archaeon | reverse complement strand
AGATCAATCTTCCTTTCGGTCATTAGCGATCCGAACCTTGACAGCATACTGTTCTTGGCAGGGGTCTTCGCCATACTTGCCGACCTATACCATCCAACCATCATTTTTACGGTTGTAGGAGCCTCCGCGATCGCCCTCGCCCTCCTAGGGCTAGGAGTATTCGGAGCTCCTATAGTCTCGATAGTACTCATGATGATAGGAGCCATCTTCATCTTCCTAGAACTCAAAACGCATCATGGCGTCAGCGCGATCGCCGGCGTCATAATCTTCATCGTCGGCTTCCTCCTCATCTTCAGCCTACCTTCATCAACGCCTGCACCCTCGTCGGCTCCGTCGGGATCAGGCACCTTCATCCAGATCGGCGTACTCACATACACAATTCTCGGAATAGTTGGGGGCGGAGGAGTCCTTGGGAGTATCTACCTCTACCGCGTACGCGAGACACTAATGCATAGGCCTCCGGCCCAAAATCCCAAGGCTATAATAGGGAAGACCGGTCGCCTGACCAGTGACTTGAAAGCCGGGGAAGTGGCGACAGCAAACATTGGCGCCGAAGACTTCACTGTGACCGGCTCGACAGACTTGCCTAATGGCACCCTTGTGAGAGTCAAGGATATCCAGGGTCTTAGGTTGATAGTCGAAAAGGCAGGGGAATAGGAAATGCTCTTCAACTCAGTAATCCTCCAAGCGAGCGACATCACACTATACGTCGAGATATTCTTCATCATCATTCTCCTAATCATTTTCCTCGCACTCTTCGCCGCTTCTATCAAGATCGTACGAGAATACGAGCGCGTGGTCCAATTCCGGCTCGGTCGACTGACCGGTTCAAAGGGCCCCGGAATAGTCCTCATTCTACCCGTCATCAACAGACTGGTAAAAGTCGACCTGAGAGAAAGATACCTAGAAGTGCCTCACCAGACTGCAATTACCAAAGACAACGCACCCGTAGACATCGACTTCCTCATCTACTACAAAGTCGTAGACGCTTCGGCAAGCATTGTTCAAGTGCAGAACTTCACCGGCGCCTCGGTAGGACTCGCCACCACCACGCTGAGAGCAGTTGTTGGTGACATTCCACTCGACGAGTTGCTGTCGAAGAGGGAACAGATCAACTCTATTCTGAGAACAAGGCTGGACGAAGTGACCGAGCGGTGGGGAATCAAAGTTACGAACGTCGAGATCCGAGAAATCAGACCTCCAAAAGACGTTCAGGACGCCATGGTCAAGCAAATGACCGCCGAGAGGAGCAGACGGGCACTGGTCACAGAATCCGACGGCATTCGGGAGTCCTCAGTTCTCAAAGCTGAAGGAGCGAAGAACGCAGCTATCCTGCAAGCAGAAGGACAAAAGCAGTCTGCAATCCTAGTAGCCGAGGGTAACAAGCAATCCCAGATTCTTGTAGCGGATGGTTATGCCCAAGCATTGGGTCTCATTTTCTCTGCTGCCAAAAACATCGACTCGAAGACAATGGCTCTCCAATACTTGGACATGCTCAAAGCGTTAGGTGCTGGGGCATCGACAAAATACATCCTGCCAATGGAGTTCACCAGCATGATTTCCAAACTGAAAGAATTTGTTCAAGAGTCTTCGAAGGACTAGGCCACATCAGACTCTTACCTTAAGTTTCATTAAGCCTCCACCACTTGACAGCCAAACCTATGACTCCGGAGAAGACCAACAGGCTCGGAACGAAGACCATTCAATACGCCATCATCCTCGTACTAGTCATTGCCATCGCCGGTTCTGCGACATACGCCGTAATGAGCGACACCTCAATTCACGGACTAACCGTGAGATTCTACAATGTTTCCAGATACTGCACCAACTCCACGACCGCTGTTCTCACATTCAGCTTCAATCAAGTAGTTGTATACAGCAGTACATCGCTTGAAACATCGCTCTCGCACGTGCACTTCACGATGTCGGCCGATGGAATCCTAGTCGGAAGCACAAGCGCTCAAGACTCAAAGTTCGGTCCCGGTCAAAGCGTCTCATACTCCCTGACATTCAGCAACGCAAGCCTTGACCCGCATTCTCAACCTCTCAAATCCAACATAATTCTAGGAATCACTGCCCTGGTAGGCGCGGGACTTTACAGTTCGACGACAACAGCATCGGACTCAGAGCTCGTAACATTCTCCGGCACCCCTTGCTAGTGCAAGAACAATCTGCGAAGTCGAATTTTGGGCCAAATGCCTCAAGTCTACCAAATTCTGGCGGTTTCAGTCCTAACAATCCCTACGCCATCACGACTGGAATGACAATCTCGAATCCATCCGCGGAGGACTGTTCCCGTGAGGCTAACGGAGCGATATCGTCCACAATCACGTCAGGAATCCGATAACTTGGAGTCATGCGGAATGCTTTTCTTCTCATCACTTACACCATTGGGCATGCCGAAGAAGAATGGAATACCAAAGTCCCTCCTCGCGGACATCAAAGCAGTAAAGACACGACTCTCAGGCCTAGAGAGACCGAAGGCTATCCTCTCCGACATTGGCAGCTTAAAGTCGAGACTAGCAAGTCTCGAGAAGGCGCACGCGTCCACCAACAAAGAACTCAAGAACATCTCAGAAGCTCTGAAACGACAGGACAGCACCATCGCCCAGTTGGGCAAGAAACCAGCGAAGAAAGAGAAGCGCAAACCCAGTGAATACAACCTCTTCCTAAAGGACAAAATGTCGGCCGGCATGAGCATGGTAGACGCTGTCAAGGCGTGGAAGGAGAAAGAGGGCGGATCGTCCTCCACTTCATCCTCCATGAGACAGCCCGGTCAAGACTGGCAGTCCCCATCTCAGCAATACTAGCCAAAGACATCTCAGTCGAGGAGCAAAGGCGCGGGGAAAGTAGCTAGCGCCCTCGACAACCCCTTTTTCGTTTCAGAATAGTCTCGAGACTATGTCCTGCGTTTCGGAAAAATAGGGGGGAGTAGTGGTGGAGGAGTTGGCCTGGCTCAATCGAGAAGTTTGACCGCTTCGGCTCGGGGAATAGCTAGCAAGGTTTCAATGCTCAGGTGATCGCCCCCTCGCATCAAGGCCTTAAGCGCTGTCTTCTCGTTCGGAGCCTCAAGGATAACTACTGCATCGTATCTTCCAAATGTCCAATACGCTTGCAACAGATTGCCGCCCTCGCGTTTCAAGTGCTCCCAATTCTTGTCCATCTCGGCTATCGTTTCCTTGGTTGGTTTCTTTCTCCACTTTGCTAAGCTAACAAATATCGTTCTGATCTCACCTTCCTTTCACTGCTGGGTATTTTTCATGCCCCTCCTCGGCAGCATACGTGTCACCGGTGAACCCTCGAAAGTCGGATAAGCTTTCAATAGTATTCAGAATATGTGAAGAAGATAGTAGTCCTAGCGCATTTCCAAGGGGAGCGCCGAGCTTGACGCTAGGGTCGCACCGGCATTTCCGCTAGAATTGCGCGCGCTTTCATTCGCACAACTTAAGCTTCGTGACACTTCATGATGGCCCAAATGGATACTCCGTGCTTAAGCCCGTCAAGTATCCAAGTGAGGCGTGCATAGAACCGGCTCAGACCGGAATAGGGTAATTTGCAATTGGCACATCCACCAAGGGTAAAGAGATTGACGTTAGGCGGCATTCCCCACCTGCCATTTCAGGAGTTCACGGTATCCAGTCTGGAAGCTCTTCTCAACATACTAAAGAAGGCTCGGATAAAGGATTCCGAGATCGAAGTCTCCACCTCAGAAGAGTCCCAACACACTGCATGCTCCAAACCCATAATACACGTCCTAGTAATGACCGCCAAAGGAGAAGGCCCGGGCGAACACAAAGACCTCGCCGCGTTGTACCAATACTGCCCGGGATGCGGAAGCGCCGTAAGGGTCCTCTAACAGCTCTCGAGTTGAATACGGATCGAAAACGATTTCTGTCGAGAGTTTAGAGACCCGGTTTCTCCTCGAAGCTCTTCCTTCTTACAGCGACTTCTCAAACTTCTCTCCCAGACGTGATCAGGACATCTGTATGACTTGGTTCTCAATCCAAACATTCGATCACTGATTCTTCTCCCGCACACATAACTTCCCAATCTCTACAAGTCTGGATCTACAAAGACATGGAACAGACTGAAAGCTTGAAAAGGGCCCTTGCGAATATGAGCAACCTTTGAGACGACGATAGTGGACGATGGCATAGTCGCCGTATTAGCCCTCGAGGACGGAACCATTTTTCGAGGGAGAAGCTTCGGCGCTCGATTAGATGCCTCCGGAGAGGTCGTCTTCAACACTTCAATGATAGGTTACCCAGAACTCCTCACGGACCCATCGTATCACGAACAGATTGTGGTGATGACCTACCCCATTCTCGGATCTTACGGAGTCCCGCCATATTCGCTATGCGACGAACATGGGCTACCTCTTCACTACGAATCTGACTCCATCAAAGTCAGAGGCTACGCGATCCACTCGCTCTCAAGACCTAGTCATTGGTCCAGTGACAGGACGCTCGAGGATTGGATGGACCAGGAGAAAGTGCCCGGAATCCAGGGGATAGACACGCGGGCAGTGACTCGCAAGATCAGAACCAACGGAACAATGCTTGGACTCTTGAAGACATCCGACAACGAAATCGGCCAAGAGCAGGTCAAAGAAGAGCTCAGCCGGCTCACCGACCCGAACAATAAGGACCTTGTCAGAGATGTCACGCCCTCCGAGCCGATACATTATGTCAACAACTCTGACGCGACCGTAGTCGTCTTGGACTGTGGCATAAAATATGGGATAGTCAGAAGCCTACTTGCCTCCGGGGCGAGCGTCGTTCGTGTCCCCTACGATTATTCCGTAAATGAAATTCTCGAGTTCGAACCTAGGAGAATCGTCATCAGCAATGGACCCGGAGATCCGAAAAAGTGCACGCAGACCATCGACACGGTGAGAGAGCTACTTGAGACGGACATTCCTATCTTGGGAATATGCCTCGGAATGCAGATCCTCGCCTTGGCAGGGGGAGCAGACACCTACAAGCTGAAGTTCGGACACCGCGCAGTCAACCACCCATGTGTTGATGTGCAAACCGGTAGGTGCTACATCACAACTCAGAACCATGGCTATTCAGTTAGCTCTGAGTCACTGGCGGAAACGAAATTCTCGGCCAGATTCGTAAACATCAACGACAAGACAATCGAAGGAATCTCCCACGTAGAGAAGGCGATCACCGGTGTCCAATGGCACCCAGAAAGCTCGCCAGGACCCTACGACACAAGATTCCTCTTCGACCAATTCATGGAGGGAGCACCTGCATTTTGAAAATCCGTGAACTCAAGAAAGTCCTCATTGTCGGTAGCGGAGCGATAAAAATAGGGGAAGCAGGCGAATTTGACTACTCAACTTCTCAAGCCATAAAGGCCCTTCGAGAAGAGGGAATTCAAACTGTCGTAGTGAATCCGAATATAGCCACAATCCACACTGACAGGAAATTCGCAGACAAAGTCTACTCTGTTCCAATAAGAACCGAGTTCATCGAGCAGATCATTGAGGAGGAGAAGCCTGACGGAATACTGCTCGGCTTCGGCGGCCAGACCGCGCTGAACTGTGGAGTCGAACTAGCCGAGAGAGGCATTCTGGAAAGGCACAAGCTCCGAGTCCTCGGAACTAGCATTAGAAGCATCGAACTCGCCGACAATAGAGAACTTTTCAAGACTACAATGCAGGAAAATGGGATTCCCGTTCCGAAGAGCAGGAAAGCATCTGATCTTGAGACCGCGATAGCAGCCGCAAAAGAGATCGGATATCCAGTCATCGTGAGGGTCGCCTATACATTGGGCGGGCAGGGAAGCGGAGTCGCCTTCGATGAGGCAAAACTGAGAGAGATAGCACAGCGAGGATTAGCCTACAGTAGAATTCGACAGATTCTAGTCGAAGAATATCTGGACAAGTGGAAAGAGGTCGAGTACGAGGTCATGCGCGACCAGGATGACAACTGCACCATTGTCTGCAACATGGAAAATCTCGACCCCATGGGTGTCCATACTGGCGACAGTATCGTTGTCGCTCCATCCCAGACGCTCACCAACAGAGAATTCAACAACCTCAGATCTACAGCCCAGAGAGTCATTCGGGCTCTTGGAATCATTGGAGAATGTAACATCCAATTCGCGTTAGACCCGCAAAGTGAAGACTTTCGAGTCATAGAAGTCAACTCCCGATTGTCTCGCAGCTCAGCACTCGCCTCGAAAGCAACCGGCTACCCCATTGCCTACATCGCCGCCAAACTATCGATTGGCTACACCCTTCCCGAACTTACAAACAAAATAACAGGAGTCACGAGTGCCTGCTTCGAGCCCTCTCTGGACTACATTGTCGTAAAGGCTCCCCGGTGGGACTTTCGAAAGTTCAGTAAAGCCAGTAAAGGAATCGGCACCCAGATGAAGTCCGTGGGTGAGGTCATGGCTATTGGAAGATGCTTCGAGGAAGCCCTCCAGAAAGCAATACGAATGTTAGACTTGGGGAGAGAACTCACTGAGGTAAGAGATCTTGGTCGAAGTCCCAGAAGGATCAGAAGAGAACTTAGTGAGCCAACGGACCAGAGAATCTTCTACACGGTTAAGGCTCTAAAATCCGGGATGACTATCGCAGAAGTCTCGAAACTCAGCGGAATCGATCCCTGGTTCCTCGACAAGATTCGAAACATAGTACACATGGAACGCCGAGTCACAAACGAACGCCTGAAAGGCGACACCATCAAAAACGCCAAGATTCTTGGATTCTCCGACGCGAGAATCGGGCGCCTCGTAGGGAAGACCGCTGACAGTATTCGCCAATTTCGAAAAGCCAATCGCATCGTCCCTTTTACTAAGCAGATCGACACACTCGCTGCTGAATGGCCGACCAATACAAACTATCTCTACCTAACTTACGGAGGGAGTGAAGACGACATCGTCCGCTCCGAGAAAGATCGCATAATGGTCTTAGGTTCAGGCTGCTACAGAATCGGATCAAGCGTAGAATTTGACTGGTGCTGCGTCAACATGGCGCTTGCGCTGAAAGGCTCGACTAGAGAGGTGATTATGGTAAATTGCAACCCAGAAACGGTATCGACCGACTTTGACGTTCTGGACAAGCTATACTTCGAGGAGCTGACCCTCGAGAGAGTCCTCGATATTGTAGACAAGGAAAGACCCGCGGGTGTGGTGGTCAGCGTTGGAGGACAGACCGCCAACAACCTCACTATAGGACTAGCTAAGCATGCGAGAATATTTGGAACGTCGCCGACGAGTATCGATACTGCCGAGGACCGGTCAAAGTTCAGTCTGCTTCTTGACAAACTCGGGGTGCAACAGCCTGAATGGAGTGGAGTCGCAAATCTAGGCGATGCCAAGAAATTCGCTCAGCGAATTGGCTACCCCGTACTGATCCGACCATCATACGTTCTATCCGGTGCAGCAATGAACGTCGCGTTTGATGAGAGGCAATTAACAGAATACATTGAACAAGCCGCAAAAATTTCCAGAGATTACCCGGTCGTGATATCAAAATTCCTGAGCGGGGCCCGAGAAGTGGAAGTAGATGGCGTCTGCGATGGGAAGAATGTCTTCATTGGAGCCATTGTCGAGCATGTGGAGAACGCGGGAGTACACTCTGGTGATGCTACTATGAGTATTCCGACCTTGACCATCGGGGAGGCAACGAGACAACGTATTGTGAAATATTCCGAGATGATCGCGCGGGCCCTTCCGATCAAGGGCCCCTTCAATATCCAATTCCTCGTCAAAAATGGCGATGTTCAAGTGATAGAGTGCAACCTGAGAGCGTCTAGGAGCATGCCATTCGTTTCAAAGATGATCGGAACAAATCTGATGGACCTCGCCGCGATCGCAATTATGGGCGGGACCATCAAGCCAGGCGAAGGGAAATCGACCGGCTTCGGGGTGAAGGCTCCACAGTTCTCATTCACTCGACTCGACAATGCAGACCCGATAACCGGAGTGGAGATGGTATCAACCGGCGAGGTTGCGTGCTTCGGAGACACGTTCCAAGATGCTTTCATCAACGCACTTATCGCCAGCAACTTCTACGTTCCCAGGAAGGGCGATGCAGTCCTCATCAGCATGGGCGAGACTCGTAAGGGAATAATCCCATACGCTAGGCTGCTCGCGGAGAACGGATATCGAATCTATGCGACCCGACATACAGCCGAGGAGCTAGGGAGCAAAGGAATAGAATCGACTACCCTTTACAAGGTTCGAGAGCGCAGGAAGCCGAACATTCTCGACTACCTGACGAACAAGAAGATCAAACTCGTCATTAACATACCAAGCCACGAGAAAGAACCTGAGTCACGATTGATCTTACGTGATGAGTATATCATAAGAAGAAAGGCTGCGGAATTTGGAATCCCGGTAGTGACGAACTTAGAGCTTGCCCGGGCACTTGTCAAAGCTTTGGTAAGCTACAACGGTAGGATCGCCCACCCTGCCTCGTCGGATGCATTGGACCCAACTCCGAGCGCTTCGCCTAGGGACGCCAGCAAAACTGGGAGCCTGAATGCACGCCAACCGATGACGGTTAGTCCTGCTGTCTGAACCTAAGAATCGTGCCTTTGAGGTAGACCCGATGTAACTTCAGCCCAACCTCTAGTTTCTGTCTCAGTCTCCGTAACGACCGATAGCGTTCCAGAATCGTCCGGTTCCTTTGTCTGGCTCAGAGCCTCCGAGATTCTGCGCAGCACCTCAGCCAAGAGGCTCCCTTCGCGTTGCCTGATAGCTGATCTTCCTAGAACATTGCGAAAAGCTCTCGTGAGCAGAGCTCTATCATGCTCCTCTATCCCAGACCGGAGAGCCGAGTTGGACAAGAAGCTGAGAATTGTTTTCTTGACTCGTTCTGAAGCAAGCCCGTCCATTGACGATTCGCCCGCTGCAACGTGCAGTTCGTAGAAGACTATCGCTGCCGCATGGGACAAGTTCAGCGTCTGATATTCCGAGACTGCGGGAATGGTTAGCGTCGCGTCACAATGACCGAGTTCTACATCGGTGAGTCCGGTGCCTTCTCTACCAAACACTATCCCGACCGTTCCCGCTCGATTTTTCAGAACATGGCCGAGTTCCCGAGGCGTCACGGGTTTTCTAACAAGATTGGAGGCAACGTATGATCTCTGCGCCGTGGTTCCGATTGAGAGATGTAGACCTTCCAGCGCGTCTTTGAGCGAGCGGTGCTCAACTATGGAGTCGAGAACATCCTGCGCATGGCCACCCCGCATCCTTCCACTTCGACCAAGAACTGTTCTTGGATTGACGAGGTGAAGGTTCGAGAGTCCAAAGTTCTTCATCGCGCGGGCAACAAATCCGATCGACTCTTCAAAACTAGGTTCTACCAGTACGACGCGGAATTCAAGCAACGAGATCGAGAGACAGTATCCTCAGCGGTTCTTAAGTCTGGGCGGGAGTTCATCTATGGATGGTTCAGAAAGACCGTCTCTACGTAATTGCCAAGAATCCTACTGGCGACGATTATGACTACGCCGAGGATTACCATCTTTATCGCGGATTTGGCAGCTGACTGTTTCAGAGACGCTCCCCGGAATGCGCCCAGAAACGAAAGTAGAGTAATGCCGAGGAGAATGGAGACAGAGACTGAGTAGGATTGCGCGATCAAGACTAGCGGAAGCAATAGAGATAGAGATGCGATCGAAGAGGTTCCCGACGTTACCAGTCCTGATAAAAGCGCCCGGCGGTGCACCTTTGATAGCAGACTGTGAAACATTGCATGCTCCTTTTTCGTCGGGACCCTTTTCTGACTATTGCCATTACTTGACTTTCGAGCTCTGAGGTTCTTCGAGTTTTCCCAAGCGTTGAGGAGACGAGTCTTCTTCTCCGTTGTCTCAGAGAGGTAGGTCGCTGCAAAAACAGAGAGCGCGCCGGCGGCAGCACCCCCCATCCCAGTAGTGAATATTTGCAAGTTCGTAAGGAGGGCTGCCCCCCCAGCAGCAATTATTCCCAAGACTGAGAAGATTCCGTCGATAGAACCAAAGACCAGCTCCGCCATGACGCTACCGGTATCAAGAGCAATCAGTTCTGTGGTCTGAATAGCCATAACACTCAGTCCGGGGAGGCGGAGATTACCTTAGGAGGATGATCAGCTTGAGCATGCTGTTACCATTCGGCATTCGTCAAGGAAAAATCACGCAGGCCCAGCCCATAGCGCCGCTTACCCACGGTCCGTGTCTCTGCAGCAACGGTAGATTTTGATAGCCCGAAATGAAAAGCCGTGGCCCAGTTCAGCAGGCTACGCTATGACCTGGCCGAGGAGACCAGATTTTTCACAGTCAAAGCATCTGTAGCTGCGCTCGTTCTTCCACTTGCCAGAAGAGTCGAGAACCAGTTTGTCTTGCGTGTTGAGCTCGCTGTAGTCGAACTGACCCCCGCACCTATCGCAGACGAATTCTGCCAAAACTACCAGACAAGCGGGCCTGTATCGCTACTCATAAACAGTCGTCGGCATTCGACAGGGACTCTGCAAACACTTCGTCCCGTAACCCATTTTACCATCCAGCAGTGCTCTTCAGTCACTATTGTCAGTTGTCTCGGACCCGGATAAGAGCAAGAGAATCCAGCAGACTTTCGTTGAGTTCAACGAGTCGTGGCTCGTCTACTGGGACGCGTACATTGACCTGCAGAACCAGCTGTATGAGAGCTTGAAGGCCGCACGTGACGTGACTTGGTTGGGCGCAACCGACTCTGCCAAGATGAGCGAGATAAACGCCGCACAGCGACAGTTGTTCTCTACGATGCCTCGCCGCCTCGACTATGTACCACTTGGTCAGATCAACAGGAGCATGGACTATGCCCTCAGCAAGATCAACGAACTACTTGCTGCACTCTTCTCTGAGAAGGAGAAATGTAAGCGCCTGGAAACCGCAATAGATATTCTCACCGAGAAGGCTAACAGAACCAAGCAGGAACTACAATCAGAGTCTTAGGGCGGGACGCACAAGCAAACCCAATCGCTCGCGTTGGAGCCGGGGGTGGTAATCCAAAAGAAGCCTGATGTGCCAGGTTTTCCTAGCTCATGGTCTTTCTAACCTACTATACGTGATTTAGAGAGATAAGCATTCTTAGATAGACAGATTTGTCCAGCTAAGTTCCCGACTTGTCCCAATGAAACAGCGGGGACTTGAACGTTTTGGATGTTTTCCAAGTTCGAGACCTTCATCGTAGCCATGTGTCGTCAACCAGTGTATGGTCAACCCGAGAAATACCCCTCGTGGGCTAGACAGTGGTTCTCAATCCTCGCTGTCGCGGCGCTATCTAAGCCAGAAGTCGGCGGTTTGGCTAGAGGCTGGAAAAGTAGGTCGTTACACAAAGATCTCTTGACCTCAACATAACCACAATGAGCGACCGCCTAAAGTCACTGGCTCAAGATTCTAAGGCGAAGGGTTGTTGTCTTTGGAAAGTTCTAGAAAAAAGTGGGAGGGGATCTAGTGGACTTGGATGTTGCCGGCTTGTAGGGTGCCGGCTCTTGAGTAGCCGGTTCCGAGTTTTATGGCGAAGGTGTCTTTTCCAGCGCCTGGTTCTGCTTTGTCTTGGACTGTGATTGTGAAGCTGGTCGCGATGTTGTTGTTGGTTCCTGTTCCTTTGAACGTGACTGTTTTTCCGTTGAAGGTCGCTGAGGTTATGAGGCTGCTTCTGAAGTCTACTACTCCAGCCGGGTCCTGGTAGGCTGCTTTTCCACGTATATGACCCGTGGTGTCGACTTTCACGTCTAGGCTGAAGCTTCCCTTGTCTTGTTGTGCGTCTACGAATATGTAGCCTCCTCCCGTGACCTTGCACGTCGTTCCGAGGGGGCAGTTGCTAGGCAGCACGGTCTTGCCGAGGACATAGTCGAAGGTGCGTGTGGCGTCTCCGTCTGTCAAGACGGGATTGGTATTGGTGACCGCGAAGGTGAGTGCCGTGACACTGTACAGCGTGTCGCCGGTAACCGGGCTTCCGAGATCGCTCAGTGGAGCGGTTATCGTGATCGTGCCGGTAGAGGTGTTAATTGTTCCTGTCTCCGGGATCTCTGACGGGTACTTGATGACCTTACAGTTCTGTGGCGTGGTGGTGAGGCAGCCGTTGCCCGGAGGTATTCCACTGCCAGAGGCGGCGGAGGTTCCGGTTCCTGCGAAGGAGACGGGGTTCTGTCCGGCTGTGCTGTTTGCTCCGAGATAGAAGATTCTGTAGCTTTCTTCACCGGCGTCGCCTGTGGAGAGGAACTGCCATCTTACAAGCCATAGTAGACCGGTTGAACCGGCGGGTGGAAGTAGTGACGCTAGGCTTTGAAGTTTGAGCGTTGCCGTGATGTGCCCGTTGTCGGGTTGGGAGAGTTGTAGAGAGCGTAGGTCTAGAGCTGGCTGGTTGGCACCCGCGCCTGTGGGCGAGTAGTGTGGAGTCTGAGCATCGCCAGATGGATCTGCTACTCCGGTGGCAGTGTTGGGGAATGGGGGTGTGAGTGTGGTTCCGTAGGCTGAGGGGCCTGCGACCTGCCTAAGTTCGAAGAGTGCTGCGCCATGGTGTTGGTTGGTCACATCGTCGAGGACTATTCTGGCTGCTCCGTTCGAGTCGAGTGCGACGCTGAAGAAGTCTGCGAGAGTCCTGTCGCCTGTGCTGATTGTGCAACCTAAGCCTCCAGTACAGATCTGGCCGTAGTCTGTTGGATGTTCGCTAGCCTTGACCTGGTAGATTGTTGGCGTACTGGTTGTTGCTGCTTGGACTTGGACGAAGTAGACGAACCACTTGATGCTGGTAGCCGCGACGCGGTTGTTGTACCAGGAGGGGAAGTTGTTGGGATCGTTGCGGGCATCTGTCCCATAGTAGACGATGTCCACCGTTCCGGGCGATCCTGCGACAGCCCAAGGCATTACATTAGTGTTGGCCGGGTCGCCATTGACCTGTAACGGGGGGGTTGACCAGCTGGTGCCGGTGTTAGTGGAGACGGTGAGGTACACGTTCCCATTTGCGCTGTCGACCCAGGCAACGTAGACGTTTCCTGCTTGGTCCGTGGTGAGGGAGGCGAATAGGTTCCCAATGGAGCCTCCTGGGCTAGCGGGTGTGTCGACATTGGTGAATGTTAGGCCGGTTCTCTGGCCCGGGTTGACGTGGGCTCTCGAAACGTGGATGTGGTTTCCTTGTACGCATGGTAGGTAGAGGTTGCGAAGGACCGGGTCGAATATCAGGCGGCCGCAGGGTGCCCCGGCGCCGACGAAGGTGCCAGTGGCCGCGTTCGTGTAGACTAGGCCTCCGACGAGGTCCGTTGGGCCTGTGGAGCCGGGTGAGGAGAGGACCTGGCTGCCTAGGGGAACTTGGCGGTAGGTGAGGAAGACCGTGTTGTCGTTGGCGGAGGGTGTTGGGCCGTTGTCGATCGCGAGCCACTGCCTATCGTCGATTCCAAGGGTGGCGGAGAAGAAATTCTCCCTCCAGTTGTTGCCTTGGTCGTTGGAGACCGCGACCCCGACGTCTGCTAGCCCTTCCAGATCAGCGAAGTAGGCGTTTCCTTTGTCGTCTGTGATAATATCCGTGTCCCCTCCTCCAGACGGTGCCGCGTTGGGCCTGAGTCCCGCGGGTGATACTATGTGGAAGCTATCACCGTTGTCTGTTGATCTTGCAACAAAGCCTTGGGCTGTGGAAAATCCCCAGGGTCCTGTTTCCCAGATGTTTCCCGCCTGATCAATTTGGACTAGTGGTTCGCCTTCTGTTCGTTGTGGGTCGATGATCGTGTGCGCGCCGAATGATATTCCGCCGGTTGGGAAGGTAGGGTTATTTGTGGGACCACTGGTCGTGAACGTGAGTATGGCTGAGCCGGTGTAGTCGGATGCGACGACTAGGAAGGGTACTGTTCGTACTTCATAGACTCCTGGCATCGGGCTCTGGAGGGCTACTTGTTCGCTTGTAGTTCCGCCTGAAGCTGAGAAGCCTACTTGTTGTCCGTCGCTCTGTCGGTAGATGTAGAGGTCGAAGTCGTTGCTGCTGCTGGCCCATTGGATGGTGATTGTGACTGAGCCTGTGTGGGTCTGCCAGAAGGTGGGTGATAGGTTGATGTTGAGATAGAAGTGGTCGCAGAGAAGATTCATGGTGTCAACGGCTGGTGGGCATTGGGCAGCGTCGGCGCTGACGCCGAACGCGTAGAACTGGCCTTGCCATGAGGTGCTTGGCTGAGTGTCCGTGATTGTGGCCCCGGGGGGTGTTGCT
>VBAW01000059.1 GCA_005888635.1 Candidatus Bathyarchaeota archaeon | reverse complement strand
CTGTCACGAACAACTTCCTCATCGGATCTAGCGCATTCACATGCCAGAGCATCGG
The DNA here is from genome assembly GCA_005888635.1 of Candidatus Bathyarchaeota archaeon. Taxonomy (GTDB): domain Archaea; phylum Thermoproteota; class Bathyarchaeia; order 40CM-2-53-6; family 40CM-2-53-6; genus 40CM-2-53-6. The sequence goes on along the minus strand of VBAW01000059.1, from coordinate 13,915 downwards.
TGGCACTGGTCACCCTGCTGTGGGTACACTTGGTGGAGGCTGCAGTATCGACAATACTCAGGCTCCTGCCTTTGGTCTAGGTGATTTCACTCTGACCAGGACAGGCTGTACTCTAACAGGAACCGGCACTACTTGTGGTATCGCTGGTGCGAGCACTGACTACTTCCGCAGCAGCGGATCGCTTGCGAAGTACATCTGGTCAGGTGTCATCGGTTCAGGCAGTGCTGACTTTTCGAAGGTGTTGACCGTCAACAGTTGCCACTCTTCGAGTCCATCGCCCGCCTGTCCACACTGGGCACAGGGTATCGGCAATGCTGGAGGAACAGGAACGAACGCTGTAGGTCTCAGCCAACGACTAGCTGTCAACTCGCTCAAGGGCATTAGCTGGATAGGCTTCTCGACAGAGAAGACAACCGGCACACAGCTGATCCTAGCCTGCAAAGCAGGCTACACATTGCCAGGAACGACAATCACACCGTGCACAGCATCCAATGCTGGATGGACAGGCACTGTCCTACCGGGTATTGGTGGATTCGCTGTGACACTCTACGAAGTAGGCAGCACAGTCCTAAGCACGAGCACATCTACACTAGCACCAGCCAGCACAGCCGGATGCGCAGCTCCAGTCGGAACTGGAACAGCATATCCAAACGGCGGATACGACTGCTAACAGATACCGGAAAAGCCAAATTCCCCTCTTTTTCTTTTTATTTCTCCGATGCCTAGAAACGCGTCCGCATTCAAACTGAAGAACTGCCCGTTGTCCGGCTGTCCTTGTCCGGCGTAGGATCTGCCTGACGACAGGGGCAAGCCTCAAATAAATGATTATGACCGATCTTTTTGTCCTCGGATGACTCTTCGATCTTTTCTGCTCAGACGAATTTTATACACGGTATTATTGATTTTTTTGGTCATCATTGTTAACTGGCTGATATTCGAAGGTATCCCGGGACAGAGCGGTGCAGCCGCGTTTCTTACGAATAATCCAAGGATTGCCCAGAACAAGCAGGCAGTTGCGAATCTCTGCGCCTTGTGGAAATGCAATCAGTCACGCACCGACCAGTTCCTCTCTTACCTCCATAACATGCTCACCTTCCAGTTTGGAGTTTCGTTTCAAAACGGCCAGTCTATTTCGACCAACATTATACAACAGCAACGGCTGACAAACACTCTGCTCCTGCTCGGATCTTCAACCATCATCGCTATAATCATAGGAGTAGTGCTTGGGATTATTGCGTCCGCCAGGCGAGACTCTCTTGTGGATAAGGCCACAGTATCTGCCTCACTCTCTACTTTCGCTCTTCCGACTTTCTGGATTGGTGAAGTCCTCATACTTGTTCTTGCTATAGGACTCCAATGGTTCCCCTCAGGGGGAACTGTACCGGTCACGTTCAGTATCCCTGGGCAGGCTCCACCTCTTCTGAATCAGATCATTATCCGTATCCAGTACCTCTTCCTACCAGCGCTAACGCTGACCCTGTTTACCTATGGTGGTTTCGTGCTACTAACTAGGGCGACAATGTTGGAGGCTCTCAACGAAGACTATATCGTCACTGCCAAAGCGAAGGGGTTGTCGCGGAGGACGATACTCTTTCATCACGCATTCAAGAATGCGTCGCTTCCAGTTGTAACTTCTAGTGCGCTCGCATTCGGAGGAATCCTTGCCGGTGCGATCATAACGGAGACGGTTTTTGCATGGAACGGGTTGGGATTCTATCTCTTCCAAGCGGTGCAAGTGAAAGATTTTCCAGTCATGCAGGCGATGTTCTATCTAATCTCTCTGACAGTGATAGCCGCAAACTTCATTGCAGATGTTCTGTACGGAATCATAGACCCGCGTATTCGCTATGAGTAAAACACTCCTACAACAAGCCCGTGGGAAGCTAGAGAATGTCTGATCAGGCCTATCTGAAATCGTACTGGCGCTTCCAGCTACACCGCATAACCGGCCTGCTCAGAGCTCTGATGAAGAATAGAATGTCAGCGATAGGGCTTATCATACTCATACTTTCAGGCGTCGTCGCCGTCGCAGCTCCACTTCTCACCCCGTATAAGGACCTTCAACAAGTGTCTGGCCCTAGTGCCCAGCCAGATTGGGTGACGAGTTTCCCCGACGGCTACTATCTCAGTAAGAACTTTGTCGTGGTCAAGGATTCATCATTCTCCTCTCCCGGAGCGGTCCAGGCACTGGTCCTCACCGGGTCCCAGCTCGATCTATCCAGTGTAGCCGTTTCATATGATGCTGGAAGAACTGACACGAGTACTCACGGAATAGGGAGCTTGCAGTTGTCCCACCCGACTCAAGGTATAGCGACAGCTGTCGTCAATCAGAGCTTTCTCTATCCTTACCGCGGACCTCCCGCGAGCTTCCTAGCAACAGCGTCGATTCTTGCTATGGGCGCCTCGACCGATCATCCGGTCCATGTGAGGATATTCATCTATCAGAGGGGAGGGCTAGACTTTCCTCTCTTTGATGAAAACATTACGCAGAGTGGCAATTGGACTCGGCCAGCTAACCTCGATTCGATCCTCGGCCTTCCTAGAGGAGCAACAAGTTTGACGTCTCCTACTATCATTTTCTCGGCGGTTCAACAGTATACCTATGGTATCGAGATCAGATTCGACGGACCACAGCGGGTTGATATTACAAATCTGCAGCTAACCCTCTTAGGAACGTCGTGGGGTCTTCTCGGAACCGACGCTGCGGGGAGCGACCTCCTGACTCGAGACCTATACGGCACCGGTCCCTCTATGCTCGTAGGATTGACAGCCGCCCTGCTGGGCATTGGAGTTGGGCTTATCATCGGCCTCTTGGCGGGCCTGTTGGGTGGATTAGTCGATCAGGTGTTGATGCGTATCACGGATTTGTTCTTGACGATTCCTTTCCTTCCGCTCGCCATAATACTGGTTGTCGTTCTGACCGCCAGCGCCTTGGTGATCATCGCGATCATAGCTTTCTTCTCGTGGATGGGGTTTGCGAGGGTAATCCGATCTCAGGTGCTCACTCTGAGAGAGAGGCCTTTCATTGAAGCAGCTAGAGCAGCCGGCGCCGGAAACGGACGCATTCTCTCCCGACACCTCTTTCCCAATCTCATTGGACTCACGTACGTCAACCTCGCTCTCAGCGTTCCCGGAGCAATATTGACCTATGCGGCCCTCGCTTTCCTAGGCCTTGGGGATCCCACGGTTGAGTCTTGGGGAAGGATCCTCAATGACAACTTTATCGTCACGGGCACCGCCGATTGGTGGTGGGTCATTCCCCCCGGCTTTGCGATCGCCATCGTCTCCCTCTCCTTTGTCCTGATCGGCTACTCCCTCGACGAAATGTTCAATCCCAAACTCAGAAGGCGGCAATAGTCGCAGAGCTGCCGCTGAAGAGAAGTTCAAACCTTAGACAAATCATGCTCTATCGCTGCGATGAAATCACAAGCATGGTGACCCGCAAGTCCAGAAGTAGGTTCGGATAGAACCCAATAGCCTCTAACCTAAGGCTACATGCTCATGGTCCGAGTCAGGGGGACGACAAAGAAAAAATTCTGGAACGTTGATAGCAAGACGACTTATTGGCTTTGCACTCGCGTTTGTTTTGGTCGTCGGTTTCTACTTAGAATAGTTGTGTAATGGTTGGTCTAGGTCGAGCCTAGCGTTTTCTTCCTCTAGCAAGGCGGATCGGTTTCGAGATTCTTCGCTCCAAGAGGAATGTGGCGATCGCAGTGATCAACGAAATGACGATTATGATCGGCGCGATTGTTTCAGCGATGGTGGGTAGATCGAAAAGTATCGTTGTCCCGTCTGCCTGCGCGCTGGGAGGGGCGATGATCTCCACTGAGGAGCCGAGGTAGGCCACGTACTTTTTCAGAAATGTCTGCTCAGTAGTTAGGCCGACCCCGACTGTTACGTTGTATGGAGTTATTCGTGGTTGGAGATTCCAGATGGTCGAGGAGTCGAACGGCTGGTAGCCACCGGTCCGGTCTACCCCATGGGAGGTCCAGCTAAGGTCCAGGATGCTGAAGCTGGAGGTGAACAGTTCAGGAGTAACAGGTAGAGTATATTCGCCGGTCTGGGCGAAGTAGCGTGTCTTACTGTCAGGCGGAAACCTTTGGTAGCCCTGCACTAGATAGCTCCGGCCGACATTATTCAGCTCCACCCCGGACACTGTGATGGACTGGTTGTTCTTCGATGAGAGGAAGGCGAGGTCTGCAGCGATTCTTCCTCCTGAATTGTTAGTGACTCCTGAAAGAGTGATCGTATAATTCTCTTGGAAGACCCAGAGCCCCGTCCTATTGTCGATCTGCTCGGTCCTAGCGTGTAGAGAGAGCTGTTCAATCCGCGCTTCCGGGACCATCGATTGAAATCCACTCTGCATGGGCGCTAGCACCGGGCTCGACTGGTCTACAACAGTGTCCAGTGTAGGAAGAGATGTTGTAAGATTCTCAGTCAGCTCAAAGTTCATCTGAATGGAGACCGAGTCCCGGCTCACCGTGACAGTAATTACGGCCCCGCTCGCCGGAGCCAGGAGCGATGGACCGAGAAGAATCGCGAACAGGAGAAGTATGAAAATCAGATGAAGTCTCAGTGAGGCCAATTCCTACAGCTCGTTCCCAGACTTCTAGGAATAAGTGTCAAGACATCCTATAAATCTGCTCCACCTCTCTCTTCCAGATCACTCCACTTCACGCAGGAAACTTGGACCTGACGGAGAAAAAACAACGACAAGTCTTTTCGCCTGGAGATTTCGACAATCGGAAGAAATCATGGTTTTCTTCCCCCAAAGCTTAACTGAAGCGGAACTAGTCTGATCGTCGAGATGGACGAGAGAGCGAACACCAGATGCCAGCGATTCTAGAGACGCAGAATCTCACCACAAACTATCGCACAATGAGAGGCTGGGTCAGAGCGGCCGAGGGAGTCAACATTCGGGTTGAGAAAGGCGAGGCTCTCGGTCTAGCCGGGGAGTCCGGCTGTGGCAAGACGACGGTCGCCATGTCCATTCTGAAGATCCTCCCTCAGGGTGGAACAATACGAGGAGGAAAAATCATCTTCGATGGAACCGACCTTGTGCCCTTGTCCGAGAATGAGATGAGAAAAATTCGCTGGAAGGGAATCGCAATAGTCTTCCAGGGAGCAATGAATGCAATGAACCCTGTCCTAAAGGTTGGAGATCAGATCGTCGAGGCCATAAGGACACACGAGCCCGACGTCAGCAGTAAAGAGTCTTGGGAGAGGGCGAGGAAACTCTTCGAGCTTGTTGGTATAGATCCTGAACGAGTCGACAACTATCCTCACGAGTTTAGCGGCGGAATGCGGCAGAGAGCACTAATCGCCATGGCATTGGCGGCGAACCCAAAGTTTCTGATCGGTGACGAGCCGGGAACCGCGCTGGACGTTATTGTTCAAGCCCAGACCCTCAAGCTGATGCGTGATCTTAGGGAAAGGCTAGGGCTGTCGATGCTAGTTATCAGTCACGATCTCTCAATATTAGCAGAGACATGCGAGAAGATCGCCATAATGTATGCTGGAAGAATTGTAGAGTACGGCGACGCGGAATCAGTTTTCAAGGAACCTCTCCATCCATATACTCAAGGTCTCATCAAAGCCTTCCCCAGTATCAAAGGCGAGAGGATCAGGCTCACATCTATCCCCGGACAGCCGCCTGATCTGCTGAGGCCTCCGCCGGCCTGCAGATTCAATCCTAGATGCCCATATGTAATGGATATCTGCAAGAAAGTCGACCCTCCGCTAGGAAAATCTGGAAGGGGCGATCACCTCGTTGCATGTCATCTCTACGACTAGTCGGTCGAGTTGGTCGAATTGAGCGAGGAATACCTGATCCGCGTAGAGAATCTGAAGAAACATTTTCCGTTAAAGAAAGGCTTCTTCCAAACTCTCCTCTCTAGAGACGAGCTAACCGTAAAGGCGGTTGACGGTATAAGCTTCGGCCTGAGAAAGGGAGAGATCTTCGGCCTCGCGGGCGAGAGCGGCAGCGGCAAGACCACTACAGGCCGATTACTCGTCAAGCTCACCGATCCGACGGAAGGCGCCGTGTATTTCGAGGGCAAGGACATTACACTCGCCCTCAGACCGAAATTGAAGACTCTCGGGAAAGTAACGAAGGGGACAGTCTGCTTGGTCGCCGGTTGCGGCCGAGAAGCCAAAAAGTCGATCTCGCCCACCGACGTGTCTCGGGCAGGAATAGAGGCTTCAGTCTCAAGCGAGAAAGCCTACCTGTGTACCATTCACTTCAAGGAAGTGAAAAAGAAGCTAACGGCCAGGCCGAGGCTCAAGACAGTCGGAAAGGTTGGGCATGGAGCAAAATGTTCAATCGTCGGCTGTAGTCGACCCGCCAAAAAATCAGTCTTACCCCAGGACATTTCCGACTCTGGTGCCCAGACCAATTCCAGCAACGGTTACCTCTGTAATGTGCATTTCAAGGAGGTTGAGAAGAACCTGTACGGCTGGCGGAATTTGAAAGACCTGCGTCGCATGATGCAGATCGTCTTCCAAGATCCGTTCGAGTCTCTCGATCCGCGAATGACGATAAAGGAGATCGTCGCTGAGCCTGTCCGTGTTCAAAAGGTTGCGAAGAACGAGGCAGAGGTCGAAGCAAGAGTGAAGGCGGCGATGAGCGACGTCGAGCTGGTTCCTCCGGAAAATTTCCTCTACCGATTTCCGCACGAGCTGAGCGGTGGCCAGCGTCAGAGAGTGGCTGTGGCTCGCGCGTTTGTCTTGGATCCAAAGTTTGTTGTAGCTGACGAGCCTGTCTCAATGCTAGACGTGTCCATAAGGGCCGAGATTCTCAATCTTATGGTTGATCTGGTTGAGAAGAAGGGAACATCAATCATCTTCATAACCCACGACCTCGCTGTGGCCAAACATATCTGCGATCGAATTGCTGTCATGTATCTTGGAAAAGTAATGGAGATGTCGGACTCGGCGAACCTGATCGATGCTCCTCTACATCCGTACACTCAGGCGCTCATAGCCGCGGTTCCTTCTGTTGACCCTGGCCAGAGGAGGGGGGACGTGATCAGTGGAGAAATACCGAGCCCCGTCTACCCACCCCCTGGGTGCAGGTTCAACACTCGATGCCCCTACGCCCATACGAGGTGTACGATGGAGGAGCCGCCGCTGCTTGAAATTGAGAAGGGCCACTTCGTCGCCTGCCACCTCTACACTTGACCCCTGCATGAGATCATTACAAGAGAAACCCTGGCAACAGAACTCCGGTTCGATAATTTCTAGCAGGAAGTTCCCGGATGCTTCCGCCGATATTTTCCGGGCATTTTCTCGGGGTAGGAATTCCTCTCAATTCTAGGTTCCGTTCACAATTTTAGCTTCAGGCTTGGATCCGTGGAAGCGCCACCGCCTGGAAACCGGGACCTCCCGGGAGAGTTCAAGACATTGATATCGACGTCTATCGAGCGGTAACGCTCACGAGACGCGCGGTTTCCAGCGAGGCTTAAAAGGGCTGAATGTTCTGAGATATCTCTATTCGGCAACTAATATCCGGCGGTTGCCGACGGTTGCTGGAAGTCCGAAAGCTTCTTAAGACGATCCAAAAGTCAATCCTATCTCAAGAAAAAAGTGATTTATGAAATGTACAATCTACTCAAAAACAAACGTCTAATACTTACACTACCCCTCTTTCTCGCTGCATCGCTCTTACTCCCTCTGAATATCGTACCCATGGCTCATGCCTCGCCCGGTACGGGTCTCGTCTGTATCACAGCTTCCACTTCAGCCACAAGCTGTCCTACGAGTGCTCCGTCCCTCGGTCCGTTTAACGTGGGTGATACATTCTCTGTCGGTGTTTTCGTTCAGGCTTCTGACGCTATGGGTGGTTTCGACGTTTTTGTCGCTTCCAATCCGGCGTATGTGAGTCCTGTGAGTGCTGCTCTTGGCCCTCTGATTGCTAGTCCATCGTTGACTTCTATCTGCATCAACGGTTCAGCTCAGACCGGTGCATGTACAACCGGATCAGCTAACGGTCCTGGTGTTGTTGAGGTTACTACGATAGAGAGTTCAGGCGGCAACGAGTGCGGTGGTATCTCACCGTGCTCCGGTATGGCTTTCACCATAACCTATCAGGTTGTCGGCGCGACTCCAACTACTTCTCTATCTTATCCGACAAATGCAGGCTGTTCCAATAGCAGTGTATCTTCACCGCCGAATACTTGTGTTCTGATTGCTGATGCCTTTGGAACTACTCTTCCTGAGAATATTCAGGGCGCCAGTGTTACCATTGCTCTTCCAAACGCAATCGTCTGCATAACCAACCCCGCAACCGCAACATCATGCAACGTCGGCCGGCCCCAGATACCGGTCGTGTTCGGTTCGACCTACACTTTCGGTGTCCGCATACAGAATTCACAACCACTGTCTGGCTTCAGCATCTACGTCGCAGTCAACCGGCAATATCTGAACCCGCTCAACGCCACTCTCGGTCCTCTGATTCCCAGTCCGGACCCGTCGTTGACCATTATCTGCGTCAATGACATTAGCGTTGTCGGCAGTTGTACGCCCAACTCAGCGAACGGTCCTGGTGTTGTTGAAGTTCAGACCGCAGATTCCTCTGGAAGCAACGTGTGCCCTGCAACGCCATGTTCAGGACTAGCGTTCACTATAACCTACCAGGTTGTAGGCGTGACTCCAACTACTCCAGTCGATTATCCGACAAACGCTGCCTGCAGTGTCACCAGCGTAGCTTCACCTCCGAACGAATGTGTCGAGGTGTTGGACAATGTTGGAACTACTGTCCCTGAAAATATTCAAGGCGCTGACGTTATCCAGACCCACCCAGTCGACAACTCAACCATTCTCAAATCATGCAGTCCGAACCCAGTAGTCGTCGGCCAGCCGACCTCCTGCGTCGTTACAATCTCGGACCCCTCCACATCTAGTCCAGTCGCTCCAATCGGCCCAGTCACTTGGCAATCCAGTGGAAGTGGAAGCTTCAATCCGTCCACCTGCCAGCTTCAGGCAATCAATTCGTTCCAATCCCAATGCTCCACCACCTACACACCGACGCACGTTGGCACAGGAACCACGGCGATCAGCGTAATCTATGGCGGAGACACGATCCACTCAGGCGGAACCGATCCGTTCAATCTTAATGTCAACCCCGCCAGTGCAACTCTAAGCTCAGTACCAATCAATGACCAGACTGGTTCACCAGTCGATCCTGCCGGTGTCCCTCAAGGGATTCCTGTCCACGACCAGGCTATCATGATAGCCGGCACGGGCTTTCCTGTAGAGGGGGCCTGTAGCGTACCAGGGACCTGCACGTTGACCTATACGTGGTATTCTGGCGGCGTGTGCTCAGGAACTGGCACTTTAGTCGGAGTTGTCACCATTCGCCCGGCAAACGACGTGCCTGGTTCTCCATCAGTGACGCTTTCAGCACCCACAAGTCCAACGGTCTACAGCTTCAACGCCGTGTACAACAACGACACCCTCGACAACAACAGAGTGTCCAGCTGCACATCGTTCACAGTCCTACCCGCACCTCACTTCACTGGTGGAAAGCTTCACTGGACACACCATCTCAGCCTCTCGAAGAGCGCCAGCACACAGAGCTGGACTGCTATCGTCGTTAACCCCTTGTCCTCCAGCGTCAAGCTGGTAGTTCGGATCGTTGGGATATCCACGACCAACCCACGCAACAGTTTCGATGTCACTTGCGGAGTCACGTGCGTCAACACTGCAAGCGGGGGCGTTAACGCTACCCCAGGTCTAACACCGGTAACTGTAGGTGCTGGTGTGTCAACCTCCTTCAGCTTCAACCAGATCGTCAGCGGCTTCAACAACGAGAAGGTCTCTTTCACTGCAACACTGTTCTACGCTACGGGAACAATCTACACTCACAGCGACTCCAAGTCCGGCGCGTTCGCAGTAGTACCATAGACTAAGGGGGACGAAACAATCCCCCAAACCTCCCCTTTTTCTTTTGCAATTCGAAATAATAGTGTACTCTCGTCCCCAGGAAGCAAGTAGGTATTCGTATTTGAGAAAAAACGTGATCCTTCTACTCACAGTCGTTCTGCTCTTACTAGCTCTTCCCATGTTTAGCGTACCGAGGGTCGCGGGCTCTACCTCTTTCGGTAGTCCTCAGGCTCTTGAGTTGACGCCTGGCTCGAGCACCTATCCCTCATCTCTCCAGGCGAGAGATGGGACACTCTGGGTTACCTGGCAACAGTACTATGAGACCGGCGTCTACATGACCTATAGCACAAGCCACGGCTGGTCAGTGATCCAGACGCTGCCGACCGGCAACACTTTCGTTATCTCTCCGGCGCTGGGACAGCTCCGCAACAGCAGCATCATTCTACTCTGGTCGTCGAACCAGACCGGGCGCTGGAACCTCTTCTACAAACTCTACTCCAACGGTGCTTGGCGCAACAGTGTTCAACTGACGAGCGGCACATCCTTCGACGACTTCTTCCCTCATGCTGCAGTCTCAACCAACTCTACGGTCTACGTCTTCTGGGAGAGATACGTCTCCTCAACCTCAGCATCGATCTATTACAAGACGCTCAAAGGAGACTCGTGGTCTGGAGACGTTCAGCTGTCCAGCAGCAATGTGGACGTTACACCAACATCGCTCGCAACATTTGATGGCAAGATCTGGATAGCATGGTCAAGGCAGAACTCAGGCAACTACAACGTGATCTACAGGAACTATAACGGGATCACATGGTCGCCGGAGACTACGCTCACTACTAACAACTACGATATCGACCCTGGCCTAGTCCAGGACCGGAATGGCACCATCTGGATCTTCTACTCTAGGCAAGTGCAGCTCTCAACCGGTACTAACGCTGTGTACGAGCAGAAGCTCTTTTACAAGTACACCTATGATGGTAGCACATGGGCCGCGGACACTCAGCTAACAACCTACGGCGACGTCAACACTCCGCTGGACGATCTCTCACCCTCAGTCGTCCAGGGCTTCGATAAGACTCTCTGGATATTCTATTCCACAGACTATCCGTTCGCCAGTGAGTATGACGTCTACTACATCAAGAGCAGCGCGATTACTCCCGTCCACAATGTTGTCATTACAACGATCCAGTCTGGACCCTACGCTTTCCAGAAGAACTTCGCAACTGTTCTAGTCCAGATCACGAACCTAGGCGACTATTTTGAGACAATCCAGCTAACGATAACCGCAACGAACCTCACGACATACACCATCGCGTCTTCCGTCACCGAGACTATTCCTCTAGGCTCTACAACGATGACAACGGTCACGTTCACCTTCTCCTGGAGCACTACATCTATTCCGCTCGGAAGATACGTCGTCACAGTATCCTATCCCCGTCTCACCGGCCAGTCACTATTAGCCAGCGGCGGAGACCAGCTGCAGTTCAAAGTCCTCACGATTCTCCCCCCGTTCAAAACGGGAGGATGCCACAACCACCGCGACTGCCCTGTATAGTGTTGGGCAACCGGAAATGTTCGTCTAGCGGCAGGAATCCTACATCTTCTTCAGACACGACCAGCACTGCTTGTTCTAACTAGAAGCGAGTGTCCTTGTCTCTATAGCTTCGGATAACCCTTCATATCCTCTGATTGCTATCGATTGCCGCAAGTGAAAACGTCCTATGCGAGAGCTAAATACGAGTAGCGCGGGTAAACCGTCGTCTTAGAAGCTGATTTATTGATTGAATAAGCACCTCATCCTCCTGCTTCTTCTAATCCTCGCAGCTTCGCTGTTCGCTGGGTCACGTTCCATCTCCTCGGTTAGGGCGGCCGGGTTTACTGGAACTGGTCTAGTCTGCATCACAGCTTCCGCAACAGCGACGAACTGTAGTAACAGTGCGCCTAGTATTGGCCCACTTACCCTCGGCTCGACCTTTACTGTCGGTGTCTTCATCAACAATTCTAGGGCGATGGGCGGCTTCGAGATCTATGTCAAGTCCGACCCTACGTTTCTGAGTCCCACCGATGCTGCTCTTGGTCCTCTGATCGTCACTCCATCGTTGACATCTATCTGTGTCAACGGTTCAGCCCAGACCGGCTCTTGCACAACCAATACTGCGAACGGTCCGGGCGTAGTCGAGGTTACTACGATAGAGAGTTCGGGGAGCAATGAGTGTGGTGGTCTATCACCATGTTCCGGCATGGCCTTTACCATAAACTATACGGTGGTTGGCGCGACTTCCGTTCCCACTCCTCTGTCTTATCCGACAGCCGCAGGCTGCTCGACGAGCAGTGTCTCCTCGCCGCCGAACACTTGCGTCCTCGTTGACAACTCGTTGGGAGCGACTCTCCCCGAGAATGTTCAGGGTGCCACTGTTTCCATTACGCTTCCACCGGCGGTCGTCTGCATAGTCTACCCCTCAACCGCCACGAAATGTCCTGTTGGAGCGCCGAACATTCCGGTTCTACCCGGTTCGATCTTTACAGTCGGCGTCTTCGTTCAGAGTTCGCAACCTCTGGCTGGCTTCGACATCTATGTCTCGGTCAACACGAACTATCTGATCCCAACCAATGCTACTCTTGGCAGTCTGATTTTCAGCCCATCCTTGACGTCTATCTGTATCAATGGAGCAACAACCACCGGCTCGTGTACTGTCAACACTGCCAACGGTCCAGGCGTCGTCGAGGTCTCCACAATTGAGGGCTCGGGAAGCAACGAGTGCGCTTCGGCTCCATGTTCTGGCTTAGCGTTTACCATCACCTTCAAGGTGGTGGGCAAGACATCAAGCACACTTCTGTCTTATCCGACGGCCGCGGGCTGTTCCAATACCAGCGCGGCTTCGCCGCCGAACCCGCCTAACGAGTGCGTTCTCTTGGCTGACGCCTTCGGAACTACTCTTCCCGAGAATCTTCAGGGTGCCTCCGTCACCCAGACTGTCTTCCGAGACTCGACAACCATCAGCAAACTGTGCGGTTCCCCAGTAGTCGTGGGCCAGTTATCCACATGCACCGCAACGGTCACAGATACCAACACGACCGCTCCAAGCGCTCCAATCGGCGTAGTAACATGGACGAGCGATGGTTCTGGCAGCTTCAACCCGAACGTCTGCACCCTCTCAACGATCGGGCCGAACAATTCCGGCTGCTCCATTTTCTACGTGCCCACTCTGGTGGGCTCTGGAACACATCACATCGGAGCAATCTATGCTGGCGACACAGTCCACTCAGGCTCGACAGGTCCATCATTCAATCTGACCGTCACGAAGGCTACCGCACGCATCTTCACAGCAGTCATCGTCGACCAGACCGGACTACCCGTCCCTGCCGGTGGTATACCCGTAGGGGTTCCTGTTCATGACGCTGTCGTATTTCTCGGGGGCTTCCCTGTGACCGGTGCTCCTGGCACGGTAACCTACACACTATTTCCCAACAGCGGATGCACGGCAGGAACTGGCACGGTCGTCTCAACCGTCAACGTGGACGCATCAGACAGCGTCCAGAGCTCTACGTCAACGGCGCCGAATCCAGCAGGTAGCTACAGCTTCAACGCGATATACAGCGGCGATAGCAACAATAACGCCGTGACGAGCGCGTGCGAGCCGTTCACAGTCACACCGGCTCCGTCATTCACAAATCCGCACTGGACACACCACTTGAGCCTCAGCAAGACCTCTAACACTCAAGGCTGGACTGTCACTGTGGCCAACCCACTCTCCTCTACTGTAAACGTGGTGGTTCGGATAGTGGGAGGATCCGCGATCAATCCATCGCTCACATTTGATGTAACGTGCGGAGTCACGTGCGTCGACACTGTGGGAGGAGTCAACTTTACGCCTGGCCTCACACCAGTCCCGATCGCGGCCGGTGCGAAGATTTCTTTCAGCTTCAACCAGGCTATCAGCAGCAGCTTCGCCAACCAGAAGGTCACCTTCACCGCAACACTCTACTGGGCAACAGGAACACTCTACACGCGTAGTAATCCAAAGTCCGGCTC
>VBAW01000114.1 GCA_005888635.1 Candidatus Bathyarchaeota archaeon | reverse complement strand
CGAATAGTTTGAATCCCGTCAGCTTCACGAGCTCAGTAGCCACGGTGAGCTTTCCGACTGCCGGCGGGCCGTAGATGAAGACGAGTTTCAACTGGGGTCACTAGAACGCGGATTATGGGGGATCGAGAGGATCAATAATTCATGCCGGTGACAAACGCTATTGAACGCGTTTGCCTAGGATTCGTTCGACTTGAGTTTCAGCTTCTTCGGCAAGTATTCGTCCACGATGTAGGTGAGCCCGTATCTGCTGAACGCTTCCTGTTCGGACTTTTTCCGGACTTTCCTGAAGGTGTCGATCTCTCTCTGCCAGAGTCCTCCAGCATAACGGGGATCCTTCTCAAGCTCGTTCAATCGCTTCAGATCCAGATCCGTCAGGGGGTCGCTCGGCAGCTTATAGTCTACGATATCTGTGGCCCAGACTCCGCCCCAGATCGCGTCGGGAGTATTCAGCTCTCTAAGATGCGCCGCGTTTGCGGACCCGGAGATTATGACCATGGCGATGTGCATTCCCCACGGGTCACCATCGGTGAATATGTAGACAGGCAGGTCCAGCTCCTGATTCAATCGTCTTAACAAGAAGCGCGTTGCACGCGGCGCCTGGCCTGCGGTATGAATCAGCACCGCGTTAAACCGCTGGTGAACTCGCTCCTCAATAAACCTCGTAAAGAGTCCACCTTTCTCAATCGCGATCACCTTGTCCACTTTCTTCTTGTCTGGCCTGATGAACTCTGAGGTTGTAAGAGCGGGGCCGATCATGACCCCGTCCGGGTGTGAGGATAGATTCAGCGTCCGCCCCTCATATCCAGGCACTGTATACTCGACAGTTAGGTCCCCGAAAATGGCACTCCGTTCTTCAGGAAAGACGTTGAAGTCTTCTCTCGAGTACCCGGTAACCGTTTCTAGGTCTGTGATCAGATTGTCGCTCTCTTGCTGGTCCTGAAAATCCATTTCGTAGGCCTGGGCCGAGTAGAATACGTCTCGCAAGGTGCTGGTCTTATTCTGCCCTGTTAGCTCGTCCGTAAACATTGCAGTCCACAATAACTGTGTGAACGGGCGAATGTGTCGGACGTTACGAGCACTGCGCTTCACGCTTCTGTTTCCAAGAATGTACTGGCGGGTCTTCTTGTCGTAGAGGATGTTGGCAATGGACCTGCTCGGCATCTTGACAGTCGGGAACTCCTTCTTCGCCAGCTGCTCATACACTTCGCCGCCTAGATGCTGGAGGGAGGAGAGGACTTCCTTTTTCCTCTCCTTCATGACCCCTTTACTGGGTCTCTTCTTCTTCTCCTTCGTTTTCTTCGGCACCATATTTTATCAGACCCTTGAGCAGTGGTTTAATGTCAGGCTCCTTCTTAGCCCTCGACAATTTCGTAGAGAACTGAGCCACTTTCGGGAGATATTTCTCAAAGACGTCGACTCTTCTCTTCTCCTGAGCGAGGTGCTCCCGTCGCGAAAGGTAGATTCGAAGGTTCCGAGAAGCCTCTCTGATCGCGTTGAGAATCTCATGCTCAACCTCCGGACGGTCAGCAATGAACTCCTTTCCGACGGTCTTGTACGGAATCTTCGTGCTACAAACGTGGACGAATATAGCGAGCGGTGTCTCGCCCGGGATGACTCTGTAGCCGCGCCAGTCTATCTGTTCTACCACCTTCCACGAAACATCACTAGCTTCGTCGAACAGTAGAGGAATCTTGTTTGCGAACCGGAAGAGCAGTATCTTCCCCTGGGTCTCTATCTGCTTCCCACTAGCGATCCCTACCTCAATAATGAATGGGAAACCCGAGTATGTGGCGGGCTTTCGCTGGAGAGTTGCAACGTACGCGGATCCATTCTGGACATCCTCATCACTTATGCCTAGTTCCTTCTTGATTCCTGTGGCAAGTAGGTCGGCGCCCAGCGGGGAGAGACTCGTTGGGTCAGGTGAGACAAAATCCTCGTAGTTCTTCATGGCGCCGACCAACGTCACGATATCAGCAGAGGACAGATTACGTGGGTTCTTCTTGGACCCGAGCTTCGCGTACAAGAGGAACTTTCGCGCTGTCGTTTCTCCGATTCGCTGGAAGTTCTTGCGCAAGAATTCTTGCAGAGTCTTTGCGTTGGTGAGCTTGAGCATCCGTTGGACGGTCTCCACATCAACTCCATGAGGGTGTGGCAATGTCTCGGTGGGCGCAGGCGGCACCACTGTGGTCCCTCTTGTGAAGTGATATAGTCGTCCGCGAGGATCTACAAACGTGAGATTGGCGTAGGGAACAATGATGGCGGTCTGCTTGAAGTATTCGAGGATCCTCGGCATCGCCCTGGAATAGTCTGCTTCAGTCTTGAACTCGATGATGGTCCCTTTCCAGTGAGAACCGTTCGACCGAGTCTTCTTCTTCAGTACGATCGGCTTGTTGTTCTGGATGTCGGTTCGCAGCCCAATCTCGGTTATCCTCTGTTTGGGATTGGTACTAGAGCTGATTTGGGCCTCGCCATGCGTCGTAATTTGTCCATACAACAACGCCATCTTCCCCCCGAGCCCGAAGGTGCCGCGGGTCTGGCGGAGCTTGTACTTCGAACCATAGAGAACCTGGCCGAACGCCGATGGAATGACATCCCCGGGGACTCCGATGCCATTGTCCTCGATTCTTAGATCATAAACTCCAGGGCCGTCCAATGGTCCTGATTCGTGGGATAGCCTGACGTAGATGTCGGGTGGGATGCCTCCAGTCTCGCAGGCGTCAAGCGAGTTCTCCACGAGTTCTCTGATAGTGGAGTAGATCGATCTGGATGGGCTGGTGAAGCCAGCGATGTCTCGGTTCCGATAGAAGAAGTCGGCCGCACTAATTTCTTGGAAGACTTCGGCGACTGTCATGCTCTCGGCCTAGAGATTGCCGCGGCCGTTACGCCTTTTTCTTGGCTGGCTCTGACCCTTCCCACAGTCCTAGAGCTTTCTCCTTCTTGACTTTTCTTCTTCTCTTCTTCAGGATCTTATAAACGGTCCCGTGTTGCCGGCCCTCGATCAACTTCTCCAACGCGTCCTTGGCCATTGATACAGATTCGAAAGTTCCGATGATCGAGATCGTGTGTCCGCTAACCGAGACCAAGGTCCCGGTCAATTCCTCGATATTCCGTCGGGCCCTTCCCTCCTTGCCAATGATTCGGCCGTCGACTCGCCGGATCTCCGCCTCGTTCTTGCCAAAGTAGTCATGCAGGTCGACGATGTCGAAAGTATAATCCTCGTTGAATAGCGAGAAGGCTCTCGGTGGGGAGAATCCTCTTCCTATCGCCAGAACCATATCCTTTGCTCTCAAGGCGTAGGAAGGATCGGGAGAATCGGGTTTTACTCCAATGTCGACGGAGCCTGACTCGCTGTCAATCTTCAGATCAACAAACAGCTTCTGCTCGATCGTTGACTTCACTGATCCTTTTGGCCCAACAAGTACTCCGATCCTCTCTTTCGGGATCATAGCGTTCATTCTTGTTTCTGCCATCATTCTATCTCCGGAAACACCTTTTCGAACGGGCGGGTCTTGACTCCCAGTCCCGCGAAGTAGTGGTTCAAGTTTTCCACGTCCCTCTTCAAGAACAACTTCGCCTCCGGATGGTCCATCGTGACTGCTTGGGCGAAATCGATGAAAACGGGGTATCCGTCTGGGACCAGGATATTGTACTCGCTTAGATCCCCATGAACCAGCTTCACTTTGTCGTGGAGGGTCTTCAGCATTTCTAGGGTTTTCTTATACCATGCAGCTGGCGCTTCAAGGGGTACTTCACGCAGGTGCGGCGCAGATTTTCCCTCTTTTCCGATGAATTCCAGGAGGATGACGTTTTTTTCAACATATATCGGTGCGGGCACCGTGATGGCCTGACCAGCTAGCTCCAGGTTCTTGTACTCTTTCAGAGCCCACATATCAACCAGGGATCTCGTGTCGTGAGGGACGTCCTTGAACCTCGGATCCCCCAGAATGTACTTCAGTCTCCCCTGTCTAAAAATATTGGAAGATGTCAGGAAGATCTTGACCGCCACCTCCTTGCCTTGCGGGTCGAGTCCGTGATAGACCCGGCTCTCCTTACCTGCCTTAAGGACCCCAGTTATTTCTTTCAGCTTTCCGATGTTGAGAATCTTTAGGATTGTCAGAAGGGTCCGCTTGTCAAAGACTTCTTCGAGAGTCTCCAAGTCCTCGCTTGACTTTATCCTGACGCGTCGCTCTCGGTCGTATCTCTCCTCACGCCTTTTGAGCTTCTCGTCAACTTTGTCAGACAAGGGTTTCACCCGAATTCATGTCGAGGTTTCGTGACTGAAACATTGTCAAGGGAGACAGCTTTTCCATCTTTGCGGAAAACGTTTACTGATCTTCCGACGCCGGTTGGGGTACCGTAAG
>VBAW01000025.1 GCA_005888635.1 Candidatus Bathyarchaeota archaeon | reverse complement strand
CGACAACGGCGATTATTCCTGCGATAATTACGTAGAAGGTGGCGGGCGCCAGTCCCAGAATCGTGGAGGGTGCGGGTGCTGCCGGCGATAGGGTAGCGACGTGCACATTGATGGTTGCGGTATGCGTACTGGTTCCACCTGTGGCCTTGATAGTGATCGTGTACTCGCCGGGTCTGCCGCTGTTGCATGTCAGAGTGCTTGTGCCCGAGGATTGGATGCTGGTGGGGCTGAGGCTGCATGAAATGCCCGCCGGGGCTGCGACGGCAAGTGTGACGGCACCCGTGAATCCACTGGTGGGAGTAACGATTATTCTGGTCATGCCAGGATTGCCCGCTTCAATATTGATGGAGCTGGAGCCGGCAGAGATTTCGAAGTCGGGCGGGCCGGCTAGTGTAACAGCAACAACTATCGTGATCGTGTGCGAATGGGATTTGCTTATTCCTGTAATCGTGACGGTGTAGTCTCCCGGCGCGGAGGCGCTGAAACCGGCGGTCGCAGTTCCTGATCCGAGAACCAGACGTTGAGGAATTAGGGATACTAATAGCCCGGAGCTTGGATAGACGGTTACTGTGAGGTTCACTTCGGAGTCGAATCCTCCCTGAGGAGTCACGGTTACGTTTGAGGTTGCTGTAGTGTCTGGGGTTAAGCTCACTGAACTAGCGGCCGCGATTGTAAAGTCGGGAGCGGCCGAGGTCGTGAATGTGAATGTAGCCGTGGCGTTATGTCTGATTCCACCTGAAGTTCCGAAGATTGTTACGTCGTGGGCTCCCGGAACACTGGAAGTACACGAGATCGTCGCCTCACCCGAACTGTTTGGGATTGCGGCCGGGTGGATCGCTGTGCATGAGAGGTCTGTCGGAAGAGTGAGATCTGATAGAGCTACGTTCCCGGTGAAACCGTTGAGGGGACTTACGAGGATGATTGATGTGGCGAGAGTAGTTCCGTCGGCTGGAACAACACTCGGAGGGATGGCTACGAGCGTAAAGTCTGGAATCGGAATCGAGTTGAACGTCCAACGGATTGCTCCAAGTGATTCGGTGCCTTGCTCGGACACTATTAAGGAGAATGCCAAGCTGAGCACGAATAATAGCAACAGAACCTTGCTATCGGTCGGAGAGCGACTCATAGATTTCCCGAACATTCCTAACAAATTGCGCCAAGGACACGATGGCAAGATGGTGCCGCGGCCTTTGTCTTGAGGAATGTAGGCTTTGCTTAGAAAAGCGCCTTGCGCACCGATCGTGGCTTTGGGTCAGATGACGCGATGATTGATGCGGATACTTCTAGAAGCCTACTGCGTCAAGGGCTATTCTTGGGCGGGGTCTTCCTGATGTTTACCGTAGCCGACACTTCTCTTGTCTCAGTGTTCTCAACAACTAGGAACCATTTCCCGTTCTGGGGAGCTTTGAACTCTAGAGTTGCCTTTTCAGTATCCTCTTCGCCTGTCTCGCTCCAGAATTCCTCTCCAAGATCTAGAGTAGTCAAGTTGTCGTCGTCTAGAATGTAGAAGTTGACTCGGCCGCTCGCGGTCACATCACACGTAATCGACTTTCCCTGATCTAACTGCACGTCGAAGCTGACATAGTCGCCCTTCTCTATTGCTGTCGGTTTGCCGAGCTCTGGTTCCGACGGGACTGGCGTTGGTGGGCTGAGAAGAGCAGAGGCCGCTTTTGGTGGAATCGGTTTGAGCATAGCCTGGTTTGGAATGTTGGGTTTCGCAGGAATGGACTTGGCGGGGCTAACAGTCCCGGGAATAGTCTTCGGTGGTGTGATCTTCGGAGTCATCGCTTTCTGAAAGTCTGACTTTAGTTGTGACGGGGATTTTGATGGTTCACGTTTTGGAAGAGGTTTCAACTCGGGTCTTGCCGGTACTTGATTGGGTCTTGCGGTCTGTTTATCTTGCGTTCTTTCACGAGAATATTTTGACTCTGCTGGTCCCAGATGGTTTGCGGGTTTCTTTGTCTGTGAGCGGTCCGCTCTGCTTAGAGGATTGCCGAGAGGTAATAGTGTAGTGATTGAGAGAGTGGCGAGTATTAGCAGTCCTGCAATGGTCCAGGAGAGGGCTTGGAGTAGAGCGACTATCGTAAGGAGTATGCTAGCAAGGTTTCCGAGTAGCATTACTGGCTTAGAGGTCAACTTGAGTTCGTCCGTCTTAGGATAGAATTTCCCCGTAGCCGGCTCAAAACATCGCTGTAACGGTCGGGAGCCGGCTGCGGTGGGCGGGCGTCGTCTACCTGATTTGGTTCTTCGTGTAGTAGAGTAGGGCTCGATTCTTGCTCTGTTCCAATTGCATTAGGAACCAAGCATCAGTGTTGGCGCGTCCCGCCCACGAGATCAATCGAATGCTTCGAGGCTTCGTCCTCCTATCCTTTCTTGCAACCCTTACGGCGCCAACTGCACCGATAAGACCCGAGAACGCTTCTTGGATTCCGCGAGTTATTCTCACCCAGTCTTCACGTGCTTCCATTTTCTTTTTCACTGAGAGACAATGTTCCATTGGATCGGATTATCTTTGAGCAAGCGAGCGCCGGCATCAGTTTGAGGGGCACAGTACGGTACTGTCTAGCTGGCGTACGCCGGTACACGCCTTATATCATCCCCGCGGGAACTCTCACTCGTATAACATATGTTCGAGCTATTCCTACGCGTTCAGCCTGACGAGAGGAACGAGGATCCTCACAATCGTCTGAGCAAGAAGTTTCCGGGAGCGAGGATCGCGTTGTGGTGCAACGATCATACCGATATCCTGGAGATTGAATCTGACGGTCTTGATTCTTTTCAGGAGATGCAGAAGGAACTCGTCTACTATTCCAAGGAGTATCAGAGTAAGATCATTGCGAAGACTCTGTGCCAGGACAAGTTTCAGATGGTGGTCCGCACCTGCATCTGCGGCGTTGGACAGGGAACTTCTGTAGGTTCAATTGTCCGGGCGAACAATTTCCTCCAGATGCCTCCACCCGTATTCTTCGGAGGATGGGAATATCACCGCCTGGTCGGCTTCGAAGACAACGACGTCAGGGGTCTACTGAAGGGCCTGGACAAAGTGGGGAAGACGGAGGTCTTGCACAAGGGATCTGCTGAAGGCATGACCGACGACGCTTTCCTACTGTCACTAAGCAGTCTGTTCGGGAATTTGACTGAGAAGCAGATGAAGGCGCTTTTGGCTGCGATCGAGGGAGGATACTACGAGATTCCGAAACGGACAACCGCGGATGAATTGGCTGGCAAGCTGGGAACGCCGCGCAGCACGCTTGAGGAGCATATTCGGAAGGCGGAGAGCAAGATTGTCTTGGCGATGGCGCCGTACATGATGATGTATGCCCGGGTGCCGGACTCTCCGTTTACAAGCAAGACTCGGGCTGCGACGGACCCCGTTGGAACGAGATTCCTAAAGCAGCTCGCGGTCCAGACAGCGGCGAAGACGAGAAACAACTGAGACTGGGCACCGTCACTACTCCCTAGTTGTTGCGGCCCAACTAACGAGAAAAGAAGATTCTGGCCGTTAGCCTAGAACCGGAAATAAGATCCAGCCGGATCTGTCACGCAAGGATGGGTCGATTCTAGAAATATTCTTGAATTCTGGACCATTAAAGATTTTACGGGATGATGTTAGACTCGACGGCTGGATTGTCGTCCCTGATCTCAGAGGATTAGCATGACTATGCTCAGGTTTTTGATCCTAAGCGGATTCTAGGGCGTTTCACAGGGGACTCTCAGGGTTTGCCCTGGGGTCTTTCTACTGCTGCGTCATGTTGGAGCTGGTGGAGTGTCCGCTACTATCGTGGTCTCTATGGATCAGATCGTAATGGTTGCGGCACAGGTTCTTGCCGCAGTTGCTGCAGAACTCTGTGGCTGGCTCGGCGCAACGTTTCTCATGCTCCTCCAGTTCATCTGGACTGCCGAATCCGCCGATGTCGCCGACTTCTACCTCCTGACACGTCTTCAGTGCAGGATTGAGAGTGACATTCGGGCTAGGAATCGATTCGACGATGGCTGGATGAGCCTCCTTTGTCCCGGTGCGAGCATGAGTCTTGCTCTTTGTGTGCGCCTTCGATTTGGCACGAGGTTTAGATTTTGAACGGGTCTTAGCTTTCTTCTTCGACTTCATTAGAACCGAGTGTTAAGAGGCTCATGGTTGGTCAAATTCCACACCTAACCCATGCGTTGAAAATCTGGTAACAGTCCTGCCGACGTGCCTCGTAAAACAAGTGGAAAATGGTTGAGTTTTTGCTAGTTCAAAAAATGGAGGCAACCTAGGCTGCGATATTTTCTGCCTTCAGCCTAGGTACTTCGAAGAATGGCGCTAGCGTAGCCTTCACGGCCCGTTGTGCCTCAGGGCTGAGTTGTTCGAAGCCCTTTCCGCAGCTCGGACATGCCTCGAAGCTCTCTCTGTTGGATTTCTTGACGAACCATTCTCCACAATGCCAGCATTTTACGACTGGTGTAACACACATTTCTACTGTCTCACCTCCCTCGGCGACCGCTCTATTAGGTCGAGTCTGCCTCCAAGTCCCGATTTAAGGGCAACGATTCCTGCCGCTCCACCTATCGTCGCAAGCGTTCTCTCTCCATACATCAACGGTGTAACGCCGAGCCAGAATGGCCCCGTCAAGCCCAGAATACTGATGCTCAAGATGTTCAGAGTGACCTGCTCGGCCATGGCAGTGTAGAAAGAGAGTAATCCTATGCGAGGATTGTCCCGAATCCTGAAAGTCACGGGAAGGGAGACTATTACCAGAAAGTACGGAACAAGCCAGAAAAGCGTTCCGCCCCCGGATAGCACGACGTAGTAAACTGCGCCAGCTATGACATAGAGGCAAGCGACCACGGGTCCAAGGCGGTAGTGGAAAGCAATGCTTCCGGTCGCAACTGCAATCAACGGGATGAGAAGCCCTAAAGGTCCAAAAACAAACGTGAAACTGGACTGTCCCAGCGCCCCTACGAGACTGCCCACGAAGACCGCTGCAGAGGCTAGGGGTGGTCTCAACAGTGCGGCGATTATTGGGAGCATGACGATTTCGAGGGTGATAAATCCAGGTCCGCCAATGAACTTGCTCAGCGGGAGATAGGTTGTGATAGTATAGATGGCCGCGAGGCCGGCGGTCAGACTGAGTTCAGCGGTTTTAGGAACCCATGGTCTTCTATTTTCTGGTCTGATCATTTTGCCTCCCTACTCCGGGGTTTTTCTTGCGAGGCGCAACGGGTGGGAGGCCCCACTCACGCGCCTGAAACTCGGCTCGCGAAACATTTCGATTTAAGACTTGTGAGGATCGGGAGACTGCTCACTATCAGCATCTAGGGGGTCGGTTGTTACTGGGCTCGAAGAGTGTGGGTTAGAAATAGACTATGACCGGCCGTGAATTTTTCGTTGATGAGTCGACATGAAATCCAAGACGAAGCCCAAGAACAACGCGCATACCAATCCAGAGCATCACACTGGTACGCCCCATCCGAATCCGCACACTACTACGAGCACTCATCCAACCCCAGCGCATCAGCCGACCACTTTCGGGAGTCCAACCCATGAGCATGGTGCTCATGAGAGCCTGAAGACCAAGACTTGCGAAGAGATGGAAACTGGTGGGTTCGGCTCGTTCGACGAGACAATGGCGACGAGCAACCGTTGCACTGAGCGGGCGACAGAGTTCTGCAACAGCTGCGGCAAGAGCTTCTGCGGCGTCCACTACGACGCGCTTCACCGGGGCCACGAGAGCTTCAGCGGCCAGAGCACTGGTCACGGACTGATTCACCAATAGACTATCGTCCGATCAAGAATTACACTCTCCTCTTTTTCTTTCCCTGTCTTATTGGAAAGTCAGTGTCAGTAATGATGGGGACCTAGCTTCTTGGACGAAGGTGGGTTTCTTGATGCGTCGAGCTGGTCGTTAAGTATCGCTAGATGTCTTGCTCATCGGTCTTCCAGAAAGGGTCGACGAACATGGTCGAGATATCCATCGAGAACCTTACGAAACATTATGGAACCCTCGTGGCTCTCGACGACGTCTCACTCAAGATAGCTTCAGGCGAAGTCTTCGGCCTGCTTGGACCCAATGGAGCGGGCAAGAGCACTCTTCTGAAGACTCTGGTAGGAATCCTTAGACCGACAACCGGGACGATCAGAATCGGAGCCATAGACATTGTCGCGGATCCTGAGAAGGCGAAGAAGATGATTGGATACTTGCCGGAGAACCCGAGTCTCTACACAGGGCTCACTACGCTAGAGTTTCTGCAGTTTGTAGGGAAGATTCGAGGAGTCCCCGATGATCTTCTCGACCGGGAGATTTCCGAGTTGCTCAAGAGCTTCGGCTTGGAGGAGAAACGGAATAGTCTGGTCGGAACCCTATCAAAAGGGATGAAGCAGAAAGTGGCGCTAATTGCTACGAGTCTGCACAATCCCCAGCTTCTAGTGTTGGATGAGCCGTTGACAGCATTAGATCCGAAGACTCGCGTCTCGGTCAAGGACTGGATCGGTGGACAGACGGCGAGAGGCGTCACTACGATACTGTCAACTCATGATCTCGATGTGGCTCAGACCCACGCAGGAAGGATTGCGATCATTGACCATGGGAAGATCGTGGCGGTGGGCGATATTGAGAGTCTTCGGCATATGGCGAATACTACAAGCGATGCGAGACTAGAAGACGTGTTCCTGCGGTTGACTGAAGAGAAGGGCGAGGACCCGGCTCGAAGATGAGCGTTGCAAGTCCACTCGGAACCGTTGGAATCCTAATCCGATACTGGGTAAAAGGACGATTTACCAAAGCCACAATTCTAGGCCTAATTATCGGAGAAACTTTCTCTGTAATATTCATCCTATTCGGCAGCTCTACGTACCTCTCGTTCTCGAACAGGGTCGGCTTGACAACTGGACTCTCGGAAGTTGCAGGCAGTCTCGTCCTCGCACTCTACCTTGTTGGGCTGATACAGAGCGGCTTCAACGGAGGCGGGTTGCCTGTTAGTTCAAGCGATGTCGACTACGTCTTTACCTCTCCAGTGCCACCACGGGAAGTCTTCGCAGCCAAGGTCCTGCTCAACTCACTCACGACAGTGCTGTTCGGTTTTCCCCCAATAATCGTCCTCTACCTGCGATTCTCCGCATACTATCACACGCCAATGACCGCCGCCATTCTGGCCGGGCTCGTAACTCTCGTCTTCCTAGTAATCGGATTGCTTCTTGCCGCGGACATCACGCTCTCGCTAGGGCGCGGGATCGGTGAGCGAAAGAAACTCTGGAGAAACCTGTTCATCGTACTTGTCTTGGTTCTTAGTCTCCTTCCGATAACTCTGCTAATTCCCGGAATCCCGGTCGAGATCGCCGATGTTACGAGGATCCTGCCGAACGGGCTCGCTGCGATTGTCAGTGTTGGTCTTGTCAGCGGGACCCCGGGAGGGCTCGACTATCTCGTTGATCTTCTGTTGCTGTTTGCTTGGCTTGGAGGATTCCTGGTTCTCGGGGTACGGATGGCACGCGGACACTTCTACGAACTTCTCGAAGTCTCAACGCCAGGCGGGGAAAAATTCGACCACCCGAACCAAACCTCACGGCTGGACCCGCGCGGGAAATCGATCTGGTCGATAGTGCGGCTGAAGGAGAAGATTCTGATCAGCAGGACCCGAGAAGCCCGGGCGCTCTTCATCAACGCCATGTTCCTCTCAGGGTTCCTAGTCATCTACGCACTCTCCGGATCTTTCCAGTCCTCGCCGACCTCGTTTCTCTTCATCCTCTTCATCATCGGATCGTTCGGGTCCGGGACAGCGTCCCGCTGGATTGAGAAAGAGCGCCTCTGGATCCTGAAATCATCGCCAGTCAGCATGCGCAGGTACGTGAAAGAGGTTTATCGCGCGCGGGTAGCGCCGTTGCTGTTCTATCTAGTACCGGTCACTGTCGCGGTTGGCGTGCCTTTGGTCTTAGGCCAGCTGTCCTCACCGTCGCTGTTGCTGGGCGTAGTGCTGGCACTTCCAGGAGCATTGGAAATCGCGGGAATCACAATGGCTGGTGGAATGTGGTTTGCGTCAAGATATGGTCAGAGCTCCGCGGATGATATCTTGTCGTCTCAGGCACAAGAGCTAGCTGACATCCGGAGGTTCCTCTTTCAAACAATCATCAATTTGATCATGGTCTCACCGATTATTCTGCTGGTGTTGGTCTCGGAGGCGCTCGCTGCAATAATGGGACCCGCCACGCTTCCGATATTAGCTGTCGCCCTGGTGTTGATCTCGATTGCCTTCACCGGAATGTCGATCAACGTGCTACTGAACAGGGCTGGAGACGCGATTACTCGTAGAGAAGACTTGTAACAGGATCGAGCGGATCTCCATCACGTTACTACGCATGCTGTTTAATGCATAAGTCTCTGCCCTAGTGTTCTACATCTGTGAATCTCTCGAGTTGGCTGGATTCGCCAGTCTTGAGGGCTCTTAACAGAAGGCTCTTGACTTCACAATATCTCTCCCGGAAAGCTTCAGGGCCACGCGCTGCCGTGAAGGTCGCGGAAGCATGTTGCGGCATGAATTCTCAGGACCTTCTCGAAAGCTACTCATCGTTCTGGGCCCGGGTAGACGGGTTCCGGGACTCGGACCTTACATCCGAGCTCAGACCCAGGGGAGGTCTTGTCAGAACTTGGACTGTCAGAAGCACGATGCACACCATTCCTTCAAAGGATTACTGGGTATACGTGCTCGGTGGCCCAGGCAGACGCTTCCAACCCTGGTTCGACAGGACGGCAAAAAAACGTGGCATTCCCGACCGAGATTTCAGAGTCCGGTTTCTCTACCAGCCATTCCTGGATCACATCAAAGGACGAGCGGCAACGTCAAACGAAGTCAAGCAGTTCATGATTGAAAGGCTAACACAACATGGTCTGCGAAGCAGAATGAAACTGCAAAGAGGATGGTCAAGCACGCCGACCCACGGGCCATCGTGGACGGGTATGTCGGAGATGTCTTATCTTGGTCTCCTCGTCAATGCTGGAAGGAAAGGTTCTGAGAGCCTCTGGATGGGATCAGCCGACTACCTTGCCGCGCCACGCACCCCTCTCGACCCGGAAGAGTGCACGGTTGAGTTGGTTCGCAAGTACATCGAACGTTACGGGCCAGTAACTCGCGAAGACATTCTGTACTGGTCGTTCCTTCGAAAGGACCAGGTAGACAAAGCCCTAGATGCTTTGGAGAAGGAGCTGACCAAGGAGAATCTCCATTCGAGCAGAGAATATTTTTCGTTTGGTGAAGACTCAGGCGAGCCAGTTGAACCGCCCAGAGTGACTATTCTTCCTGAATTTGACAGCCTGATGATGGGATACAGGGACAAATCCAGATTCCTCACTCACGATAGGATCAAGAACGTCTTTGGGAGCTTCGCCGCAGTCAACCGAACAATTCTTCTCGATGGATTTGTCGCGGCAACCTGGAAGAGGAAGAAAGATCGCGCAGGCATGACAGCGAATGTAAGCCCGCTACGACCCTTGATAGCTAGAGAAAGAAGGTCAATTGAAGAAGAGTTCGCAAATTACGCTGAGTATCAAGCGGCCAAGATTTCAGTTAAATTCAAGAGATAGAGAAGCTCAGGCCATCGCTTTGCGTAACAAGACCTCGCCAGGAACGACTAGCATCTCCCTGTACATGTTGAGTGTGTGAAGATTCCCATGTCTCTTGGAGACTTCGCTGAAGCTCGTCGGTGTGAATCCTTCTGACACGAAAAGTGCTTCAGAAGGTTTGTTGTTCTTTTCCACGCTAGCGAACACTTCTTTCATGCGGGAGACTCTGAAGCGCCGAAGGGCGTCCTCTAGAAGCAGTTTCGCGATGCCTCTCTTCCGGTGAGCCTTTGCTACGGCGATGTAGTACACATACCCGGTGCTCCCTTCTAGGGTTTTCAACATGACCAACCCGACTGGCTTGCCCAACGACACTGCGGCTCTGACCACTTCAATGTCTCGAAGGGTCTTTTTCGAATGCAGTAGGTACCATCCTTCGAAACTCTCCTCTAGTATCCATTCCAAGCCAGCCCGTTCCCTCGTCGGAATGTCTATGATCGCGATATCCTCCTTCGCGGTCATAGGCGAAAGACTCGCTCGGCGTTGCGCCAAAGTATCTTCTCCCTGTCAACTTCCTCTACGTCCAATCTCCTCACTAGATCTAATGCTTCGGAGTGTTTCGTGACTGGGTAATCGGTTCCGAAGATTATCTTCTCTGCGCCGCCAGCAAAGTAGATAGCTTCGCTGATCTTCTTGGCAAGCCACTCTACATACTTCTCGGCGTATCCCTTACTCCCCGTAATCAATCCGGAAATGTCCGCGTAGACATTCGGGTGTTTGTAGATGAGCTCCGCGACATCCTCAAACCATGGATTGCCAAAGTGGCAGAGGATAATGGTGAGTCCCTCTCTCTTGTTGGCGAGTCCGTCAAGTGTCAGCGGATGCGAGTGCACAAGGTCCCCTGTGCTGAACGCTGTGTCTCCGGTGTGGAAGAGCACTGGGAGCCTCTCTGATTCAGCATAATCGTATAACCCGTTGAACACGGGGCTTTGCGCTGATGCCTTCACGTAACCCAGCCTGATTTTGAAGGCCTTGACCTCCTTCTTGTTCTCCTCGGCGAGCTTGAGCGCGGCCTTGACGTCTTTGGGGGTGGGCTCTACCGTAATCACGGGCGCGAGCCTCCCATCGCTCCGTGTGCACAGTGTGATGATTTTGTCGTTTGGAAGGGAGGTTGCTCCTTGCAGGGGCGGGCTAAGAAGCAGACCGCGCATGATCCCGTACCTCTCCATGGTGCCAAGCAACTCATCTAGGGTGTATCTCAGCCCGTTCACCTGTGCGAATCGGATGAGGGCATCGTCTTGCCGTTCAGACAGGTGCACGTGGGCGTCGATGATTTTTTGCAACGATTTCTCATTCTACACCTGAATCTGAATAAGCATTGTTGCGTCGGATCCCGGGGGGACACCGAACGAATCACGATTGATCGACATTAATCGATACGGTTTTAGTCCGGTTGGGGATAATCGTGGGTTTGGAATGTCCGCTGAGTTTCCTGCAGAGTATTCCACGAAGGAATTGTCGAAGCGGACTTGGTCTGATTTTGAAAAGCTCTTCCTGAAGCAAGGAGTGGTAGGGGATGGTTGGTGGTGTTGGTGCATGCATCATCACGTGTCATCCTACTCTTTGCCTGAGAACCAGCAGCCGCGGACCCGGGCCGAGAGAGCGGTGAGAAACCATCGGCAGAAAGCAGAGCTCGTGGAGAAAGGATGTGCCCACGGGATCCTTGTTTATGCAAAGGGAGAACCGGTAGGATGGTGCCAATATGGGCCTAGGGAGGAGCTTCCTCGTGTCGACAATACTCAGAACTATCGAAGACTTGCCCTCGAAGGTGGTACAGAAAGATTGTGGAGAATTACTTGCTTTGTCGTCGACAAACAGCATCGGCGACGCGGTGTAGCTAGCGTCGCGTTGAAAGCGGCGCTGGAAGCGATAAGGAAGAAGGGCGGGGGGCTCGTCGAAGCCTATCCCGTGAGTAAGACTGATCAAGGATCAAACTACATGTACTGTGGAACAGTCAAGATGTTCGAAAAGGTTGGATTCAAGACGATCGCACCCCTTTCGACCGGCAGAACAGCCACTGTTGTAATGAGAAGGCCGATCTGAATGCTCTCACTAATCTGCCGGCGTAGCACGCCTCAATACTTATCTCATATACTGGATCTCACAATCTTATCATGCAGTCGATGACCAGCAAGGTCGAGATTCGCGATGTAGCAAATCGCTTATGGATCTGGCGTGCGGAACATCATCACTGGAAGCCTGGCGATGACTGGCAGCCGATCGTGACATCAACCTATGTCGAATCGGGAGGCGAGAGTCTGGTGATTGACCCGCTCGTCCCCAAAGCGTCCGCCGAAGAATTGTGGAAGAGACTGGACAGTCGGCCGCCTACCATAGCCGCGGTAACAATTCCTGACCACGTGCGGGACGTCGATGATTTCGTCAGTCGCTATCGGGTCCGCGCTTTCGGTCCGAGACTCTTCTGGCCCGACGACGTTCCGAAGAGCAAGCTGGAGATACTCGAATCAGACGGAGTGCTTCCTGGAGGCGTTGTCGCCCTCTACGATGGAAGAGGGCGGCTAGAGACACCTCTCTGGCTGCCCGAACAGCGGGTCATAGTTTTTGGAGACGCATTGACAGAACGAGCTGGAGTCCTCCGGGTCTGGTCTTCACCGTGGCATGAGAAGCGAGCGTTGCCAGCGCTGCGAGAGTTGCTCAAGCTTCCATTCGAGCAAGTCATCATTTCACACAGCGACCGTGAACCGGTGCATGACCGTGCAGCCTATGAGCGTGCTTTGAAACTCCCACCTTGGACAGGCTAGCGCTTCTAAAACACTAACCTTGCTTGACCGGCCGGATCGTTAAGTATCTGGGCTACTTGGGGTTTCCAGCCTTGAGCCAGTCGGCGTAGTGTTGAATTGCCGACTGAGTGTCGAACTTCGGCGAGAAGCCGGTGTCCGCCTGTAGCCGCTTGGTATCCGGAAGAGGAAGTGGTGGAAATGGATAGCGTCCAAGGGGAAGGTCTGCTTTGAAGTCCGGGACCACTCTTTTGACCGCGTCCACCAGTTCTCTATTGGGTGTGACCTTGCTCGAGGCTATGTTGTAGACGTCGTATTGGAGCTTCTCTGCGATCTGAAGCAGTGCGATCGCTCGTGCCATGTCCTTGATGTACAAGAGATCTACGGCATCGTCTGCGTTACCGAAAAATACGTCCTTGAAGCTCAGCGGTCTTCCGCTTACAGCCGCATGGACGAGACGTGCTGGGAGACCGAGCTGTGCACCGTCAAAAGGTCCGAACATTCCCATTAACCGTACGCAGATAGCGCTTATCCCTGTCTTCTTTGCGAACTGTTCTGCGGCCACCTCGACAATCTTCTGATACGCAAGAATAGGGAACATACTCTGAAGAGCAATAGGATGTTCTTCGTCCACCGTTCCCGAAAGCCCGAGGTACATTCCTCCTGTACTCGAGAATGTGACCCGTTCGACTTTCCATTCCTGGGCGACTCGGAAAGTGGCGTCGAGCATGTCGAAGTATCCTCTGAGACCGCGCAGAGGGCCTCCCCTGAGGCGAAGCCTCCAGCGACGTTGACGATGCCTTCGATTTGGTGTTTCTGGCCTATCTTTCGAAGGTCCGCGATTGAAGTCGAGTCCGCAGGTTCGATAAACACGCGGTGATGATCAATATGCTTCTGAAGGAAACCAGGAACGTCCGTATTCTTGTGCCGTGTGACAACGCAGTCCTGGCCCAAGTCGACTAGCGCTTCTGTCGTGTTCGAACCTATGAAACCGTTCAAACCACCAATAACAAGAATCATCGCGATGTTCCCCTCCCGGGCGGTTTGTGAGAGTCGGACCAGACTGGTTTGTCGGTGTCATGGTCTCCAGTGATCACTATTTTTCCTCTGGTGCGTCCTTCTTCGAAATAGCGAATAGCCTGGGCTGTCTCTGTCAAGGGGTAGCGTTTATCGATCACGGGAATGATGTCTCCTTGTTCGATGAGGTCCTTCAGGACGACGAGGTCGTCATGGTTTGATTTTGCGATGAAGAACGTGAACTTCTTGTCTCCGCGCGACGCGAATCGGCTTCTGATTATGAAATAGAGTAGACGCCTCACGATCTTGTCTTTGAAGCCGACGAGGACAAAGGTGCCATTCGGATTCATTATGCGCTTGTAGTCAGAGATGGAATGAGACGCTCCAATCTCCACGATCAGATCATAGGCTTCCCCCTTCTTGGTGTAATCCTCCTGAGTGTAATCGATAACTTGATCAGCGCCGAGCTTGCGGACCATGTCTAGATTCGCCGAGTTGGTCACGGCGGTGACTCTGGCTCCGAATGCCTTGGCAATCTGAACGGCAAAAGTTCCTACTCCACCGCCTGCACCGTTGATCAACACCTTCTGACCGGGTTTGATGTGCCCATGGTCGCGGAGAGCTTGTAGAGCCGTAAATCCGGCGATCGGTACCGCTGCACACTGTTCGAACGAAGTATTGCTCGGTTTCAAGGCTATCCTGCTCTCACGTGCAAGACCGTACTCTGCGTAAGCGGCGTTGGCTACGCCGTATACTTCGTCTCCTGGTTTGAACTGAGTTACGTTATTAGTTACTGCCTGTATTACGCCAGCGAAATCAGTGCCCAGTCCGGGCTCTTTTGGCCGGCGGACTCCCATGCTTAGTCGAAACAGGGGCCCGACAAGGCGTATCACGAGCGAAGCTCCTCTCATGTCATGCTTGTCTGCGGCATTCACGGAGGACGCATAGATTTTTACCAATACTCCACGTACTTCGTTCGGAGCTGGTTTCTCCACGTCCTTGATCTGGAGAACGTCTGGTGATCCGAAACGTTCGCGGACGATCGCTTTCATGAGTCCTGTCTCCAGTGGCTTTGGTTCGGCTATCATTGCTGGTTCCTCAATCATATTTCGCGAGTACCTCTTCTGTCGTGTTCAGCATCTCGACTAGGTCAATTGGGGTTTCTTCCATCACATCCTTCACCTGCTTCTTCGCCGTCTCGGTAAGGAGCGCCCTCAGGTCGTTGGCGAGTGCCTTAGATTCTGTTCTGCTGGTCTTGTCTTCAGTCCTGAAAACGACATTGTCCCCTAGGATCTTCAGTGTGAACTTTCGAGTGTCAAGTGTAATCCTGTCCTGAGTGACATGAAGCGAGTGAAGTGGTGAAGCAGTCTTGACTTCTGTCGGAGAGTAGGAAAAGCTGTCGGAGCCGACCGCGAGCTCCATTGAGCCATCCCCGAGTGAAAGGGTGCTGCCGTTCCATTTTGCAGTGGAGCGGTGGCCGTCGGTTGTAACGTACGCGCTGCCAGTCCCCTTCGCCAACCATCTCTCTTTGGGATGGTGCTCCCCGTCCCCGTCCCAGTCGAAGATGAGTGGACCTATCTTCCACCGGTCCCCCATGCACCCGTCGCGGATCCTTATCCGTCCAACATCCACATTCGCTGCGCGCGAAGTGGTCTCTTCGATCAGCTGACTAGGTTCTCTCCCTGTCATTTTCAGAGCTTCATCGTTGGTCACGGTTTGTCCTTGAAACGGGATTCCGACTGTCGTGACGGGACCCGGAAGCGATGCGCTCACAATTCCCATCGGGGTCTTGAATGAGGTTGATACTTCACCGAGTAGTACGCAGCCGATGGTCCGTCCTTCACGTCTGATTGGCATTCCGACCGTGTCTTGTTTCACGGTTAGGTTGGTTCCTTTCATTGTGGGACCTCTGCCTTCGGCGACCAGAAACGGCTTCACCGCCCTTTTTGCAAGGCCGGACTTTTGCACAGCGTATGCTCCGAGACCCGTCGCGATTGCTCCGATGACAAGGTCCGGGACCCAGCTAGAGATCGTGGTTGGGAAGATGCTCGACTGCAACGACGCGATCCAGCCGAGGATCCAGATCGACAATATGATCCCGACGAATCCGGCTGTGAGGTTCCAGAGGAAGCTGACAAGTGCTCTGCCCACCCCAGAGTTAGTCTCAGTCCGAAGAACTCGGCCCGCGAAAAATAGGCCGAAGGCAGTGAGCAGTAGGGTAGTAGAGGATGATTGTATTCCGAGTGGTCCTCGTATCAACCAGACTAGAGCGAGGAGTACTGACAGGCCACTGAACGTGCCTGCGATTCTCCTGAACACTAGCGACATTGCAGAGTCGCGTCCTATCTCAATCAATCTGTTCTCCTCCAAGTGCCTCGCTCATCAATGC
This sequence comes from Candidatus Bathyarchaeota archaeon, assembly GCA_005888635.1. GTDB lineage: Archaea > Thermoproteota > Bathyarchaeia > 40CM-2-53-6 > 40CM-2-53-6 > 40CM-2-53-6. Next base: position 57,591 of record VBAW01000025.1, on the reverse strand, counting down.
CAGAGTCCTAACGAGTAGTCTCCCTCTCTTTGTAAGTTCGTAGCCTCCTTCGTCGCTGTGCGAAACGAGTCCCATATTCAGCAGGCTCTTCAAGTGATTATTGACCGAGGCTGCTTCGAGGCAAGTGGCTGTTTTGAAGTCTGAGAATGTCTTCCTTGTCGAGTAGAGCATCTTGACCATCTTTAGCCGGTCAGTGTTAGCCAGAGATTTTAGGAGGTCGGCTGCCGTGGTCTCGGGCATGCTATCGACAAGTTCGTCGACGGCAATCTCGCCCCTCATGGCTAGACTTGATTTGACGTTCTCGCGAATCTGTCTGACAAGGTCCTTGACGACAACAAAGGAAGGCTCTGTCTGAGCCACGTCGTCCTTGTTAAGGTCAACTCTGATTGAACCATTTCCCGACTTCTCGATAGCCTGGGAGACTTGTCGCCGGACCTCATCCTTCAGCGACCTGATCTCCTCCCGCAGCTCTTTCCTGATATCCGCCATATCGTCGCTCAAGTAAACGCGCCTATACTCCTCTGTAATGGCACGAAGATAGAAGTATAAGACATTTTACTTTTCGCGCCAATTAGATAAAAGCCGTTTTCCTAGCTCTGTATCACCTAACAAGCTAGTTCGGACCGTCCGGAGGGAAATCGATAGGCCCCGGACTTTTTGTGGACGATTTCACCATGGCGAACTCCAATTAGAGCATCTCGATCACGTACAAAGTATGGCCGCCTACATCGCGATGTTGCGAGGAGTCAACGTCAGCGGACACAACACAATCAAGATGGACGTTCTTCGCGGACTCTGCCAAGGTCTCGGCTTTCGGAACGTGGAGACCTATGTCCAGAGTGGAAACATAGTTTTTCAAACCGCGCCAGAAAATTCCGCAACCCTCTCGAAACGTATCGGCAAAACAATCTTCCAATCCTTCGGATTCGACACACCCGTCCTTGTCAGAACATCAAAGGAAATAGGAAATGTTATCGCGAGTAATCCGTTCTTGAAAGAGAAGGGCATCGATTCCTCGAAGCTGCATGTTACTTTTCTCTCGGAAGCCGCCCAAAGAGGCTCCGAGAAAAAACTGGAAACACTCGCAATGAGCCCAGACCGAATTTACGCAATCCCTCGTGAAATCTACTTGTACTGTCCTGGTGGGTATGGTCGGACCAAACTCTCCAACAGTGCAATCGAAAAAGCGCTGTTAGTGAAGGCTACGACTCGGAACTGGAAGACAACCAACATCCTGTTTGAGATGGTCTCAAAACTTTGACTTGTGGCTAAGAACGTCAGATCTTCCTGATAGACCTCCAACCCGAAACTCTACATACGATTGGCTAAGGCCTCGAATAGCAGAGCGGGCGGACCGCTACCGGTGTTGATCCAAGTCTAGTAGAGACAGGACAGCTCTAACTACCGGTTGCCATGCTTCTGATTCTGGGTCAATGAGCTCGTAGTGGCCTATGCCATCAAGCTTGACCAGTGTAGATTGGTCGCCTAGTTTCTCTGCTTTCTCGACGAATGCCTCGGACTGGGAAAGGGGGACGGTATCATCGTCTGTCCCGTGAACTAGTGCATATCTCGCGCCTGTTGGAAGAAGTTCGATTGGTGAGCCGGCATCGTACCTGTCTGGGTGTTCCTCCGGAGTTCCACTCATGAGCCGTGTCACGGTACCGCGTCCCAGCTTCTTCTTCCACGCGGAACGTAGGTCGGACACTCCTCCGAGCGAGATCGCCCTTCTGATTTCTTGCTTCTGCTCGTTGTGAAGAGGCGAGTCTTTACTGATTCGGTGACTGCCAACCAACCAGAGGGCTAGATGACCCCCTGCAGAATGCCCAATTATGGCTGTCCGAGCCTGGTCGAAGCGTGAATCATTCGACAGATCTCGGAAAATGCTACGAGTTGCAAGACCAATGTCCTGAAAAGTTCCAGGCCAACCGCCACCAGGGTTCCCGATTCTCCGGTATTCTATACTGCAGGTGATTATCCCTCTGGAAGTGAAGGCGGCACAGAGATGTCCGATGTGCGATAGGTCATATTCGGATTGCCAGAACCCTCCATGGACAACGAAGAGTAGCGGAAACGATCCTTTTACGTTGGGAAACCTAAGCTCGGCGAACTGATTGGGATCATTGCCATAATGGACCCGTACGTCAAAAAGGGGCGAGGCCCTATCTAGAATGTTGCTCACGTTTTCCAACTCCCGTTTTTTCACGGTCTCTTGTCATGTACATTTACTAGCACGATTTTCAGAATCGCGAGTTCGCGTCTGCTTTAGACCCGGTTCCGCAAACCTAAAAAGGCAAATTGGAAAGCTTCCCGGCATAATTGGTGTGAGGGCGATGGGTGGTCATCTTTTCTGGCATGAGTGCCGCGTCGAGACCATCCTCGACGACTAGGCACAAGCACCAAGACTCGCCCCGCTCACTCTCTACTCGTCGCACAGATTGCTTTCAATACTGCCGTCGTCTGTTTGTTGTCAACTTAGGCAAGTCCAGTTTTTCCAACTCGAAGAATCAGCGGGAACGTATCATCTGCAGCTCTAGTGTTCGCCGCGGAACTCGTGCCGCAGTTGTTTTCCGTATTGTGGTTTACAATCGACTCTCAACTTTTGTTTAGTGATCATGATGGAATCGGGAAAGACACGCAGACTCGGACGAATATTCCGGGACGATGGCAAAACCGTCATTGTTCCGATGGATCACGGAGTACCGGCTGGTCCGATCGAAGGACTCGGGGACATGAGGAGAATTGTGGATCAAGTTGCCAAAGGAGGAGCGGACGCGATCTTAGTGCACGCTGGAGTCGCGAAGACTGTTGACACCACCAACTTAGGTCTCATTCTCCACCTGTCCGGAGCCACTCGCTTAGCGGGTGACCCCAACTGGAAAACGCAGCTTTGCACCGTCAAAGAAGCAGTCCGTTTGGGCGCCGACGTAGTTTCAGTCCACATCAACCTCGGATCGGAACATGAGCAAAATATGCTTGACAATTTCTCGCGAATACTTGACGAGTGCGACGACTATTCCATACCACTACTCGCTATGATGTATCCGAGAGGACCGAAAATCCGGGACGAACATTCGCACGACGTCGTCAGTCACGCGGCTCGACTAGGATACGAGCTTGGGGCAGACATCGTGCAGACGAACTACACTGGTGACGTCGAAAGTTTCAGAGACGTCGTCAACAGCGTGAGAGTACCGATCGTTGTTGCAGGAGGACCAAAAGCAAACAGTGCGAGCGAGTGTCTTCGAGATGTTTACGAATCTATCAAAGGAGGGGCCGTCGGTGTATCGATTGGCAGGAATATTTTCCAGCACCAAGATCCGACTATCATGACGCGTGCCATCTCAGAGATTGTGCACAGCGACGCAAACCCGGTAAACGCACCGACTGGGCTCGGTGAGAAGACCGAAACAGTTCTGACCAGACCTAGTTTCGCGACCTATCCGAGGATCTCATTCGCAGGATAAAGAAAGGGTAACAAAAGATCATGATGCCGCCCAACAGCAATTCACGATCAGTAATCTCCCGGAGGCCTAATCCAAGATGATCAGGGAGTATATTCCGGCTCTCCTTGAAGACCACGACCTAACCCCTGACCAGGCGGAGGCTGCAATGATGGACATCATGACCGGACAGGCGACGCCTTCGCAAATCTCCGCCTTCCTGATCGGCCTGAAGAAGAAGGGCGAGACAGTTGACGAGATCACCGCGATAGCTCGAGTGATGAGAAGCTTCAGCAGAGCAGTAAACCCGAAGGTTGAGGGCTACCTACTTGACACCTGTGGTACTGGCGGAGACAGGACTAAGACCTTTAACGTCAGCACGACCGCGGCTTTTGTAATAGCAGCAGCTGGAGTTAGGGTTGCAAAGCATGGCAACCGTTCTTTTACGAGCCGTTGTGGTAGTGCAGATGTTCTGGAACAGCTCGGCGTTAAGCTGGAGATCGAGCCCGCGCTTGCTGAGAAAGCGATTGAAGAAATCGGCATCGGGTTCATGTTCGCACCAAACTTCCATCCTGCCATGAAGAACGTTGCGTTGATTAGACGGGAAATAGGAGTTCGCACAATCTTCAACATTCTGGGTCCGCTGAGCAACCCGGCGGGGGCAAATGCTCAGCTCATCGGAGTCTATGAAAGCGAACTCCTGGAACCGATGTGTGTCGCCGCCCGTAATCTCGGAGCAAGATCTGTCATGACCGTTTACGGGGTTGATGGGGTCGACGAGATTTCCCTAACGGGAAAGACCGTCATCGTCAGACACCAGAACGGGAAAACAGTCAGAGAAGAAATCCTGCCTGAAGACCTCGGCCTAAACGAGACCACTGCAGAGATGCTGGCCGGTGGAGACGTTGAGCAGAACGCTCGGCTTACAGCCAGAATACTTTCTGGTCATTTAGGAAGAGATGATCCCCGGGTCCAGATCGTTGCGGCAAACGCCGCGGCCGGGCTGGTACTTTGCGAAGCAGCCGAAGATATGAGGACGGGAGTCGAACTGGCTCTCAATGCTGTTGAGAACGGAAAGGGACTCCAGATCCTGCGTCAACTGGTCGAACTGAGCGGTGGGAATCCTGAGCGACTTGAAACCATGGCGTGAGATTCGATGGTCGACTACATCGCGGGTTTGGCTCTAAAAGCAGGCGCGAGGGTCGGACGCGGCTATTACGACAATGTCCGGCGAGGAGGGCATCCTAGCAAAGGTCTCACAGAAACTATTCAGAAGGTTCAAGGTATGCCGGTAATCACGGAAGTAAAGTTCGCCTCTCCTTCTGCTGGAAAAATACGGGAACATGGGGACCCGCTCCGAATCGCAAGAGCGATGCTAAAAGGCGGAGCCTGCGCCATCTCAGTCCTCACAGACCCTGAAGATTTTCAAGGAAATTTAGACATCCTCGCACTGCTGAGCCGTGAAGTCGATGTCCCAGTTGTAATGAAGGACATCATTGTGTCGCCTGTACAAATCCAGGCCGCAGCTAAGGCTGGGGCCAAGGCGGTTGTACTGATCAGTGAACTATTCAGTAGAAGATTAACTGAGGAGCCACTCGACAAACTCGTGCGAGAAGCGGGTAGACTCGGAGTTGAAGTTCTGTTAGAGGCGAATAGCCCGGAGGAGTTTAGGAAGCTTCCCGAATACAAGCCAGACTTGTATGGAATCAACAACCGAAATCTTTCCACGTTCCAACTGGATATGTCAACGACGGAAAGGGTCCTTGCCACGAACGGTGATGTTGATCGCACGGTCGTCTCCGAGAGCGGCATAGAAAATCCGAGAGACATTGTGCGACTGAGAAATGCCGGGGCAGAAGCGTTCCTCGTTGGGACGTCGATCATGAAGTCGTCTGACGTGGAGTCGAAAGTGCGGGAACTGGTCAACGCTTGAAAAGCCTCGCAAAGTTGGGCTCAGCAGACGGGGCTGGCAAGTTTGGAAAGTATGGCGGACAATACGTGCCTGAAACCCTGATGGAACCACTGAAAACGTTGGCGGATGCCTATCGGCGCTTCTCTCGGGATCCGTCATTCAAGAAGGAGTTGGCGAACTGGTTAGAACAGTATGCGGGAAGACCAACCCCGCTATACTTCGCCGGCCGGCTGACCGATGATGCTCGGGGAGCCAAGATCTATCTCAAGAGAGAAGATCTCCTGCATGGCGGCGCTCACAAGATCAACAATACTCTCGGACAAGCACTACTCGCAAAGAAGATGGGAAAGCCTAGGATCATAGCCGAGACAGGAGCAGGGCAGCATGGAGTCGCCACCGCAATGGCCTGCGCAGCTCTCGGTTTAGCGGCCGAGATCTACATGGGCAGCGAGGACATGGAACGACAGAGGCTCAACGTCTACAGAATGAAAATGCTCGGAGCCAAAGTGCATCCCGTCGACTCAGGCTCCAAGACACTTAAAGACGCCATCAACGAAGCGTTGAGGGACTGGGTCACCAACGTCGAAAATACCTACTGCCTTCTCGGGTCCGTAGTGGGCCCACACCCCTACCCGACCATGGTCCGCGACTTCCAGAGCGTCATCGGCAGAGAGGCCCATCGACAAATCCTGAAGCAAGAAGGCAGGCTGCCAAGGAGTGTTGTTGCCTGCGTTGGCGGGGGAAGCAACTCGATCGGCATATTCCACGCATTCCTCAATGACCCGGACGTGGACCTGTACGGTGTCGAAGCCGGTGGACACGATATGTCACCTGGGAAGCATGCTGCACCGCTCGTCGCAGGCAGAGAAGGAGTCCTTCATGGAATGATGACCTACGTGTTGCAGAATGCGGAGGGTCAGATCGAGACCACGGAGAGCATCTCGGCTGGGCTTGACTATCCCGCGGTTGGTCCAGAGCACTCCTACCTGATGAGCGTAGGACGGACGAAATACGTTACGCAGACTGACAAGGATGCCTTGCAGGCTTTCAATCGGCTCTCACAACTGGAGGGAATAATGCCAGCATTGGAACCTGCTCACGCGATTAGCTACGCTACAAAGCTGGCGAAGACGCTCGAAAAGGATGACTCGATAATCGTAAACCTCTCTGGCCGAGGAGACAAGGACGTGGACACGATTGCAAAACAATTCCCGCAGTGACGACCCTATTGAAAAGAAATTTCGCGAACTAGGCAACCGTGCTGAAGGAGTAATAGTTGCCTATCTCATGGGTCACGATCCAGACCCGAAAGCGTTTGTGGCAGACGCTGAATCGTTAATCGAAGGTGGAGCTGATATTCTCGAGGTAGGGATCCCCTTCTCCGACCCTGTCGCAGACGGACCAGTTATCCAAGCGGCAGGCACGCGAGCCTTGTTCGCAGGAGCCACCCCTAGGAAGATTATCGATACGATCGGAGAACTCTCATCACAGTATACAACACCTTTCGTGATCCTGACTTACTACAATCCTATTCTCGCAATGGGCATAGATCAGTTCATGAAGAATGCAAGTGACAACGGTGTTAATGGCGTCGTTGTTCCCGACCTACCGATGGAGGAAGGCGACAGATTCCGTGACACGGCTCTCAAACACAACATTGACAGCATCCTCCTAGCGGCACCGAACACGTCGGAAAAGAGACTAGCGGGTATTCTTGAAAAGTCGAGGGGATTCGTCTATCTCGTCTCTCTGTACGGCGTTACGGGCCCACGTGACACGCTCAGTCCCCAAGCGCTGGAAACGGTCAAGAAAGTAAAATCACTTGCAAAAGGCGTGATTCCAATTTCCGCAGGGTTCGGGATCAGTCAGCCCCAACACGTTTCATCGCTGTTACGCGCGGGGGCAGATGGAGCCATTGTCGGCAGCGCGCTGGTCAGAACAGTCGCTGAGCATCTGGACGATCCCCGAGAGGCTCCACATTATCTGAAGAAAACTATCACGGCTCTAAAGCAAGCTTCAAAGCAGCCTGGCTGCTAGGGTCAAGAGCTACTAAGAGCAACACGCGGATAAGCGTAGCTTAATTCACCTCAGTCTATCGGAGGCTCTCTTCACTCCGCAGTAGGAAGATGGTTGGTCCCGCGTTAGATGATGAGATGGATGGGCATCCTTTCCTGGAGCCGGAGTCTCCCGCGCGATTTGCGCCTCCTTTTCTTCTCTCTCTTCCTTTGGACGTTCGGTCTGGGAATTTACAACTATGTCTGGTCCCTATACCTTACTAAGCTCAACGCTAACCCGGAACAGGTCGGCCTCGTCTCCTCCATCGGCTTCTTCGCAGCCGCCATATCGATGATCCCCGGAGGAATCCTAGCAAACAAGTACGACAACAGATCCCTACTCATCATTGGATGGGCGATGAGCATCCCTGTCCCTATCCTCTTCTACTTTTCACGAACCTGGTCCGACGTAATTCCAGGGCTGATCATCCTTCAACTCTCAGCCTTCAACGTGCCCGCAATGAACGCGTTCATCAGCGCACTGGGCGATCAGAAACGTATGTCGTCAGCGTTTGGAGCCGTCTACTCCGCATTCCCACTAGGTCTAGTCCTCTCCCCCGCCGTCGGAAGCCTACTGCTAACCTGGTTGAGTATCCGGGATCTATTCTGGTTCACATTAGCACTCTGGACCGTTTCTACTATCATCCTCTTCCCGTTAAAGCGCCAGCCACCAAGGGAAGTGGATTCGAAGGCTCCATTGTTGGAGCTACCAAGGTCTTCACGAGAGCTGACGATTCTCGCATTCCTTTTCGGCGGAGCAGTAGCCTTCAGCATTACCTCACCATCATTCCTTCCATTATTCCTTCAAGATCAGCTTCATCTCACGGATGCTCAGATCCAACTTCTGGGAACTGCCCAGTCTCTGGGTAGCGCAATCTTTGCGATCCTTCTCGGTCGATGGGCTGCCACTCGGAATCCAGGGTCAACAATAGCGAAGGAACTCATGCTGGTTGCGGGAGGGGCTCTTGGAATAGCCCTAGCAGGATCTCCCCTGCTAGTTGTGCCCATGGTGTTCCTGCTCGGCGGAGCTCATGCTTCGAGTTATGTCGCATATTCTCTGCTCTCGAACATGAGAGAGGGGAAATCTAGGGCTGGCCAGTTCGGATTCTACTTGACCTTCGAACAGCTCGGACTCGTGGTAGGCTCATTAATCGGCGGATTCCTCTACGCCAGCAACCACACAAGCGTCCTTATCACCACATCTGTCCTCTTCGTCCTCCTAGCGGCACTAGCAGGATTCCGTATTAGAAGAGGGGCGGCGACTAGTCGGGTACACACTAAATGAGGTGTGGTACGTACCTGCTAGGTACTCTATGAATTCTGTAAGATTGTTAAGGTGCGGGTGGTGCTGGGTTAAGACCCAAGCCTAGAGATGGTGTCGGTCCGGACATCGATGGAATCGACGATTTCGTTGCGCGTCTCTTAGCCATGTAGAGAACTACCGCTGCGATGACAGCGATCGCTACAATCGCTTCGATACCAATGCCTACCGGAGATACTAGGAAGGCCAGGAAGCTGTTCGGCAATGGCTGCACTTGGAATTCTACCGCTGAGAGCGTCGAGGCATCCTGGAGGTTCGTCCAAGTTGCAGAGTTCGATGTAGTACTGTTAGGCTGGCGGGTGTCCGCTGGGACGACGATTTTCACTTGGTTGCTCGAGTCCGAGCCGCCGATCAGTGTGAAGTTCACTCCAGGCGTTGGACTCTTGCCTATCGTCTGGAAGAGTCCGGGTATCGTAAAGTTAGTGTTGCTTCCGAACGTTTGGGGTTTCAGCACGAGTCCTTTGAGACTGGTCGAAGAGGTTCCAGCACTCAGATCGAGATCGCTCGTCGTAGACATCTGGTTAATAATGATCGAGGTCGCACTAATGAACACTAACGAGGCGGGGGCGGTTCCCGCTGGAAATACGGCGAGTAGTGGCTGGAGGTATTGCGTCTTCAGCTTGTTCACTTGATCATCTAGGTCGCTGACGTAAGTTGTGGTGGATTGTAGAGTCAGGGTGTACGTCGAGCCATTGTAGGTCAAGTTTACAGTCTCACCTGTCTGAAGGTTTAGGGCTGACCGGATTATCGGGTCCAATCCGACCCCCCCGAAAGGGGTCAGAATGTTTTCGAGTACTGTGACAAAGTCGGTTCCAGTTTGAGATGGTACTGCCACAAATCCGATGGAGACAGTGGCTTGGTTTGAGTCGATGGAAGTTAGGGTGCCGTTGAAGGCTGTAACAGTTACGAAATGGACGGTCGCATTCTGGATTTGAGAGGCGATCCTGTCAGTCCATGTCACGTTTCCAAATGTACGGTTCCACTCGGTTTGAAACACTGTTTGGTTAGCAAGGAATGTTCCTCCGAAAAATGCCGGGGAGAAGTGGAGCTGAACCGTGGCGTTCACCTTCACCCGCGTGGGGCTGGTGGAGAAAGTGGCCGTTATGGTGCTCGTCGGAACATTCGTGGTGATCATTAGAGACCCAGATCCCGTGAGTCCTGTCTGTGTGGCTGTGAGGCTGATCGAGTTGAAGATGCTTACAGCTGGCGGGGGTAGTTGATACTGGATCGTTGAGGTCTGAACTACAGCGCTTGACTGTTGTGAGAAGCTGGACGAGGAATGTATCGCATAGCCAGGCGTGAAATAGCTGCTGACATTCTGCGTAAGGGTCCCTAAAGATGATGTCGTATTCCAGGCGACTCCGACGCTCCTATCGGGGTTAACGGTCAGAGCGAGTGAATCATGTTGAACGGGGAGGGAGACGGCAGCATGTCCAAATGAGCCGATTGAGGAGAACACGGCCAGAAGCAACAGGCCTGACGCGAGAAGCCGCGCATTGCCGCGTTTTGAAACGTTCATCATCGTAGGGAAGCGAGGGCCAGAAGGTCGACTGTTAAGTGTTATGCAACCCGTTGCGGTCATTCCTGATTGAAGACTGCGAGTGAGAGCCTCATAATGCTTGAGGCTCGTGAACCAGTTTTAGGATTTAGCTCTGAGTGATTCGATTATCGCCTCGGCCTCGGCGGGACCGTCATGTCTCACGCCGTTGGCGTAGAATGTTGGAGTTCCGTTGACGCCGCTCCGTACTCCTCCCATGAAGTCTTCCTTGATTCTCTTCTGGTAGACGTGCTGTGATATCTCGCGTTCAAATTTCTGAGTGTCGAGTCCAATCTTCTTCGCATATCCGAGGGCTACACTATTATCTCCAAGAGTTCGTTGGTGCTCGTAGAGAAAATCGTGCATTTCCCAGAATTTTCCCTGAACATTCGCAGCTTCAGCTGTCTCAGCCGCGACTTGGGCAAATTCGTGAACATTGGTTAAGGGAAAGTTTCGGAAGACGAATCGTAGTTTTGATCCGAGCTCTTTCTGGACCTTCTTCACTTCTGGATAAGCAGCGCCGCAGAATGGACACTGATAGTCGCCGTACTCTACTAAGGTAAGGATGGCCTTCGGGTCTCCCTGGATATGGTCGCGACCAGGGTCGACCGGAATCACAAGCTTGGGGGCCTCGTAAGTCTCGAGTTCCTTGCCTGTTGGCTCCAGCAGGGTCTTGCTGGTTCTTCGGCTATGCCTGGTTGCTGTCGTCGTTGCCATGCTTCAACCGATCCTCATTCACGCATTAGGCTTGGCGAGTTGGTCGAGAGCAGTGAGGATGCCTTCTGCTCCAGGGTTCACACCGTCTGGCGAGAGATGACTCCACCGAACGATGCCTTCACCATCTATAACGAAAAGCGCACGCGCAGATTCCCCGATTTTTTCCTTGAAAGCTCCGTACTTTCTAGATACTTCTCCCTTCGGTTCGAAGTCTGCAAGCACAGGGAAGTTCAGCTTACGGTCTTTGGCGAACGCAAGATGGGACCAGATATTGTCGACTGATATGGCGATTAGCTCAGCGTTGAACTTTTTGAACTCCGGCATCACCATAGCATACAAAGACAGCTGGTCTGTGCACACGGGACTCCAGTCTGCGGGATAGAACGCGAGAATTACCGGTTGGCCACGGAAGTCTTTGAGAGATACTTTCTGGTCTGGGGTACTGTTTAGCGAAAAGTTCGGGGCCTTCCTCCCAGGGTTTAGAATGGAAGGGTTCCTTCTTGCTGACTTCCCTCCAACACGTTGGGCTCTTGTTTGGCTAATCCTCTTTCTTCGATTCCGCTGCAAACTAATTGTCTTCATAGTAGACGCGTCCCGATCGGTAAAATGTCGAACATCATTCCCGGCATCCCATGGTTGAAGTATTTAGACATGGCTTCTTTCCGTATGGGCTTACGTCACTAGTTCAATTGGTACGTCGGGGACGGTTGGCAGATAGTCAATGTCGACAAGTTCGTAGGCTGTATCCAGTTCGGTGAGTTCCGGGTTGGTAAGCAGGTGCTTGGTCGAGCCGACATTCTCTTCGGCTTGAGCCTCGTTCTTAGCGCCTGGGATCGGCACAACCATTTGGTTGGCTAGGAGCCAGCTGAGTGCTACTTGGGAGACCGAGCATCTATGTCGCCTAGCGATGCTTGCGAGGACAGCGTTGATCTTCTCTATCTGCTCGATATTCTTGGGTGCGAAGAGTTTGTTCTCGTCTCTGATGTCGCCCTTTGGAACATGCCCTCGATTGTACTTCCCAGTTAGGGCTCCTTGCGCGAGCGGGCTATAGGCTAGAATTGTGATGTTGTTCTTCCTGCAGTAAGGTAGGACCTCCTCTTCGATTTCTCGTTGTAGAAAGTTGTACCTGACCTGGTTTGAGACGATGTCGGTCCGGGACAGGTGGGATCTGGCCTCTTCGAGGTCTCGGACCGCAAAGTTGCTGACACCAATAGCCCGGATCTTTCCCTCAGCGTAAAGCTTCTCAAGCGCTTTCATAGTCTCTTTGAGAGGAATCTGCTCCCATGGATCGGGCCAGTGCACCTGGTAGAGGTCTATCTCGTTGACGCCAAGCCGTTTCATGCTAGCCGCCGCGGCTCTCTGAAGCTCATCATATCTCAGATTGGCCCCATGGACCTTGGTTGCTACAACAAACTCTTCCCTGCCGATGTCTCTGAGAGCTCGTCCAACGACCTGTTCACTATGCCCATTACCGTAGGCCTCGGCCGTGTCAACAAGATTCACGCCAAGTTCATGGCTTCGCGTTATTGCGCGAACGATCTGCTCATCATCACCTTTCCACAGGTCGCTAGCCTGCCAGACTCCCATTCCGATTCTGGATACTTTCGGACCATTCTTTCCTATGGTTCTAAACTCCATTTCCAAAAATCATCCCACAAGCAGGGTTGACTTGTGCTACGTACCTTATTGATACGCTTTTTCAGAGCGTTGCTGTCAGCGTCGCTAATGCTGAGGGAACAAGCCCCTGCCCCCGACTATGAGAACTGGAATCTACTCAGACAAATGTCGCAACCAGCGCGATCAGGGCGCCAATGAAGACGAGTATACCGCCAAGGCTTCCAATCAACAGAAACCCCAGGACCAGCAGGATGATACTCCATGCGGGGTTGCGGATTTGTCCCGCTCCGACCAGAGCTAGGATCCCTACAAGCACGCTGACTATTGCGCTGGTGAAGATGTCCAGAGACGGGACCCGTGGTGCAAAGTTCAGAAGACCTCGAAGGTCCACGCCAAGCTGGAGAACTGCCTCAAGAATCAGTATGATTCCGCCAATCAGGAGAAGCAGACGAGCTATTGAACGCAGGGATGCTTTGGTCGACATTTGCAGTTCGGTGTTCCAGAGCTTGTCGAGTACTTAACCGATGAAGTTGAAATTGCACACCGGACTCAGTGCGCCTACGCAAGACGTTCGTATCGTCCGGATTTCATTCGGTTAGCTTGCGGCGTAGGTTATCTGTACTTCAGAGATTTGAGAGATGGCAAGCTGCTGAATCGGCTAATTGCCTAGCTGGGCTTTGAGCTTTGACTCGATCTGATACTTTGGCACCGCTCCAATAATTCCATCGACGGGCTGTCCGTCACGGAAGATGAGGAGTGTCGGGATGCTTTGAACTTGGAATTCACCAGAAGTCAAGGGGTTCTCGTCCACGTTCAACTTGCCGAATGCTACGCGGCCAGAGTATTCCTTGGCGAGCTGCTCAACGATAGGGGCGACCATTCTGCAGGGACCGCACCATGCGGCCCAAAAGTCCACGACCATCAGTGGATATTTTGAGATCTCTGATGAGAAGGTCGCGTCTGAGAGGATTATCGGTTTGCCATCGTATTTTTCTGATGACTGAAGCTGGGCCCGCGTCCGACGCATCATCTCGACCAATTTTTTCTCTTTTATGCTCTGGAGCTCAGGATCTTTGTCGGACATGCAACAACACTCCGTTCGTGAACGCTACTCTATGAAGGGTATCTCACTCTCTTAAATTCCTCGCCCGGAGGGATCCCTCAGGATTCCTTGCCGGTCGTCTTTGTTGTCCAGCGGGTCATCTTTGCTTGGAGAATGTCCAAAGGCAAAGCCCCATCGTTCAAAAGTTCATCATGGAATTTCTTAAGATCAAAGTGCCGCTTCATTCTCTTCTCGGCCTTGGCTCGAAGTTCTCGTATCTTCAACTCACCCATTTTGTAGGCGAGTGCCTGTCCCGGCCAGGCGATATACCGGTCTACCTCTGAGACAATGTCTTGCTCAGAGCTGGCGGTATTGTTCTTGAGGAACTTGATGGCTTGGTCTCGCGTCCATTTCAGACTATGAATACCGGTATCCACCGCCAATCGTGATGCTCGCCAGGCTTCTGCCGTGAGCCGGCCGTAGTCAGCGAGGAGGTCTTTGTAGAACCCCATCTCCTTGCTAAGCCACTCTGCGTAGAGAGCCCAACCTTCGACGAAGGCAGTGTATCCGCCGTGGCGTCGGAACTTGGGAAGATTCGTAAGTTCTTGCTGGGTTGCGATCTGGAGGTGGTGGCCAGGAACTGCTTCGTGGTATGCGAGAGCCTCCATCATGTACTTCGGCCGGGTCTCAGGCTTGTACGTGTTGACGTAGAAGTATCCGGGTCGGGAACGGTCTTCTGGGGGTGCATAGTAGTAGGCAGCAGGAGCAGCGTCCGCCCTCCATTCCTCGATTTCCCTGAAATCATACTTAGCTTTGGGGAGTCGGGCGAAAAACTCGGCAAGTCTATTGTCCATCTGTCGGAGAATTTCCTTGAAACCGTTCAGCAGGTCCTGGCCATTAGTGTAGAAGTTCGACTTGTCTTCTCGCAGGGTTTTGTTGTATCTTTGGAGGGAGCCTTTGAACTGGGCCTTTTTTAGAATCGCGTCGATCTCTTTGCTGATTCGAACAAGTTCCCGTTTTCCCAGACTGTGGATCTGGCTGGGTGTGAGATTAGTTGTCGTATGAAGCCGGATATTGTAAGCGTACATCGCTCTCCCGTTGGGAATGGACCAGACTCCCGGGTGTGTCCGGGATTTTGGTAGGTATTCTTCTCTGACAAATTTGAGGAGCTTCCTGTAGGCGGGGACGACGTAGTTCAGGATCGAGTTGTCTACGTCCGATGCTATTCTGAGAGCCGCTTCGCTAGAAATTTCAGAGGGGAGCTTGTCTATCGGCTTGTGGAGTTCGCTCTTATCGGGTACAGATACGATCTGTGCTTCTAGTTGGGGGATGATCTTTTCGACAACGTTTCGAGGCTGAACCGTCTTCTTCTCTATTCCAGTCTTGAGATTTGTGATCGTCTGGTCGAAGACTCTCCGAAACTGTGTCAGGCGACTGATGTAATTCACGTAGTCTTGCAGAGTCTTGAACGGATGGTAGGTGATGAGTTGAGGGAGGTCGATGTGAGGGCCGGTCTGCTGGGTTATCGGCAGAAGATACGGCTGATAGTTTGCGCCTTCAATCTGTAATGCCAGTTCACGTTTGAAGAGATCATAGTTGAGCCGGTCCTCTCCGTTAGTCGGTCTCTTGAACCCCTTAAGGTCTGATAGGAATTTTCTGAACCGGTCGATGCGCTGTTGATAGGCTTCCGAAGAAACATCCTCTAGCCAGTTATCGTACCTGTGGTCTCCAAGATACGTGGCGAAGGTGGGATTCTCTTTGAGGATGAACTCCCAGTAATCCTCGTACAAACGGTTGAGTGATGCAACATCGTTTTCGGGACTAGCCATTAGCTCACCTTGGCGAACTTTGATGGCTCTTCTCGGAGGAAGAGTAGAGGAACGAGTAGGAGCTGCGGCGAAGTTGATTGTTGACGCGGGTCCGACAGCTATCCCGCCCAATACCGCTCCAGCAGCCGCAGCAGTAAGCGTTGGCGCTGCGGCCACCAAGAGCGCGCTGGTCATTCCTAGGCCAGAGAGGACGAGTAATCGCCTTGGCTTCCTCGTGCGGTCGTACAGTTTTCCTCCCCATAGAGATGTGTAGATCGGGAGGACAACGATCATCGCTGCGACTATGCCTGCGATTGCCGCGGTTTCTGCTAGGCTTGCTTGGAGGTAATATGCCATGAAACTCGAGATGAGAACGCTTCCGAGGTTCGAGCCAAGAGATCCGAGCCCCAACACGATCAGGTTCCTATCGCTCAGAATATTGCCAAGCTGACCAGTGGAAAACCTGAACTGAACATTCTCTCCGTCTTTCGGGACGAGGGCAATTACCAAGAGTCCTGTGAGCAGTCCGAGGCCCCCGCTGAGCACGAGGGTAGACCGCCAGCCCGTGACTGTTGCGAGGAGAATCCATCCGAAGAGGCCGAACAAGCCCCCGATATCGAATGCGGAATTGATGAGCCCGACGCCAGTGCCCGATTTTCCTCCGAGAAATCTAGTCATGAGCACAACCGAGGGTGCGAATACCAGTGCCATTCCAGCTCCCACGATGAAACGTAGGATTGCAACTTGAAGAATGGATGCTGAGATGGAAGTGCCTAGCACGGCTAGAGACGAGACGAGTATGCCTAGTGATACTGTTCTCTTGGGACCCCATTTCGCCGCGAGTACTCCGCCCGGAACCTGCATGATTCCGACGCCTAGGTAGAAGCTTGAGGTGAGAGTTCCGAGGCCTGAGACGCCGCTGTTGAGGTCGGCATTCATCAGGTAGAAGATCGCTCCGATGTTCAGCCAGTTTATCGCGTAGACGATGCGAGCAGCAACGAGGGCGATGACTGGTCGATGTCGCGAAAGCTGAGTCGACAAATTTTCAGTAGCTAATCCGAAAAATGTTCTTTGTGAATATTGTGAATAGTATTGGGGTCTCAGGGAATTATTGTCATGCGGGTCTTCTCTTCCACTTTTGTCCCGATGTAGCGGTCGCTCCACTTTTGACTCATCTCACCGTGCGTCCCCAATCCAACCGCCACGTCTATTAGCAGTAGGACCCAGTAGATCTTGCTGATGTTCCGAATGAGACTGGTTCGCATATCCATTGGTTTTCCATCAACTCTCTGTACCTGCAGACCCATGATCTCTTTGCCCAGGGTCTTACCGTAGAGTCCCTCAGCGAGGAAGAAGTAGAGGAAGACGACTAGAGGTATCAATCCGCCAAACGATAGGCTCCACCACGCATTCCACCACGCTGGAAATGCCCCTAGACTCGTCGATGGGAAGCTCAAACCGATAATGAAAGGAATCGACACGGCGATTGCAATGATTGCTAGTACGACCGTGACAATAACTGCGTCGATGATGAAAGCGATTAGTCGCCGGGCCCAGTGGTTCTGGGCATTCTTGTCGTCTCTCAGTAATTCGAAGCCTGTTGGAGACTGGACGCCCATAGTTCCCCGAACAGACGCCCCGCACTTCCAACAGAAGGCTGCGTCTTCTCGAAGCTCGCTCCCGCACTTCCAGCAGTATACCAAGGGAAACTCGGACGTTCGAATCTCTTGCCGTCGGCTTAAACTTGACGCCCACGAGTGAGTCCACGTCCTCACGGAGACGTCAATAGGCGCTCCATTGGTCATCAGATAATGACGAGTTGGAGTCTGTACTCGGCTTGTTTATGGCTCGGTTACTATCATTCTAAACCGTCAGCGGAGGGCGGAGCGTGAATAGTTCAGGGGAACAGCCAGCTTTGAGATTAGTAGTCGTCTCTAACAGGCTACCGTTCACAGCGAGCAGCAAGGACGGCAAGCTGGCTTTCCGCGCAAGCCCAGGCGGGCTTGTCTCTGGACTAACCGCGTATCTGGAATCATCCAGACAGGGGTCCCCCAGTCGAGATTATTTGTGGGTCGGCTGGCCAGGCATCGAGATCGACGAGGGTTCTCAGGACAGACTGAGGTCAAAAGCTGCTAAGCAACAGGCCTCACCGGTCTTTCTAGACGCCAAGACAATGGACGGGTTCTACCACGGATTCTGCAACAGCACAATCTGGCCCTTGTTCCACTATTTTCCCACAAATGCCAGGTTCGACGAGAACGATTGGGCACAATACGTCAAAGTAAACGAAGTCTTCAGAGACTCACTACTGAAAGTGGTCCAGCCAAACGACACTATCTGGGTCCACGATTATCATCTCATGCTTCTCCCGCAGCTCTTGAGAGCGAAGATGCCTGATCTGCCCATCGGCTTCTTCCTCCACACACCCTTCCCATCGTACGACGTTTTCCGCACCCTCCCGACGAAATGGCGGAGAGCCATACTGGAAGGTATTCTTGGAGCTGACCTGATCGGATTCCACACAATCGACTACACACAACACTTCCTCAGATGCATACTCCGCATCCTGGGAATCGAACACAATTTTGGCCAGGTGCTGATCGACGGGGAAAGAGCCGTAAGGGTTGACACCTTCCCTATGGGCATCCACTACGAGCAGATTCGGGATAATGTGAAAAGCGACATCGTGCAGCAGGAAGCCCGGGCACTCCGGGATAGACTAGGCAATCCTAAGGTCGTTCTGTCCCTTGACAGGCTCGACTATACGAAAGGGATCAAGCACCGTTTAGAGGCCTATGCTACTTTTCTCGAGCGGTATCCTCAATGGCTACGAAAAGTGGTCCTCATGCTTTCAGTGGTTCCTTCAAGGTTAGGGTCAGAGCATTACGAGCAGATGAAGGAGGAGATCGACAAACTAGTAGGGAGCATTAACGGAAGATTCGGGGCAATCGATTGGAACCCGATAGTCTATCGATACAGGTTTCTGCCGTATCACCAATTGTTGAGCCTCTTCGCTATGAGCGACGTGGCTCTAGTAACTCCTCTGAGAGATGGTATGAACCTGATTGCGAAGGAGTACGTCGCGTCTAGGGCCGATCAGAAAGGGGTCCTGATTCTTAGCGAGATGGCTGGAGCCTCGCGAGAGCTAGGGGAGGCGCTCATAATCAATCCCAACGATGAGTCAGAAATCGTAGACGCGCTCAAGACCGGTCTGGAAATGCCCGAAGAGGAACAAGTACGGCGCAACCAGGTAATGCAGAACAGGCTAGGACGTTACGACGTTATCAGATGGGGCCAGGACTTTACTGGAAAACTCAACTCGGTCAAAGACCAGCAGAAAAGGTTCAATGCACGTCTAATGGACAAGTCAACAAGAGAGAAGCTGATCAAAGATTACACGAGTTCTGCGAACAGAATCCTATTCCTAGATTATGACGGTACATTGTCGCCCTTCAAGGAGCGTCCTGAGACCGCGGTCCCCGGGGCGGTCCTCCTCGCAACTCTCAACGCGCTCGCGGAGGATCCGCGAAACAATCTAGTAATCGTGAGTGGTCGTCATAGAGATCTCTTACACAAATGGTTCGGACCCTTAAGCATAGGAATCGTTGCGGAGCATGGGGCCTGGATTAGAGAGAAGGACAAAGACTGGCTACCCGCGATCAAGGTGGAGAGCAACTGGAAGGAGAAGGTTCGGC
The DNA here is from genome assembly GCA_005888635.1 of Candidatus Bathyarchaeota archaeon. Classification (GTDB taxonomy): domain Archaea; phylum Thermoproteota; class Bathyarchaeia; order 40CM-2-53-6; family 40CM-2-53-6; genus 40CM-2-53-6. The sequence goes on along the minus strand of VBAW01000025.1, from coordinate 38,448 downwards.
CCATTCTCCAGAGCTATGAAGATCGGCTTCCCGGCTCCTTTGCCGAGGAGAAAGAGTTCTCCCTAGTCTGGCATTATCGAGCCGCCGACCCGGAACTGGCCTCTGTACGGTCGAAAGAGCTTGCGGATGAGCTAGGATATTTCACTGAGAACACTGAGCTCCAAGTGTTGCAAGATAGCAAGTCGATCGAGGTGAGAAACGTCGGGATCGACAAGGGAATGGCTGCGAAGCTACTCCTTTCCGAAAAGACATTCGACTTCGTTCTGGCCGTGGGTGACGATCTGGCTGACGAAGAACTCTTCAAGGTTCTTCCCGAAAAATCCTATTCGATCAAAGTAGGACTCGCAAAATCCTACGCGAAATTCAACCTGAAAAACCATCGCGACGTTATTCAACTACTGACTGATCTTACAAAGACGACCAACGTACCTTAATTGCTCGTTTTCCTTGCGGCTCCTGCTCGTTTCCAGACCCTGAAAAATGCGCCTTCCAGATTCAAAACAACCCCAAAACCTAAAACAAAGCCCGAATCAGAACAATCAACAATGCAGCCCCCCCTCCCCGGGGGACCCTTTGAGATCAGATTGGACAAATTCTTACTTCGATTGTCTGCTTTGGCTGACGGAGGTCCCCGCGATCGGGCGATCTTGGCAATAATCGCCAAGTTCTTCCCGTAAACTAAACGTCATACAGATTTAGCAGAACTCTCTGAGATGTATTAGGCCGCCCTCCTTAATCATCGGCCGCTGATCTTGTTCGATATCGCTTTGGCATATCGGATCAGTCCGCTCTTCCGCCGCGCTTCTTCGAGATGTACGCTCGCGGTTATGAGTCCCATGTGAGTGTAGGCCTGAGGAAAATTCCCCAGCGCTTCGCCAGTCTTTGGGTCAATCTCTTCCGAGTACAGTCCAAGATGATTGCTTCGCTTCGTCAACTGGGTCAACAGTCCCTCTGCCTCCCGAAGCTTTCCCAGTCTCGTCAGACAGTCGACCATCCAGAAGCTGCAGACTGTGAAAGTGCCCTCCTTTCCTAGCTGGCCATCATCTACTCTGTATCTGTAAATCAGATCGTCTTCAGACAATTCTTCCCGAATCCTTTGGATGGTTGCGCTCATCTTCGGATCCTTTGCCGGAAGAAACCCGACTAGGGGCATGAGAAGATTCGCGGCGTCCAAGTCTTCTCCTCCAAAAACCATGGCGAAAGCCTTCTTCTTCTCAGACCATCCCTCCGAGAGTATGTGGCTCTTGATCTTCTTTCTAACTGGCTCCCATCTCTGCCAGTCCTCGTCATACCCGAGCTCTCGAGCCATCTTGCTCGCCCGGTCGAGAGCGACATAACACCACATCGTCGACTCTACGAACGTCTTTGGCTCCCGGATCTCCCATATTCCACTATCAGGGCTCTGCCATTCCTTCATCGCACGGTCCGCTGAATACCTGACGAGGTTTTCGTAGACCTGACCAGTCGTCCATCCCAATGTGTGGAGAAAGTAGACGTAGTCTGCCAGGATTCCATACACGTCTAGCTGCAGCTGCTTTGAAGCTGCATTGCCAACGCGGACCGGGCTTGACCGTCGATACCCTTCTAGGTGGTCGAGGGTGGTCTCAGGTATTTCCCTCTCACCGCCGATGCCCATCATAATCTGCAATTTCTCCTTTGAATGTCTGCGGAGATTGATGAGCCATCTTGCATAGTCCAAAGCCTCTCTGCTCGCTCCTGCCTCACTAAGAGCAAGAACCGAAAGCGCATTGTCCCTGATCCAAGAGTATCGATAGTCCCAGTTTCTCAGAGTGCCAATACTCTCGGGGAGAGAGGTCGTGACTGCCGCGACCATTGCTCCCGTTGGAGCATACTGCAATAGCTTCAGGACTAGACAGGATCTGACAACATTCGCTCGGAAGGGTCCTTGGTATTTTACATGCCCGACCCAGCGTTTCCAGTAGGACAGAGTTTTGGAAAGCTTCTTGCTAGTCTCGTATCGTGATGCGGGGACTGCCGGTTTCTTCCCCCACTTGAGAACGAAGACAACCCTCTGACCCTTCGATAATCTGAACTCATTAGTCAGAATATCGCTGTCCGCAACGCGCAGCTTCACTGATGAGGCGAGATTGACGTGAAGTCCCCGATTTTTCGCTGTGCATCCCTCTGCAGTCTCCAGTAGTGTCGTATTTCCTCGAGCGTAATCTAGTCGAGGCTGGAAAATGATTCGAAGTCCAGCTTCGCCCTCGACGCAGTCGACAATTCGGTGAAGTTCCTGGAATCCCTTCGCCTCACCTTTCTCCATGAAACAGGGCATGAAGTCTGTGAGCTCGATCTTTGCCTGCTTAGATTCGAAAATAGTGGAGAGCACGTTCGTGTCCCCCTTGTAACTCTGCTTTGTCGTGAATTTCTCAGTAGGAGACAGCTGGAATTTTCCGCCCTTCCGCACGTCGAGTAAGGCTGCGAACACGCTCGGGGAATCGAACCGTGGGGCACAGTACCAGTCGATAGAGCCGTCCAATCCCACAAGGGCGGCAGAGTGCATGTCTCCGATGACTCCGTAATCTCTGATCGGCTTGTAATCTACTGCCGAACTTGGGCTGTCTGACATGAATCAATAATCCCTGAGCGCACCAGAGCGTCGAAGAATCGAGTCTCAAAAGCGCTTCGAGACTCACCCCCCGATTGAGAGGCCTCCAGGCCATACGAGCCTCTGTGTTGGGCCGTTTGGGCTAATGGCTGGCCTCGTCCTCGCCCGTCGCCCAACCGTGCTGCTAGTCTTTGGAAACGTGAGTCGAGGAGCTTTCCGCTAATTCATTCAGTTCTCGACCCATTAATTGCATGATTCGCCAGCCTTCTCGAAACTTTGAGCCTAGATGCTGATACACGTCTATTGCGGGCTTATTCCAGTCAAGGACTTCCCATCGCACGCCATAGCACTGCTCGGCAATCGCAGTCTTCGCAAGACGCGCCATAAGCGCTCTACCGATGCCCTTGCCTCGGAACTGGGATCGTACGAATAGATCTTCGATGAAGATTCCAGGTCGACCTTGCCACGTAGAGTAGTTGTAAAAGAAGAAAGCCATGCCCGCAGGCTCTCCGTTCCATTCGGCGATGATCACTCGAAACTTTGGGCTAGGTCCGAACCCGTCGCGGTGCAGATCTTTCTCAGTGCAGGAGACCGCGTTCGGTGCCCGCTCGTATTCGGCCAACTCTCGAATGAACGATAATATTAACGGGATATCGTCGGGGACTGCTTTGCGAAGCTTCAACATAGCAGATGCAAGTCTGAACATCGGGGTTATGTAAGATTGATCGATTAGCGAGACGATTTACGAATCATAGGCTCAATTAGGGTCCCAACTATCGGACCGGTTTTTCATCCTCAAACCCGTGAGTACAGAAAAACCAGCCAGAACCTTGAAGTCTGTTTTCTAAGACGGTTGAATCCTGAGTCTCGTAAGGTTGTGTCAACACTGCCTAGCGGGTGCAAATAGAAGAGCACACCTCCTCTCCTTCTCTGGAAGTAATTCACGATACTCAAGGCAATTCGAAAGGGCAGTTTGGTGATGCCTTCGTCCCGGGGAACTGTGAAACCGATCATGACTCTACTAGCTTCTATCGCGTTCTTCAGCAAGGGCTTCCATTCGGAATAGCAACACAGTACCTTGTCCATGACCACAATATCCGATTCTGGGAGCTCACTCGTCGCTCCGTTTCCCAGCTGAAACTTGGCTCGACTCTCAAATCCATCCGCTCGGGCCAGTTCGGTGGCAGCGCCGATCATCTTCGGAGAGAGGTCGAACCCGACAGCGTTAGCCGCCCCTTCCTTTAGCAGCTCCAACGACAAGCCACCTGCGCCACAGCCTAGGTCAAGTACCGATCGATCCCGCACCGCGTTATCGAGAATGAATCTCAGGAGTAATTTGCTGCTTCGCGATAATCCCTTGTTCTTGTAACGCTCGCAGAACTTGCATGCATCCCCATCAAATTCTTGGACGATCCTGTCTGTCTCGACCGAGCTTGGTTCCATAGGAATCGCCTCCCAACCAATTCCGTACTCTCTACTCTAAGTTTTCCTCCAACTACCATGGACCTATAGGTCGAGCCATTCCGCCCCGTCGAGGATTGAACTAAAAAAGAGGGTTGAAGAGGTTGTGTTTCGTCCGGAGCTACGCGGTCTGGTAAGCTACTGCAACTTGGGGTAGGGGTGAGCCGTCAGATTGAGTCGTCAAGGTGTCGTCGGTGTAGATTATCACTGCTAAGCCGTTGGTCGGGTTTATCGCGTCTTGGAAGAGGTCTAGAAGATTGCGTGTTCCTCGCTGGCAGCCAATGCCGTTGGTGCAGATGACTCCGACATGGTTGGGATGGCTGGTAACAACCGTCTGTGCGAAGTGAGCTCCACCATCAGTGCTCCGAGCCATGTAGACGTTCCAGACTGCACTGGAATCATCCTTGCTGGAAGCACTCGTCCCATAGTAGACATAGTCAACTGTGCTACCTCGAGCGGCAATCCAAGGAAAGACAGCTGTTACAGCTGGAGCTGCATTGACAGTTATGGGGCTCGTCCAGCTCTGGGCTTGGTCGTTTGATTTGGAGAGGAAGACGTTGTGGGCATCAGACCATCCAGCGTAGAGGTTCCCGCTCAGCGGATCCGCCGCGAGGATGGGGAAGACGTTGTTCAACGCCACATTTGTGGTTCCAGAGAAGACGAGTGTTGGGGTCCAGGTCTTGCCCATGTCGGTGCTCTTCGAGACATAGATGTTGTTGAAGTTGGCGGTCTTCGCCTTCTGCAGTCCTCCAACGCCCGAGGCGTAAACATCGTAGACGATGTGGGTTACTGGATCCGCTACGATCTTTCCTTGGTCGTTGTCGAAGGTCGAGTTGCTCGTTGCTCCGGCTTGGCCGACTATCGGGTCGCCTACTCGGTGGAAGGTGATACCATCGTCATCTGATCTTTGAACGTGAATCGTTGTGCTGGAACCCGAGTCGTGGTAGGAAATGTAGACGTGCGCTCCGTCGGATGTAATCCATGGGCGATCAGCTTGGGTTGTATCAATGATCCGGGACGTACAGTGAGCAAAATTGTCAGAAAAGTCCGAATTAGGACAGGTAATGGCGGATACTCCAAGCTGGGTAATCTTGGTTTGAGGATTGAAGAAAGCCAGCAGGGTCGTTGCATGTAATGTGCCCGTTGAGCCAATGTCAACATCAGCGTCCTCTCCTCCTCCCACTCCAGGCGCGAGGGAAGTGTCGATTTGACCCTGGAAGGCGGGAGTCTGTCCAAATGATGCTTTCCAAGTGTTGGTGGCAAACTGGGTCCAGGAGAGCGAGACGAAGACCGCGGTGCCATCCGGTCCAATGGAGAGTTCAGGCTCACTGCCCCCGTCCGGTCGAATTAGTGAGATATTGACGAAGCTGGGCGAGGTGGACTTTCCGTGCACCGCGACTGGTATGGCGATTGTCATGATCAAGGCTATTGCAAATAGCAAGGGAGATGTTTTCATACTATCTCGCTCGTTGCTTTCGAGAGAGGATTCTTGCTCATATTCCTTTCGGAAAGTGGATATTAGTAACCAGAATTCCCTTAGCGAAGGGAGATGTTGAAGAGTGAACTATCGTAAGCTTGGGATTTCCGGCCTTAAGCTCAGTGAACTTTCGCTGGGCGCATGGGTCACGTACGGTGGGCAGGTCGGAGAGGAGGTTGCGGTCAAGTGTATGTCAGCCGCCCACGATGCTGGGGTGAACTTCTTCGATAATGCCGAAGCCTACGCTCATGGCAACGCGGAGACTGTGATGGGGAATGCGATCAAGCGCTTGGGCTGGCGCAGAGAGAGTATCGTCGTCTCCAGCAAGGTCTTCTGGGGCGGAGATGGACCCAACGACAAGGGATTGTCGAGGAAACATGTCTATGAAGCATGCCGAAATTCTTTGCGAAGACTGCAACTAAACTATCTCGACTTGTTCTTCTGCCACCGCCCTGACCCGAACACTCCGATCGAAGAGACGGTTCGATTAATGGACGATCTCATTCACCAGGGTCTGATTCTCTACTGGGGAACCTCAGAATGGAGCGCCGCGGATATCATGCGAGCTTACGGAATAGCCCGAGAACTTGGTATGACGCCTCCAACTATGGAACAGCCACAGTACAACATGCTTCACCGAGAACGAGTCGAGGTCGAGTATCTGCCGTTGTATCGGGAGATTGGACTTGGAACCACGATCTGGAGCCCGCTAGCCTCCGGACTCCTGACCGGCAAATACAAGAATGGTGTCCCTCCAGGCTCGCGAGCCACGCTGGAAGGGTATGGATGGTTGCGGGAGAATCTGATAACCCCGGAGAATATTGCGAAGGTAAGTCAGCTGGAGCCGATCGCAAAAGACCTGGGTTGTAGTATGGCGCAGTTGGGGTTGGCCTGGTGCCTGAAAAACCCACACGTCAGCACCGTGATGACAGGGGCCAGCCGACCAGAACAGGTCGTCGAGAACATGAAGGCAATCGATGTGGTAGACAAGCTGGACTCTGGAGTGATGGAACGAATCGACGATATTCTTGGAAACAGACCAGACTCTGAAGAATCGGGCTAGGCGATTTGCTCCGCGTCACGGAAGCTGACGTAAGAACTCTTCTCCCGTACTCAAAGGCCATTGAGCTGGCGAGAGATGCATATCTGAGACTCGCGAATGGGAATGCGATCAACCCTGATCGTGTCTGGTTGACTGTTCCGAACGGCGCTTCAATGTTCTTCATGCCCGCATATGTCTCTGGACAAAGAACGGTCTCCGTCAAGATTGCCCGCCTCAATCCTAGAAACCCGGCAGTCTCTCTCCCAACGGTGATGTCCGACATCCTCGTGTACGATTCTCAGAGCGGAGTCTTGCTTGCGGAGATCCCCGGCGAGAGCTTGACCGCAATTCGGACCGCCGCGAGTTCTGCAGTGGCGACAGACGTTCTGGCAAGGAGCGATATGGAATGCTTAGGGATGTTGGGTACTGGTCGTCAGGCAGAAGCTCACGTCCCTGCCATTCAACTGGTGAGGGACATATCCCGAGTAGTAGTCTTTTCAAGAGATATGGCCAGGCGGGAAGCCTTTGCTCGAAAGATTTTGCGAGACTGCAAAGTAGAGGCGTCCGCCGCCAATTCTCCTGAGGAAGTCGTGAATGAGTCTGATGTGCTCGTAACAGCGACCACGTCCCACACTCCCTTGTTCAAGGGAGAACTGGTCAAAGACGGCTCGCACCTGAACATCATAGGAGCTGCAGAACCCGACGCGAGAGAGGTTGATACAAAACTAGTCAAAAGGTCCATTCTAGTCGTAGATTCGCGAGAACAGGCGATCTCCACCTACGGAGACATTAGCATTCCGATTAAAGAGAAAGCGATTGAAGACACCCATATTCGAGCAGAGCTGGGAGAACTACTCGCTAAGAAGCGTTCAATCTCGCGCGGCCCTAACGATGTTACTCTGTTCAAGTCTGGAGGACTCGCGGTCCTAGACGCAATGGCGGCCGACTACATTATGTCAAAGATAGAGAGATAGGGTTTCTGACTCCGTCTCGTTTTCAATGTACTTTCTTTCTGTAGGATTGGAAGACCAATAGATCGTATAGTATCTTTGAGAAGCCTCCAGTCAGAATGGGCAGGAACGAGGCGCCAATTGTGAACATGATGGCAGTTAGCGGTCCTCCCATGATGCCGCTTAGGCTTCGGGAGGTATTCGTGATAGCGTTCGCTGGCACTCTCTCTTGATCCGTGAACAACTGCGCCATGAAAGCCTGTCTTGTCGGCACATCCATCTGCGATATGCTCTGTCTGAGAAACAGGAATACGAGAGCCGCTAAGAATGAACCGGCCAGCGGGACCAAAATGAGAAAAACATTTGACAATAAGTGTGTGGATACCATAGTTCTGAGATTTCCCAGTCGCTCAGCCAGAACGGGTGCCATTAGTGTGGAGAAAGCGGTGACCACATTCACTGCGAGAAAAATTACTCCCAGACTGGATAGCGACACCTTGTAGACCTGGCTGAACCAGTACGACAAGACGAACTGGGACACAAGGCTTCCACCAAACGCATCGACTGAGTAGAGGAATGATAGCTTTGTGATGTCTCGTTTCGCTTCTGGACGGACATTACCAAGACCAATCTTTGTTGGTCCAGCCTCCCGAGGTTCAATATTCCCCAGCTTACGATAGACAACCAGTAGCAGTATTCCAACCAGCCCGTAGACTAGATAGAGTAGTTGAGAGGCAAGCAGACTATCTTGAAAATAGTCAGGAGCTGACGCAGCGAATGCCCCAATCGATGATGCGCCGTATCCAATGAAATTGTAAACACCGAAAGCTCGGTTCTCCTTCCCGTTCGCGACCAGGGTGGGCAGAACTCCAGTTTCGATCGACTGAAAAGGTCCTGCCTCAGTTGCAGTCGTGCTGATGTTGCCCAGAAACAGACCCAATATGATAATGGGCAAGAAGATAGTGGACGAGAGCAGGACCCCCGAGGCGACCACGAGGAGACCGAAGACTAGCAGAGATCTCCTGCGTCCCAGATAGTCTCCGTACCGTGTCAGTATGATGTTGAAGAAAGCATTGCCGGCAAGGATTGCGGTAAGCGCTACGCCAACATAGAGGGCTGAGTATCCCAATCTGGCGAGATAGATGGGAGTGAGGATGCTCAGCAGACTGGCGACGGAGGTTCTAGAAGCTTTCGAGATGAAGATGTAGTGGAGTCTCTGCATCTCACAAATGCTACTCGGACGATGTGGTCATGAGGTTTAGGTAGACTGCTTGAGCCCTAGACGAGCAATAGGCGTCTCAACCTAGGGTTAAATCTCAAACCCGTATCGACTGTTCCATGCGTTTCTCGACGAGGGCAATACATGCGGGTCAGGACCCTGATCCTGTAACTGGTAGCGTTACTGTTCCCGTCTACCTCACCAGCACATATCAGCAACCTGGCCCGGGTAAGGAGGGAAAATACGTCTACAGTAGAACCGCCAATCCAACTCGCACCGCCCTTGAGGAATGCCTAGCTAGCCTGGAGGCGGGACGACACGGCCTGGCATTCAGTAGCGGCATGGCGGCTACAACTACAATCCTCTTGTCGTTGAAACAGGGCGACCACGTCATTGCAGGGGATGACATCTATGGCGGGACCTACCGGTTATTCGAACAAGTTCTCCGGAACTACGGCCTACAATTCACATACGTTAACCCTGAAAACCCTGACAATGTCGAGAAGGCGATCCGGAAAAACACCCAGCTTGTCTGGATTGAAACACCGACCAATCCCTTGATGCGAATTGTGGATATTCGACAGATCAGTAAGATTAGCAAGAAGGCGCATGCCCTTCTTGTCGTGGACAACACCTTCATGAGCCCGTATCTTCAGAACCCACTAGAGCATGGGGCAGACATCGTCGTTCATAGTACCACCAAGTACCTCGGCGGCCACAGCGACCTCATCGGCGGCGCCACAATCACAAAGGATGTAGATGTTCAGAGCCGTCTCAAATATCTGCAAAACGCTGTCGGGGCCGTTCCAGGACCCTTAGACTGCTACCTAGTCCTCCGCGGCATCAAGACCCTGGCTGTCCGAATGGATCGTCACAACGAGAATACGAGAACCGTCAGCGAATTTCTAGCTAAACAACCCAAGGTCGAGAAGGTAAACTATCCAGGGCTTCCCGATCATCCGCAACGAAGCATCATCAAGCGTCAGATGAAGGGCAACGGGGGAATGCTCAGCTTCCAACTGAGAGGCGGCTTCAACCAGTGCAAGAAACTCCTCGAAAGGCTCAGCGTATTCACGGTCGCTGAGAGTCTCGGTGGTGTCGAGAGCCTCATTGAGCACCCGGCGAGCATGACTCATGCAAGCGTTCCGAGGGATAGACGACTCAAGCTTGGAATCTCTGATAATCTCATCCGTGTCAGTGTTGGGATAGAGGACGTAGAGGACTTGGTTCAAGACCTGAACCGAGGCTTTAAGGCACTATAGGTCCACTTCGCGACTCTAAAATGGCAAGGTTTAAATCAAGACTTCCGATATCGTATATCCGATATCGCTAAACCCGAGACGATCGAGAGGAGGTGAAACGAGACGAGTCAACATCAATGGGGATATCCAGGGCGTTTCTTCTTCTGGGGAATACTAGCTCTCATAGCGGTAGTCACGACGGTTGCGGCGATTAGCTGGATCTTCTTCCGACCGGTCGGCTACTATCCTTACGGCTTCGGTTTCTTCCCATTTGGGTTCTTCGGTTTCTTCTGGATATTCGTAGTCTTCTGGTTCATCAGATGGGCTTTCTGGCCATGGCGTGGGTACGGTCTGCGCCGATACTGGAGATACGGCGACCAGGCCTACTACATCCTAAGGGAACGATATGCTAGAGGAGAGATCACAAAGGAGCAGTTCGACCAGATGACGCGAGACCTACAACAGCACAACCAAGGATATCAAAACGTATAGGTGACGCGAAGCATTTCGCGTCATCCTCCCTTTGTTTTTCGTCAGGTGATTCTACTTGTGGAAGTCTGCTCGAGAAGTTTTGAAGAAACTCCGGAGCGTCGAGGCTTAGAACGGCGACACGCTAGTGAAGTTGAAGTCTCGAGCCAAGATTCCGGGTTGTAGCATCGCAGTTCCGGTGAAGGACGTGTTCCTAACGGGTTCGGTGAATCCATCGATGTTCTTGAACAGATCTAGCAGGCTCTGGTTGAACCTCAGATTCTTGACCGGTCTCTTGATCTCACCGTTCTCTACGAGGAAGGTTCCGTCGCGAGTCATGCCTGTCAGGGTCTTGGTTCGCGGTTCGACTTCTCTAATATACCAGAGCCTCGTCAACAATAATCCCTTGTCTAGTTCGCCAACAAGTTCGTCGGTCGTCTTGGTCCCTCCTTTTCCTTGGATGACGAGATTCGTTGGAGCCTCGCCTAGCGGATTGGGTAGAGGTAGCTCATGCCCCGTCGGATTCACATCGTCGTACCTGTGAGCCGATATTCGGCTTGACGCTAATCCCTTCAGCAATCCATCGTCGACCAGAGTCAGTTTACTCTTCGGATAGCCTTCTCCATCAAACGTGGGACCGGTCTGTAGTGGATGGTACACATCGTCCACGAGTGTCACATTGTCGCCAAGTATTTTCTCACCCATGCGACCAGACAGGTAGCTTCGTCCCTCGCGATATTGTCTCACTCCGAAATCAGGGGAGAATCCTGTGCTAGCTGAGACTATGAAAAAGAACAGCATTTCACTCCAGGCGTTAGGATCGATTACCACGTCAAATTTTCCAGGGGTGACTTCTGACTGTGCCTTGTTGAGCCGCGCTCGTTCCAGTGCTGTCTCCGAAACCTGCTTAGGATCCAGCTCCGAGATATCAGCGAAGGTGGACATTGCGAATCCTGTCTGGTTTCCATTATCAGCGTCCATTGTGAGTGAGAAGTAGCCGCCAGTTCCCTTGTAATCTGCCTCTAATCCAGCTGTGTTGAGCATGAAGACCTCGTCAACACTTGTTCCCAGGATTCCTGACGCGAGCAGTTTGTTCTTCCGCGCAAGATCAATCGCGTGTCCGACGTGGCCTGCTTTGGTCTCAGCCGACTCTTCAACGGTCCGTTCATGATACCTGTTTACGGTGGGATATTTCTGGCGCCCCAACATTGGAAGATAATCCGGGTCCTCGGGTGCTGTCTTCAGCTGGTCGACAGCTTTCTCTACTGCTTTCTGAATGAAGCTCTCGTCGAGTCTCCCGGTAGTCGTTCGCGCTTGCTTCTTCCCGGACGCTAGTCGGATGGAGAGCGTTCTGCTCTTCGTAAACTGTGACTGTCCGAGCTCGTTGTTTCCAAAACGAAGGAACTCGCCCGTCGTAGATGTCAGGGTTGCTTCGATTTCTTGGGCTCCTTTGGCGAACTTCCGCACCATGTCGAAGACTCGATGCCCTTGCTGTGCGAGGGAAGTTTGTTTCTGTGTACTGCTCTGCGACATGGCTAGGACGCTCCAAATATTCGGATGTTTCTGAACCTTGAAGGCGCAGCCCCGTGGCCGGTGCCCATGACTTGCTGTGGCTGACCTTTTCCACAGTTCGGGGTTCCCCAGAGGACCCAGCTTTTCTGGTTGCTGACTGCGTCGCAGGCGTTCCAGAACTCTGGAGTAATTCCCGAATAGCCAGGGCCTCGGATCATTTCTCCTAGGCTGCCATTCTTTATCCGGTATCCTTTCTCACAGTTGAACTGGAAGTTGTATCTTTTCTGGTCGATGCTCCAGCCGTAGTTTGTATCCATGAGTATCCCATCCGGTGTATCTTCTATCAGCTCATCGTAGTCCCAGTCTCCGGGTTCCAAGCTCACGTTGGTCATGCGAATGATCGGGAGCTTGTAGGTGTCTGCCCTCATGCAACCGTTACTCCTAGTCTCTCCAACCTGGGACGCTGTGCCGCGTGACATTAGGTAGCCGACGAATTTCCCGTTCTTCACAGCGTATTTTCTCTGAGCTTGGACGCCTTCATCATCGTAGGCGAAAGTGCCAAGTCCATGTCCATGTGCCAATGTAGCATCCATAACGATGGAAACGTGTTCGCTCCCGTATTGCAATTTTCCGAGCTGATCAGGTGTCAAGAAGCTTCTGCCCGCGAAATTAGCCTCGTACCCCAGCACTCTGTCGAGCTCTATGGGGTGGCCGCATGACTCGTGCACTTGTAGTCCGACTTGGTCTGCGCTGAGGATTACGTCCGACTTGCCTGTTGGGCATCCTTCGGCCTGCGTCAGCGCTAGTGCCTCTTTTGTCAGCGTTGGAGCTTGACCGGGAAGATCTAGCTCGTCAAGGAGCTCGTAGCCGCCCAGCACATACTGCTGTATGGATCTTCTCTGGATACCCGATGGCCCCTTGGCCGCTACAATCAGTGACGCGCCTGTCTGTGTCAGGTCTTGGAAGATCTTGGAGCCTTCAGAGTTCGCAAAGTATTTTTCGATCCTCGTCGAGAAAATCTGGCCTCTTCTCGCTACAATGCCCTCCTCTTTCATTCTCCCTGTCGCATCATGGAGAAGACTGTACTTCGTGCCTGTAGACACTGCGAGCGGGTCCTTCTTCTTCGGCGAAACCCAATCGTCTACATGAACCGGTTCCTTGACGAAGGATGCTTTGGATCCGATCTTTGCCGATCCGCGAGCCAATGCTAGTGCTTTACGCGTCGTTTCTCGTATGTTTTCTAGGTTGACTTCGTCCGTATCTGCGAAGCCCCAGCCCGATTCCTTGTAGAGGACCCTTATTCCAGCGCCCAGGTCGTTCAATTCTTCACTTGCGGGATTCTCATTGATTACACTGACAACTTCGGAGACTGTGTTCACAAGTCTGAAATCCGCATATGTAGCGTTCTCTTGAGCGGCAGTCTCAAGACAAACTCTTGACAGCTCTTCCCCCAGGCTCTTTGTAGAATTCACGGCGCCGATTCTGGCCCGGTATGTTTTAGAGCTTTCCAATAACTTGACTTGGCGGAGCCTTTCCCTCGGTCCAACCGCGTAACGATGAGCACGCAGGTCGCTGACACCGACTACTCCTGCTACAAGGTCAGTGATGTAGTGTTGGCCGAGATAGATGGTTGAGAAGAGCACTCCTACCATTATCGGAATGCTCACAAGAGCATATGTTCTCTTCAATTTGATCGTGAAGTAGCTGAAGAGTACGACATAAGCGGCGTGAAGGCTCGGGAAGGCGACGAGCTTGTCGGATTCGATCAGGCTTCCAATCCTGGCTAGCTCCGAGAAGAGGCTAGAGGAGCCGATCTTACCACTCGTAGTTGCAAGCAGGTTGGAGGCGACACCGTTGTACCACGGCGGGGCTGAGGGAGCTAGGGTATAGAAGACTAGTGAAACGTAGGAACAGGCCACGAGTGAATAGAGGTATCTCTGGTAGAGTACCCGATTTGAGTACCAGAGTAGGATTGCTGAGCCAATCACGAGAGGAAAATGGAGACCGTAGAATAGGCTCATGACATCCGTAAGGTCAGGGGATAAGAATGCGGACTGAACGGCCTCGATGATGCCATAGGAGGTCCCGGAGCCAGCTTGATGAATTACAGGAGCGAGGGTCAACGACCCGGCCACACCTTGTAGGGCCTCGTATGACATGAGGAGGACGATGAACGGGGTCAGCTCTTTGACAAATTGTGCGCTACTGCCTAGGAGCAATGTGAGTGGTAGCAGAGCAAGGAAGACAAGCCCGAGTGAAAATGAGAATAACACTCCGTAGTATGCATACCAGAGGATGAGAACGACTCCGTAGCCCGCGGGCATCACGAGAAACGCGTTCTCTCGAAGCTTCACCTTGAATGGTCTAGCATCGTTGAACTGGGCGGGTCCTGCGATTCGAAGAATCCGGAGAACATAAGCAAATTCCTAGGAGAATCGGTATGGTCAATCTGTTCGCTTCTGGGTATTGAGGTGAGATGTATGAGTAGAAAGTGCCCGAGCTGCGGGTCAGAAAAGACGACTCCATGGCTAGGAGGAACTGCAGCAGGTAGAAGCAGGACGCTATATCACTGCGAACATTGCGGGTACTTCGGTCCAATCTTCTCAGAGACAGCTAGCTCTCGAAGAGTCGAACGTGGGTTCTAGAATCCATGTTCAAGGATCGACAATTCGTTACCATCGCGTCTTCTTGATTCCCAACCGAAAAGCGCCATAGTTTGTAGCCAAGTGTATCGGAGGCGTCACAACAACGACTAGAATGATTGAAACGAGCCCGACTTGAAAGAAAGGATATCCGAGTAGAACGCTTCCCAGAATGAAGTCAAGCTGGTCCAGTAATGGAAATGACCTGCCAGGTTCTACCTTTAGTCTACGTTTCACGAAAGCGCCCAAGAGATCTCCAAAAACTGCTCCAAGCGCAATCATGAATCCTGCAAACGCAAGACGGGAGTCGACGAAAGACTCGGCCAGCCCAACAAGCGTACCGGCTACGATTCCTGCTATAACTCCTCGAACCGTCTTGTGAGGTCCAAAAATCGGTTGACCATCCGCAAGCGTTCTGCCGCCATCAAGAGCAGCACCTCCGCCTAAGACCAAGGGTCCGGCGTTGGCGAAGTAGGCGGGACCAATGAAGAGCAGAGCCGAAGTAATGAGTCCTGTCATCGTCCCGAAGAGGCGTAGCGAGCTGGCTATGGTTAATAATTCAAGCCCTAGACGTCTTCGATACCATCCTCGCCTATCCTGAATAAGCTATGGTAGCCAGAGACTTCACCTCCATTCTTCTTCTCCAAGATGCAGTCTCTCACGTCTGTCTTCGGGGTCTGTCTTAGTCTCAGAATTAGGTCAGACCAGTGTTTCAGGGTTCGAGTCGCTACTGGTTCCACTAGCCATTCTCCTCCAGACGGTGTGCTGTGGACCTGTCCGGTGAGTAGTACCCATAATTTGAATCGGGCTGCGAGACTGTTTAGGTGGGCGAGCTGGCGATTGAGTTCTCGATTGCGAGCAAAGATCTTCTCGGACCCTCCGTTGTCTGCCCGGTAGAGTCCGGTGATCGAATCCACCACTACCAGTGCCGGAGTCTTGGTGAGCACACTTTCCAGATTCTCGATGATTCCAACTTGGTCTTTGAAATCCTCGGGCTGAAACAAAACAATCCTTTCGGCAAACTCAGGGCCTCCAATCATACGTTCCAGCCGCTGAGCCGAGAATGACTGGTCAGCATCCACGTAAAAGACGCGGAAGTCCTTTCGTGCCATCTCCAGGGCGCACTGCATAGAGAGTATGGTCTTGCCCGTCGATGCTTCGCCATACAGGAGGCTTATCTGTCGAAGCGGGAAACCGCCTCCCAGCAACATATCAAGTCCCCGAACTCCTGTGCTGAGAGATTCCAATCTTGAATTCGCAATATTTCGTTGCGAGGTAAGAAGCTTAGCCAGCTCTGATCATAGATGACTAAACCAGTCACACTCGACCTCGAACAAGGTCACACATTACTTCTGAAGGGACCGGCGTGGATCAGAGCGAAAAGAGGAGACGCACAATGCTTCGGCGCTCCAATCCAATCTGACGATTGGACCATGATAGAGGAGTCGCGACAAGAACCCATCTACGCTGCGGACAATACCCTTCTGGAAATCAGACGCGGTTCAGGAAGTTCATGGTCTGTGGCTGGAGAGTCAACTGTGCCAGTGGCCTGGAACGAGGCAGCGCAAGTTCTCCAACGGCAGCGAGGCGTCTGCGTCATAATCGGAGAGGTAGATTCTGGCAAGTCCAGCCTCTGCACATTCCTAGCCAACAAATGCCTAGAAGACACGGGTAAAGTAGGAGTAGTTGACGCAGACGTGGGTCAAGCGGACATTGGGCCTCCAACCACCATTAGCTCGTCTGTTGTCCAGGCACCGATTATTGGCCTTCACAAAGCAGAAGCGGAAATTTCATTCTTCATAGGCGACACTAGCCCATCCTTCGTTCCCGACAAAGTCGTCACCCTAGCCACACGGTTGAAGAAGAGAATCACGAGTTCAGCTGACGTAGTGCTTGTGAATACGGATGGATGGCTTGCAGAGTTCAACGCCATACGTCACAAGCAGCTCCTGCTTGAAGAGATTCAACCCGACTTGGTCATTGGGCTGAGTCGATCAGACGATATCATTGATCCTCTTCTCGACAGAGTAAAGTTCGCGGCGCTAAAAATGCCAAGCTCTTCGTTCGCAAGCATTCGATCCAAGGAGGAGAGGAAGAAGGCTCGAGAAGCAGGGTATCGACGGTTCCTTCAAGGGTCCCACAAGTTAGTAATCAGTCAAGAAACAAGAGTGAGAATGTTTGACCAATTAGAGCAGACAATCTTCCCACAGAATCGGCACTTCAGAGGGCTAGTTGCCGGTCTGCTGAATCAGAACGAGGAACTTCTCGCCATAGGGAGAATCAATCAGGTCGAAAACGGGAAGGTTATCGTTGAGACTAAGACGAACGAAATGCCGACTGTTCTTGAGATCGGAAATATTGCCTTATCGTCGAGGTACGATGAAGTTGGCTCCGGAACTCTACATTGAATACGATTCAGGAATCGAGTATACGTAAATCGTATGTTCGTTGTAGTTCTCTTTCCGTGAAGGCTTCCAGCCGTTGATCATGAAGTCGTGACTGACGATTCGCGAACCGGGCTTTGCTTCAGCTCTCAGCTTCGGTTTCAGTCGCTCATTCGCGTAGGTTGTGAGGTAGAGAGTGATGAGAGTAGCTTCTTTGAGATCGGCCTGAAAGAGGTCGCGGTTATATACGTGGACCTTGTTCGTAAGATTGAGCTTCTCAACCTCGCCAGAGGCGGTCTTGAAGAGGTCTTCTCTTATCTCGTAGCCGAACGCTGCTTTGACTCCAAAGTCTTTCACCGCAGTCGCTAGAATGCGACCATCGCCGCATCCGAGATCTACGACCACATCGTCCTTTGTAGCCTTGGCTACCTCTAGCATTTTGCGGACAACGTCATGAGGTGACGAGACGAATGGCGCGCAGCTCATCTTGTTTCAAACTCTCTGTTCGGCTGAGAGAGGGCTTGATGAATCAAACTATTTAAACAACTCTACCGAAAAATCGCGAGAGACTCCTCGATCTGGCCTGTTGTAATGATTAATGATACCAGAATTCATGAACTCTCAAAGGCAGAATTGAAGGAGCCGGTCCTGATCCAGGGCCTGCCGGGTCTGGGTTATGTTGGAAAGGTCGCGGTGGACTATTTTATCGAGAAGCTGAAGCCGAAAAAGTTCGCTGAACTCTATTCTAGCTATCTTCTTTTCCCCGACGGGAATCTAGGCATCAATATTTCCGAGGATGGGACCTATTCACTTCCCAAGTATGAGTTCTACTCTTTTGGCGATAAGGAGCCTAACGCCATATTTCTTACTGGAGACGCGCAGCCGAGTGTAACAGGCCAGTACGAAGTTGCTAGTATAGTTCTGGACTTTGCCCAGCGGTTCAATTCCAAAATGGTTCTCACGATGGGAGGCTATGGCACTAGGTCTGGGAACGATGTTGGAGCGGTATACGCGGTTGCCGGTGATTCGGTTGTCGGAGAACGGTTGAAGAAGATGGGCGCTAAGCTCGCAAAGGGAGGAGCCGTTACTGGGGCAGCGGGAGTCATCTTAGGCATTGGTCGGCAGAGAGGGCTGCAATGCGCGGGTCTCCTGGGGGCGACAACAGGAGTGTATCCTGATCTGGAAGCGGCTCGGGCAGTGATTCAGATGCTGACTGGACTGGTCGGAATGCCGGTCGAGCTGAAGGACTTGGATACAGAGATCGAGGATATGCGTAAGAAGATGGAGAAGTTCCGTCGAACCGAACTCGAAGAGGTCAAAGAAGGAGAGGAGAAGACGGAAGAAGGAAAAGACCGCTACATCACCTAGACACGATGTTCGGATAGAATATGGTCCTGCAGGAAGCTGGTATAGAGAGAGAAGGCAGGCTTCACAAAGTGAACCTGCTCCAAATGGACAATGCCATCCTCGCTTTCTGCTACGAGGGATCAATGAAATTGGGGACGCTTGCCGTGTCGACCCCCGGTCTAACCGAGGGCGTAGTGGGCACATCGTCCGTTCTCTTGGGAGGAAGATATCTCATTGCAGCTCGAGCTCTTGCGGAGAGGTCTGCTGCTATCTTCAAGAAGATGAGCTTGGTTTCTCTCAACACGACACTCTCCGAGGGAGAGGCTCTAAGGGTCTACTCAGAGCTTCTGGATAAAGTCAAAAGTTCCTGATTGGAACGTGTTTCAAAATCTTAGAGATGGAATAAGAACCCCAAGGCGATTGTGACTGCCATGGCTGTGAAAGTGAGTGCAGCCATTGCATCGTCGAACTTTTCGACGCTCATCTTACTGTCACCGTCAACCGCATCATAGACAGAATTGTTGCAACCTTGGGAGAGATTCTCGTCTTCTTTCCGGACATCAACCATCGTCAAAATGATCAGTGGATGATGGGTCAAAAGTAATTTCGATGTAACGGGGAAGACTCTAACGATTCGTCCATGATTCTTTAATAGGATGAGTGATCGATCACAAGTTGGCCGTCGCGTGGCGTCTAGTTGCGACCCAACGTTCTAGAAAATGGTGGAGACTAGCGCCAACTGTTCAGCTTAGTTGCGGCCGGCTCTTTGGCCTCGGAGCCATCGTGGCCCGTCACCCACTCGGGAACGATGACAGCTCTGATCAGCTCCTGAATAGAAATGCCTCTCTTCTTCGCTATCTTCTCTAGCTCTCGGAAGATAGTATCGTCGAGTGTTTGCATGAACTTGGGCAAAGCAGGTACCACGGTTTCTTCGGATATCAGTATCATTTCTGGGGTTGAAATAAAGTGCTGATGTAACTTCTAGAATTCTGACCTAGTGACAGAACGGGAAGCGAGAGTTGCTAGAAGGAAACCTTCACTGAAGATGATGTCTCTCCGAGGATCTGTCTCGATGCGGCTTCAACTCTGGAACGGTACTGTTCTTTGGTGTAGACCCGGACGAGATTCATGAAGGTCCTGAGCACGCCGATTATTCTCGAGATCTCCGAGAGCTGTACGATCTCTTTCTTACCAGTCGGTCCATGTCTGAAGACTGGTATATCGAGGGGCTGTATCTCCACCGCGTTGTGGTAAGGCACTGAGGGAAGGGTTGGTACATCAATCATCACATCGTCGATCCCGACATGTGCCTTCTTGGCGATCTCGTCTCGGATCTTGTCTCGCACGCTCTCCTTCGTTATCACGTTTGAAACGAGCTCTTCCTGAGCGAAGAGAGTCTTCTCATACGAACACTTTAGCAGTCTTCTAGCTTCTAGATCCTGCATTATTTTCTTGGACTGCTTGCACTCCCTCAGATCAGTCCAGACCTTGTAATCGTCGAGGCGCAAGTAGTCTTCAGGCTCGTCAAAAGAAAGTAGGTCCAGCTCGTCCTTTGCCGCCTCTAGGGCTTGGACGATCATGATCTGGACTGCTCTGGAGGCTCTGTGGAAGTAGATGGTTCTGAAGGATTCGAGTCTTGCCAACAAGAAGCTCTCAAGGGTCGCGACAGCTCTCCCATCAACGGAAAGGTTCCCATTGATCACGTCCATGGTGTAGAGGAGCCTGTGAACGTCCACGGACCCATACCCTGCTCCTGTATGGAAGGAGTCCCGGACTAGAAAGTCCATCTTGTCAACGTCGACGCTGCTGCTGATGATCTGGTCAAGATAAGGTCGCTTTGCATCTCTAAGCCGGCCCACGGCTAGTAGCCCGAGCTTGCGCGGGTCAAAGCCGGCCTTGTCGAGTTTTCCCTCGATTTCTGTCTCATTTACAAGCCATGGAACGAAGTCTTCATGTGTCTTTTTCAGATGGCGAACCATTAGAGGCTCAAACACGTGTGAGAATGGACCGTGTCCGATGTCGTGAAGTAGAGCGGCTAGACGCATCTGCTCTTGTGTGTGAACGTCGAGGTGTGTAGGCAGGACTTCGGAGAGAACGCCCGCAAGGTGCATCGCTCCGATGACATGTTCAAACCGAGTATGGTTTGCAGCGGGGTAGACGAACTCTGATCCGGCGAGCTGGCGTAGTCGTCGAAGTCTCTGCACAGGTCGAGTATCAATTATCGTCTTTTCGGCTCCGCTAATTCGAACGTATCCGTGAATTGGGTCTTTGATGAAGCTCCAAGCCTTAGACATTGGTCATCTGCCTACAGCGCCGTCTTCTAAACTTCTCAGTCGTTCTTCGGTCTGGAAGATGAGAAATAGTATGGACCGGACAGACACTCGACAACGTATGACGCGTTTACTTTTTCTTCTTTTTCGGATTGTGTGCGACGCATGTGTCACACAACGAGCTTTCGCCTCCAGGCTATCGCCCAGCGTTCCGTTTGCCAACTTCATCCATAAGGCGTTCGGTTGCTACTCCGGAAAGGCGAGGTTTCCAGCTCTTGATATTAGCTGAGGGATTGACATTCAAGTCCTTCCCCATCCTACGGACCCGACTCTCTTGGAGAGCTTGTGCTTCTCGGTCCAAGTTCTCTTTTTATTCCCCTTCCCGCAAGTCTAGTTGGTAGATATCGTGGTCCACGTTGGTGAAGGACAAGATTCTATGCTTTGTCTGTGCTGTGAAGAACATTGAACGGACCTTCAACACGTACTACGAGCTTCAGGAACATCTGTACCGCGATCACGACATGAAGAAAGACCCTGCAATGGATATTTTCAACAAATACAAACCCGCGGTGGCAAAGACTCCAACTGCCGAACAGTAAGCCTCGCCTCGTGTTGCGGTTAACGATTTCTAGATGGCGCTCAACAGAGAGGCAACAAATCCGTAGCCGAGGAGAACGATGAATGCGACTATGATGAATGTCACAAGGCTGCGCTGAGTATCCAATCCCATAACGCTCTTCACCGCGATCACTGTCGAAATCGCTATCCAAGCCACGCCGATCGCTCGTGCAACGTCTGGGATTGGCGACACGGGGATCGACATGATGAGGAAGATCAGGCCGGGAGAGGTTGAGAAGAATACTGGCCTCGCCAGTGACCAGTAGTTCGATCTTCCTCCGAAGAGGCTTCTTCCGATGAGAAATGTCAAGGATACCCAGACGATTCCCAGAGCAATACTTACAACGGCGCCGAAAACAGCACCTACCAGAATCCCCATTGTGCCAAATCCGATCGATGCTGCGAATCCGACACCGAAACTAGCTCCAGCAAGAGCCAATACAATCAGTGCCTGAACAGTCGCCGAGGAATCTTCCTTCAATGCCAAGAACGTGTCGCGGTTGAAACGGGCCGATTTCACCATTCGATCCAGCATAGTCCGGAGCCTGTCAATGGTGAAGGGACTAGCCCGGGAGATCATCGACGAGTCTGAAAGAAATGTACGCTGACCCGGATTATCAACTCATACTGTGGGATCTGTTCAGCCTGTTCCGAACTGTAGTCCGATAAAGGCCAGGATGAGGAGGCCTACGCCGACCGTGAGGACCGTTCTTCGCAGGTTCAATCCCATGACTTGTTTCAGGACAAATATTTGCGACAGGAAGAGCCAGACTACTGCTGCAACGGCGATGGTCCCCTGGAACCAGTAGACTGGAACATTTCCTTGGACTAGGATTGGAGGAACAGGGATCGTGATTAAGAGGAAGAGGAGGAACGGGCTGCTCGCGAAGAACAGAGGTCGTGCCAGTTCCCAGTAGCCCGTTTTCCCTTGGAATAGCTTCGTCCCGACAAGAAAAGCTGTGGCTGACCATACGAAGGCCGCGAAGCATACGGTGACCGTGTTCGCAAGGCTGCCGACGATTATTCCATAGATTGACAGGTCGTGCCTCTGGAACTGTGTTTGTGCAGTATAGCCGATCCCGTAGGCGAGAGCTGCAAGAACTAGAACTGCGACGGCTTGCCCTGTTGATGTAGTGTCCGTCTTCAGCTCTAAGACTCCTTGCTGGTCCAGTCTGGATGCTTTCTTCATCCGGGACCACATCAGACCCAACTGGAGTCTTGATGCGGGTATCTCGGTTTCGATGGACATTTTGGATAAGCCAGGCTTAAGTCGTGATTTCAGTCCATGCTTATGAACGAATAGTCAATCCGATACTCTGGAGCTTGGAGGCGTGTCGAGAGCTAAAGAATCCGTAGACCCTGTTGCAGGGCTGAAAGAGACTCTCACCCATGCGAAGCCCAGCTTCAGGGTCGTAGTGATGCCGGATTTCTACCTCGACTACATTCTCACTTATCCGGGCAAGCTTGAAGACCTGACCGCCTCCTTCCTTGAGGTGGCCCAGAGGGGAGGAGGGAATCTTCTAGGTTGGGGCCACACGGTCGGCCGGGGAGGAAACGCGTCGAATGTGGTGGCTCAGCTCTCGAAGCTTGGCTGTCAGGTCGTTCCGATTATTGAGACAGACCAACTGGGCAAGACAGTACTCCAACACTTTCTCAAGGGTGTAGACCTTTCGCACGTCAGGACAACGGGAACAATGTCGCGGACCTTGTCGTTTGAGACTGAGCACTCGGGCAGGCGTGTCAACATCATGGTCAGCGACCCCGGATCTCTATCCCAGTTTGGCCCCGAGAAGCTGACACAGGAGGACAAGCAGATCATATCCGAAGCCGACTTTGTCTGTGTTCTAAACTGGAACCAGAACATGAAGGGAACCGATCTCGCCGAGAAAGTCTTCTCGATAGCCAAAGAGCAGGGAAAGGCTGTCACGTTCTTCGACCCCGGAGATCCCGCTTTACGGACGGGTGAGATAGAGGGACTGAACGAACGGGTCCTGACTCCTGGACTGGTGGATGTTTTGAGCGTGAACGAGAACGAGCTGGTCCATCTGGCGAAGGGGGTAGCCGAGGACACGTCGGAGATTGAGGGGGCTGAGGACCCGCTGTTCGGAGCTGCGAGCGTGTTTAGCATGATGATTCCGAGAGTTGATCTGCATACACCAGAGTTCTCGGCTACATTTGTGGATGGGCAGAGGGTTCGCGTTCCTTGCGCGAAGATCAAGCCTGCAAAGGTTACGGGTGCGGGAGATGTCTGGAACGCGGCAGACATCTATGCACAGGGAGTTGGGCTGGGGCATAAGGATCGGCTGATATTCGCCAACGCGGCTGGAGCGGCGTATCTGGAGGGACGCGGGCTTGAACCTCCTACGCTGGGAGAGGTTCTAGGTAGAGTCGACAGTGTCGTGGCGGCGCGGAAGCCCTAGGGTTTCACGAGTCTTAAATTGGATAGGCCAATTACTTGGGCTGGCGAAGAGTTCGAGCTGCGACTGTGACTGTTAGAGGGACGAGTTAGCATTGTCGAAAGTGGCTGAAGGGGTCTATAGGGTACCAGCTCGTCATGCTAACACCTACCTTGTCGAGGCGGACAATGGACTCGTGCTTGTCGATACCGGGATGCCGGGTAGTGAGAATCGGATACTGAAAGCAGTGGCGGATCTCGGCCGCGAGCCTAGCGATGTTAAGCTGATTCTTCTGACTCATCGACACTGGGATAACATCGGAAGTGCCGCCGCGCTGAAGAAAGCGACTTCTGGAATGCTCGTCTCTCATGGGTTCGAAAAGCCGTACGTTGCTGGGACCCTTGTGGTAATAACGCCGCGAGCATGGAGTCTCTACGGACGGATAGCCAGGCGTGCTCTGGCTATTGCGTCATCAACGAAGAAGTTGCTTCGGCTCGTCAAGTATCACCCGGTGCTCGTGGACGGGGCGTCCGATGATGAGTCGATACTAAAGGATGTCGGGCTGGACGGGTCGATCGTCTGGACCCCTGGTCATACAAAGGGGTCCATCTCTCTATTCGTAAACAAGAGCAGGGTTGCCATTATCGGCGATCTTCTGAGGACCAAGCGCGGCAAGCTTAGAGAGCCACTATTCATGGAGAATATCTCACAGGAAAGGTCGAGTGTTCAGCGAATCCTCGATCTGCATCCGGTCATCCTCTGCCCAAGCCGCGGCAAACCCTTGCCCCCTTCGAAAATCAGGATCAAAGAGAGGATTGCCAAACCAGTGAAAATGGAGACGAAGAAAGACGCAGAGGATATTGATCTTGAGAGTCTTGCGAAGGATCTTTCAGCTGAAGCATCTTAGAGATGATCAAATCTTCGGACAGAGGTAGCCCTGGCAAGGACTATCTGAAAAGAAAAGATTGGGAGTTTGACGGGGTTACTTTCGAACCTTATCGAAGCGGGCTGCTACGTCGTCCCAGTTGACCACATTCCACCAAGCATCAACATACTTGGCGCGGTCATTCACGTAGTCGAGATAGTAGGCGTGCTCCCAGACATCGACGGCTAGGAGTGGAGTCATGCCTTGGACGGCTAGGTCCATGTGCTTCTCGGCCTGGAGGGTGATCAGCTGGTCTGAGGCTGGCTCGTAGGCTAGTATTCCCCAGCCTGATCCTTCGACCTGTTTGGCGATGTTTCCGAATTGTTCTTTGAAGGAGTCGAACTTTCCAAAGTCCTTGTTGATCTGGTCAGCGATGCGTCCACCGGGCGTTCCGCCTCCACCCTGTTTCATGTTCGGCCAAAACAAGCTGTGCATAGTATGACCTGACGCGTTGAAGGCGAGATCACGAGAGATTCCGCGAACGTCGATTCCCGCGAAGCCGGTCTGTCGTGCTTTCTCTAGCTTGTCTAGTGCCGCGTTTGCTCCGTTGACGTATGCGAGGTGGTGCTTGTCGTGGTGCAGCGTCATTATCTTCTCAGAAATTGTTGGTTCTAGTGCGTT
Source organism: Candidatus Bathyarchaeota archaeon (assembly GCA_005888635.1). Classification (GTDB taxonomy): domain Archaea; phylum Thermoproteota; class Bathyarchaeia; order 40CM-2-53-6; family 40CM-2-53-6; genus 40CM-2-53-6. The sequence goes on along the minus strand of VBAW01000025.1, from coordinate 13,306 downwards.
GTACTTGTAGGGCAGGTTCGGTAGAGAGTATCTTTTTCCTGGCATGAAACGTGGCTCGCTGGAACCTTTCACATAAAACTTGGCTCATTTTCTCGCCGGTCTTTTTGGAAGCCGCCCCCTGGGAGGGGGGGTGCTGGAATGGATCTTTCTATTCTGGGCTTGATTGATGGTTTGGGGTTCGTCTCGTGGCGGGAAACGGATTCTGATGATGCGCGGGAACGAGCAGGAGCCGCAAGGATAACGAGCATCAGACGTGCGAACTTACAATGTTTCTTCGCCAGTTTTGACTGGCATGGCCGGAGAGTGTGGCCATGGGACGGAACCTGTAAATACATATAGGCACAGGGCTATCGTGTATAACGTACGTCATAAAGGGAGAGTGTGAAGATGGCTAACAAGAGTATTCTGGACCTGGACTACGCCAAGTACGATTTCAAGGATCCAGAAAAATACGTGTTCAAGTCCGAGAAGGGACTCTCACGACAGACTGTCGAACAGATTTCTGAGATGAAGAAAGAGCCCGAATGGATGCTAAAGTTCAGGCTACGAGCATACGAACACTTCGTCAAACGCCCAATGCCCATGTGGGGAGGCGATCTTGCTCACATTGATTTCAATGACATCTACTACTATCTACGTCCCACTGACAAGGTTGAGAAGAGCTGGGACGACGTTCCGGATAAGATCAAAAAGACCTTCGACCGATTGGGCATACCTGAGGCCGAGAAGAAATTCTTGGCTGGAGTGGGTGCCCAGTACGAGTCCGAAGTCGTCTATCATAGTCTTCTAAAACATCTCGAAGATAAAGGAGTCATATTCTGCGACACGGATACTGCTGTTAAGCTTCATCCGGAGCTTGTCAAGAAATATTTCGGGACAATTATCCCTCCTGAAGATAACAAGTTGGCCGCGCTCAACAGCGCCGTCTGGAGCGGTGGCAGCTTCATCTACGTTCCCGAAGGAGTCAAGGTAGATCTTCCTCTACAGGCATATTTCAGAATCAACGCCGCGAACATGGGACAGTTCGAGAGAACGCTCATCATCGCAGACAACTACGCTGATGTTCAGTATATTGAGGGCTGCACAGCCCCGGTCTATTCCAAGGATGCGCTTCACTCCGCAGTAGTCGAGATCATCGCCAAGAAGGGTGCCAAGGTCCGATATACCACGCTCCAAAACTGGAGCTCCGACGTCTACAACCTCGTCACAAAGCGAGCCTATGCGTATGAAGATGCGTCGGTAGAATGGATCGACGCTAACGTAGGCAGCAAGCTTACGATGAAATATCCATCAGTCTATCTGGTCGGACCTAGGGCCAAAGCCGAGATTGTCTCAGTGGCTTTTGCTGGTAAGGATAGACATCAGGACACGGGCGCCAAAGTAATCCACCTCGCACCGTACACAAGCTCCCGGATCACGGCGAAGTCCGTCAGCAAGGACGGAGGACTAACGACCTACCGGGGTCTTGTCCACGTGGCCAAGGGAGCAGTTGGCGTAAAATCAAGTGTCCGATGCGATGCCCTCCTAATGGACGATCGATCGAAGACGACCACCTATCCTTACATGGAGGTTAACGAGGACGACGCGACCATAACGCACGAGGCCACCGTTGGAAGGATCAACGAGGATCAATTGTTCTATCTAATGTCCAGAGGCTTGTCTGAGACCCAGGCTCTCAGCATGATCGTCACAGGATTCATGGAACCCTTCACCCGGGTCCTACCGATGGAGTACGCGGTAGAGTTCAACAGGCTCATCGAGATGGAAATGGAAGGCGCCGTAGGCTAATTCCTCCGAGCCCAAACCTTCTAAACATATTCCTGGCCCTCAACTAGCCATGGGCAACTCTCTCGCCAATCCAACCGAAAGTATGGTGAAAGAGGTCTCCGGCCTCCTCGCTGAACCTGAGGAAATTAGCAGAGAACGATCAGTGGCTCTCGACTACTTCAACAAACTCCCCATCGAAAAGTCTCAGTTATACACGAAATATGTCGACATCCTCTCGGGGCTCAATCTTGATTCCATCCAACTTGGATTGCCGTCGAATAGTCGAACTATTCCTAGTGAAATATCTCACCTAATCAGGGAGAAGGATGAGCCGACACTTGCACTGCAAGTGGATTCTCAGATGGTCCGCACCGAAGTACATGGTGCTCTGGAGAAGGAGGGAATCGTCTTCTCAGACTTGGAATCGGCCTTGGTCAAGTTTCCAGACCTCGCCCGAAACCGGTTCACAAAAGCAATCCCGCCGGGCGACGACAAGTTTGCAGCTCTCAATGACGCATTCTTCACAGCGGGAACCTTTCTCTACGTTCCCAAGGGGCTGAGCGTCAAGATTCCTTTCCGGAACATCGTGCTCCTCACGACCCGAGGACAAGCTTCTTTCACTCACAACATGATTGTGGCTGAGGAGAACAGCAAAGTCAACTTCCTGCAGGAAGCATACTCACGACTGGGTAAGGAGCGTCAAGGTCCGGCCCTCTACAGCGAGGTCACGGAGATCTATCTCGCCGAAGGAGCCGAAGTGAATTTTGCCAGTCTCCAGGACTTTGAGAGCGACGTTCACTCGACGGTCAATCGGAGGTCAATCGGTCAGAAGGATTCCCGGATAAACTGGACAGTGGGACACCTTGGAGGTGGAACCACGCGTTCTCGGATGGACAGTGTTCTCGATGGCCCCGGATCTACGGCCGAGGATGTCGAGGTGGTGTTCGGTTCGGAGTCGCAGCGGTTCGATGTCGTAACGGATCTAACGCACCAGTCGACAAACACTACAGGGCATGTTCTAGCTCGTGGAGTATTGAGGGATAGTGCTCGTGCGATTTTCAAGGGAATGATCAGGATCAGCGAGGGAGCCAAGAATTCAAACTCCTATTTGGCGGAGCATGCGATGATCCTTAGCAAGAAGGCGAGGGCCGACGCAATCCCTGGCCTTGAGATTTTCACGAATGAGGTGAAGGCGACCCACTCGGGCTCCGTGAGCCAGGTGGACGAGGAACAAATCTTCTACCTTATGTCGCGAGGACTGACTCACAGCGAGGCTCAGAGAATGGTTATCCTAGGATTTCTCCACCCCGCCGTCAAACGCATACCGCTTAGGTCGGTTCGAGCTGTGATCCAGTTTCTGATCGACGAGAAATGGGCCGGGAGAGGTGGAATGATTCCTCCGAGCGTGGAACAGCTTCCAGAGTTTGAAGAGGAGCCTGAGAAGGAGGCTGTAGAAGCGGATCTCTTCGAGAGACATTACAAGTACCGGTAGGGAAGCACATTCTGGGAACGCTCATCCCCGTCGGCCCTCTTTCTGAGCTTCCGCCAGGCACGATGAAGGGAGTCGAGCACGATGGTCGACGGATTCTGATTGTGAATTTGGACGGAAAACTCTACGCTTGGGATGGGACGTGCACGCATGAAGAAGCTGACCTTTCGACCGGATTCCTAATTGGAGAAGAGATCACTTGCCCGCTTCACCTGTCCCGGTTCAACCTATTGACAGGGGAGGCGGTCAATCCTCCTGCCGAGAAACCGCTCACCAAGTACAACGTGAAGGTCGAGAACGATGAGGTGTTCGTGGAGCTCGACCAATAGTTGAAAAAGCAAGGCTACTAGCATGAAAACCCCAGAATTCGAGGAGTTGTCACTCTCTTGCAAGAAACCCTGAACCCCGAGCTCGTCAAGCTAGCCGGAGAATCTGCACAGGACGAGTATGCCGACCGTTCCGTCTATCTTGCACTCGCTCGTCGCGAGAAGAACCCGGTCTTCAAGAGGGCTCTCGAGAATATTGGAAATGGAGAGCAGACTCACTACGAGTTCTGGAAGACCTACGCTCCCGAGGCGAAGGCCTCGGCGAAGAAGCTCCGGATGTATGTGATTGTCCTGTTACGACTAATCCTCGGCTTGACTTTCACTCTAAAACTGTTGGAGAGGCATGAGGGTAAGCTTCACACGCGTTACAAGAGGATCGCGGAGAGTATTCCTCCCGCCGACATGGCTCGTTTTCAGGCCATGATGGATAGCGAGGAGAGCCAGGAGGACCTTCTGATTGGAGAGATCAAGGAGAACCGGGTCAAGTACATGTCATTCATAGTCCTCGGACTCGCAGATGCAGTTGTCGAGATCTCTGGAATTCATGCAGGGTCCCTGGGAATCTACGGGAAAACGGAGCTCGCGGGGCTTGCTGGAATAATCGCGGGGCTGGCCGCGTCAATTGCCATGGCGTCTGCCGCCTACGCACAGGCCAAGCAGGGCTTCGAAGGATCAGCCAAATGGTCAGCTATCTACACCGGCGTTTCATATATGATTACGGCGGTCTTGCTCGCGCTTCCTTACTTCCTGACGGCGAACATGGCGGGTGCGCTAGGAACCTCGCTCGTGATCGGGGTCATACTAGTAGCAGCAATGACATTCTACGATACAGTGATCTCGGGGCGGCACTTCATGCGACAGTTCGCAGAGATCGCAGGAATAATAATGGCAGCAAGCCTAATCCTCTTCATAATTGGAACAGTAGTTGGCCAGTTCCTAGGCATACGGATAGGATAAAATCCGGTCGCCGGGCCCTTCTGGGAAAGAGATGCGAATGCCAGCCAAGAAGCAGTTTGAGACGATAGATGAATACATCAAGACGTTTCCGAAAAATGTCCAAACCGTTCTGGAGAAAATGAGACAGACAGTCAAAAGAGCGGCACCCGAGGCGGAAGAAACGATCAGCTATCAGATACCCACGTTCAAACTGAAGGGCACCTCTCTAGTACATTTTGCCGCGTTTAGAAAACACATCGGGCTTTACCCACCGGCGCCCAGAGAATTCAAGAAGGAAGTATCCTCGTACCTTGGTCCGAAGGGTAATCTCAAATTCCCAACCGACAAACCGATCCCATACGATCTGGTTACCAGGATCGTTTTGTCTAGAAGAAAGGAAATTCTAGAAAAGAAGTAGAGGACCTCAGCTCAGCTTAGTGTCTTTGAGTGGCGGGGGCTTCGGCATTCCGTACTTTCGATCCCAACCACCTGGGTCATAGAGTTTGTTGACTTCTATCTCAATCACCATCATAAGCTCTCTGACCTTCATAGGCGCAGAATTTTTTCCCTCCCAATTCTCGTAGATCTCTAGTACCTCTCTTGCGAAGCCTGGAGCCAGCCGAACGTAATCCAGTTCCAATACTACCCCCATCATTGATTGTCCAGGGCCAGGAAGATAGACTGGTCAGCTTGAAGAAACTATTCGGAACACGGGGTAAAGTGCTCCCGGGTAAAACTCTTCAGAGGTTCGTGGTCTCTAGGTGAGCTGGGTTATCTGAATCAAGTTACCGACGGTATCGTCAAGCTGAGCTATTATTGAGCCGGTTGTCTTTGTCGGCTCCATTTTGAACTTCACGCCGAGCTTCTTCAGTCTCTGATACTCCTTCTGAATATCATCCACGAAGAACATGGATGCTGGAATACCTTGTTTGAAGATCGATTCTTGGTAGGATTTGGCGGCGGGGTTGTCGTTTGGCCCGAGAACCAGCTGAGGCCCATTCGGCTCTTCAGCCGAAACGACTGTCAACCATCGGTAATTGCCCGCGCCGATATCTGCCTTCTTAACAAAACCCAGGGTCTTCGTATAGAAGTCAAGCGCTCTGTTTTGATCGTTGACGAATACACTTGTTAGTTTGATCTTCATAACTCATCGTCACTTGGCGACCCCTACTTAAGTGAGGTCCGAGACAAGCTACGCTGATAACACTATGAGTCTGATCTCGCAGCGAGGCTGTACATGATCAAACGTACATTAGACTAGCCGGAGTTGGGTGAGGATTACACGAGATTCAAATTGGCGCCTCTCCTAGTCGCAAGCAATGTCTCAGAAAGCCGACGCAGTTCCCGCGCTAGTGACTCCCACTGTTAAAGGGATGGGCAAGGCCACCGCGGCTATTCTCATCAGCCTAGTCTCTATCGGAGCGTTTGTTGGAGCTGGTGTAGGCACTTATGTCACGTTCAGGTACGTTATTCTGCCCAGCTTTCAGGGCAGCAACGGCAACGACTGCAACAATAACAAAAAAACTGCACCACCAATTGCAACAATGGTGGGAACACTGGATGCACGTCGAACTGTCAGAGCGGGACTTGGTCGGAGTCCTCCTGGTGGCGTGACTATGACTATCACCCAATACGGTTACAGTAGCCAATACTTCAACTTCACATTTACTGTCAGTTCCAGCGAAACTATGAACAGCCTCACAGTTACCAATGGTTCAACTAGCATTTGTAGCGGTACGGCCCCTAGCGGTCAAGGCACCTATGCATCAGCGAATACGCCGACCAAGATCAGCAACGGCCTTAGTGACAATGGATGTTCAAGCGCCACGTTCCAAAGTGGTACCACGTATTCCTGGACCTTCGGCGATACCAACGGCCATAGTTTCAGTGGATTCAGCCTCAAGTACTAAGTCATTCATTGGCCGTCAAACGGGTTACAAGCTCGTCCAGCCACTATCCCAGACATGGGTCCCCATCACCAACATTCAATACCAGAACAGTGGCATCCACACCATGTACGACATTTACACTACAACACCCGGAAACTATATCGCCAACGGCTACCTGGATCCATTCAAAGACGGACCACATTAGCCACTTCCCGCACAAGACTCCACCGTTCGGAATGTTGTTGTATTCGGGTTAACGTTTGGAAGACAACTAACTACTTTCATAAAAGCAATCCCGTCAAACGTGCCAGGTATGCTTATCTGAAAGGAACGGCTTGGTCGTACGTTAACAGACAATGGCTGTTCTAGGCCCGAGGGCTGGCACTGCGGCTCTGCTCATTCTCGTACTATTCGCCGGATTGCCATTTGTCCGGCCAGCACAGGCCGAGAGAGTGTTGGGTCTTACCTGGGACCGGACATACCTGCAGATAGATCCGGCGGGCGGGAGTTCTGTCGAGCAGACGAGTGATGGTGGATTTATCATGACTGCCCTGAGCCGAGGCCAATGGGTGATGAAGGCAAACGCTGCTGGCATCCCCCAATGGCAGAGAGAATACTCCGCTGGAGGGAGTGGAGTGGTGACGCAGACAGGTGATGGCGGCTTCGTACTGGCGAGTGGTGACCAACTTCTCAAGCTAAGCAACAGGGGCGGTGTGGAGTGGAGCCGATTATACGGTGCACCTTACGATGCTCTGTTTACGGTTCATCAGACATCAGACGGCGGCTATGTGGCCATGGGCAATACCCAGTCTATCGAGTCTGGGCATGTTTTCAACGCTTGGATTCTCAAACTAGATTCTCTGGGCGGCATTGTCTGGCAGAAAGCGTTCCCTGGTCAGGATGGCTACTGGGTAGAGCAGACCTCTGATGGCGGCTACATAATGTCTGGCACGGTTCTAGCAGATGGAGTAGGCGCGGCATGGGTGGCGAAGCTCGATGCTTACGGGAGCATATCATGGCAGAAAGCCTTCGAGGTTTCATGGCACAGCCCCGCTTACCAGGTCCATCAGACACTTGACGGAGGCTACGTCGTACTGGCCCAAATAGACAATCGTGTCGGCCAAATACTCTTTGCTTCATCAGAGGCCTGGATTCTTCGTCTGGACTCAGAAGGTAGGCTTCTCTGGCAAAAGTCCTTCGGAGCCGAAGGCTTCGCGTACCCTTCTTCTATAAGTCAGATATCAGATGGGGGGTTCGTACTGGCCGGCAGATCCAACCCGGCGAGCCTAAATCCTCTCATAGGGATTTGGGGCCCATGGCTCCTGAAACTGGATTCTAGCGGCAACCTCGTCTGGCAGAAAATGTACGGCCTTGGGAATAGCGGTTTGCAGGAGGTTCATGAGACAATGGACGGTGGCTTGATAGCGGTGGGCAACGAGGCAACAGACTGCTGTGGACACTTAGTCTGGGCTATGAAGCTGGACTCTGACGGGAATGTTCACGGCTGCGATGTAGGTTTTGCTTCAAACGCGACGCTCACCGACACGTCCGCGACAGTAACAACTCCATCGGCTACTAGTGTGGACACACCTTTCACACCGAGCCCGACAGATGTGACAGTCGCAAGACTCATGATAATGCCACAGGACCAATGTAGGCCGAAGATAGATACTGTGTAAAATTTTACATCATTCTACTCAACGGTTCTTAGAACCGGAATCTGCTGCTAGACTGCGTAACTCAGAAGAGTGCAAGGAATACCATTCTCCGACACTCCGTCACTTCAGGAAGCCTCGATAGCACTCGGAAAGAAACCCATAGAACTCGAAACCATCTACTGTAATAGCCTAGCCAAAGAATAGAGACCCCCGGATGACGATCCGAAGTGGATTCGGTGAAGGGATGTGTTGTCTGCTGGCCTAGAAATAAAAAAGTCGGAAACACTATTGGATTTCCTGGCGACGTACTGTTTTCTTTCGAGGGGGGCAAGGGCTTAATTGTTGATGTCTACAGACGCTTCACTATTATTTTCAAGGGGTGCTGGTTCGGAAGTTCCATCGGGTCGCCCCGTAAGGCTCGGAAGTGCCTAAGGCGAATACTGTCTCCGGCTTCACCTCGTACACGTGCCACGGAGGCGGCCCCGCGCTTGGTGCGCTGTACTTGGCTGTGAGGCCGTCTTTGACAACTGTCGGGCTCCATCCCTCCTTCGTGTACATTTCAGCGATTTGCCTTAGCCGGGCAGGGTCTACTATCTTCGTGGCCGGACCTTCGAATACGAGGTCGAAGTCGTGTGTTGCGATCGTTATGACGCAGTTAGGATTGCGGGCAATGTTCACGGCTTTACGAGTCTTTGGGCCGGCTGTGAAGTAAAAGGCATCGTCCACGTAGAGGGTTCCCACTGGCATGACATGGGGTCTGCCGTCCCGATTGACGGTTGCCAGCCAAGCAGTGTGCCGATCTGGTCCTCCCGTTTTCGGAGCTTGAGAGATTCCTTTCTGCAGGCGCTTCTGCACCTTCTCCCATGGAATTATGGGTGCGCCATAACCGTCGAGGTTCTTCTTGGAAATTGGTTCTTTCAACTCAGGTAATGGCTAATCATATGCTCTATGAATCTATCTGAGAGGACGATGTAAAGAACGAGCAGGGTCCGCTTGGAGCTAGGCGGCTATTTGCTTCAAACGTGGGAGCAGCAGGCTCCCGCGTTCCAACCTTTCGAAGTGACCCGAGTCAGAGCTTGTTTCTGTAAATCGCCCCGACCCATTTGGCTTTAGGGATCCTCCCGCGACCAATACTGGGACGGGATCGTCGCTGTGTCCCTTGTCCCTCCAGGGCGTAGAATGGTCACATGTGACGCAAAGGACCGTTCTCTGAAGCTTAGCAGCCATCCGGAGGTGCGCGAAGAATCCGCCGTCGATCTCTTCGATCCTCTGCTTTTTCAAATCATACAATCCATCATGGCCCGGTTCGTCGGGCCCTTTGAGATGGACGTAAACAAAGTCGTATTCACCAGCCAATCTCAAAACAAGTTCCGCTCTCTTCCGATAATCATCGAGCGATGTGCCCGGCGAGATCTCTCTCACCTCCATTCCTAGTAGCCTGCCAATTCCTAGCTCTGCTGGAAGGTCAGCTATCATGGCGGCCTTGAAGCCCCATTTTTCAAGAAAGCTTTGGACTCGGGGCTTACTCGTTCCAGCGTCCCGCATCAGAACAAAGTTGGCAGGTTTCTTGCCCTGCTTTCTTCTCTGCAGGTTGACTGGGTGAGAGTCTAGTGCGTGTCTGGTTTTGAAACCGAACTCGTTGACCAGCGCAGCGGATCTTACTGCTTCAGCTGAATCGTCCAGCGGTTCGCATTTTGGAATATCATACTGTGGGGAGCCAGGCTGGGCGATACTAATCTGTCCAGTCCGGACGTACGCAGGGTCGAAGTTGGAGATGTCCGACGAGAACTTGTCCGAGTTGGCTTTGAAGACGACTACTGCTCGGTGTCCTACGGTCGCCTGGAAGTGGAAGCGGGTTCCGTTCTTCAATCGGACTTCGTGATTGACCGCGGTGGCTAGTTCTCGTGCTTCTTCGGTCGACAGGTTCCTTCCAGCTCTTCGGTCGACGAGCTTGTCGCCGTCTACTGTTGCGAAGCCTGCGCGTAGTGCGAGGTCTCCATCATGAAAGTCGACCCCTGCTCCGATCGACTCAACTACTCCTCTTGAGAGATGGATCTGCAAAGGATCATATCCTAGAAGTGAGAAAACCCCAGCGTCGCTCTCAGGAGCAATCCCTTTGCCGACAGTGTACATTGAGCCAAGAGCTCCTCTTCGGACGAGCGTGTCCAAGTTTGGGGTGGAGGCAGCTTCGAGCGGAGTCCTCTGCCCACTCGCCGGTCGATCGCTCGCTCCGTCCAAGACAACCATGATTATCGGCGTCAATTCTTTGAGCCCTAGGGAAAAAGAGGGAAGATAGGACCCTGATTAATTCAGGGCCTAGTCTGTGTCCATATCCGTATCGCTGGCTTCAGGTTCCTCAGTATGGGTCGATACGGTCCAGTGCATCGTGTACCCGACTGTCGAATTGCCGCCGCCCTCGACGCCGCCCGTAAGAGTGCCACTGAAGTGTCCCTCACCCTGGACGTCGTTCATCTGGCTTGTATCGCCGTGGATGACGAAGTTGCCTCTGGTGAAGGTGCTGTTCTTTACGCCCTCATATCTGATATGGAGCGTGACCTGGTTATTGTCGAGTGTGCCGGTGAAAGTGCCGTTCCCGTGAAATGTCGTGAAGGGCACGGTCTTGCCTTCGTCTGTTACTGTATGTATCACGTCTCTCTCGATGGTTAATGCTGTGCCTGCGAGGCTGCCTGTGAAGCTGAGAGTCTCATGCACTGTGACAATCGTTGTGTGGTCGCTCAGGCCGGTGGGACCTGAGATTATCGCGCCCTGCGTGAACGTGATCATACCCATCCCTCTATTCAAGTGGTCATCATGGTCAGCTTGCGTCGCTGCTGCTGTGGAAACCGCTACAACAGGTATCAGGAAAGCTAGTAGTATTGCTATAGCCCAAATTCTCAATTTTATTTTCATCCTCCAACTAGTTGGGTATTTCTATCACTGCGCCCCTCCTCGGCGCTCTAACGAACAGAGAAACAGTGTGGTCCCTTGGAGAAACAAAGGGGACGCGATTCACGGTGAACTCCTAACAGCGGGTTTTCTCGAAAGTGACTATTTGATACCTTCCCTCTAAGAGGTAATAGAAAGCGCCCATCGGATGGCTCGAGCTACACTCGTATATCCTTCCGTTAAGATCAAAGGAGCCAACGCGAGTTGTTAGGTTTTCAGTTTTGTTTCTTTGAGGAGTTGTTCGAACTGCGTTCTCTACTGGTTATTTAGGAGGCGAGCGATCTTATCTTTCTGGAAGTCTTCTCCTCTTAGCTGGAGTAACATCTTCGCATCGTGAAGGTCGCCGTATTGTATCCTCTTGGCCACAAGATCCTCAAAAGTCCTGAACCAGACCCGGAGTCCGTCAATGCGGTCCGCCACGCGTCCAAAGGATTTTTCTAGTAACATGTCGACTCTTGGAAACCCGTCCTGTCATCGAAGGCCTGGAACTTCACCTCGCCCCCAGTGACCGCTCTACTGATTTCTTCCTTGCTGACAGTGAAACCGTTTCTTGACAAAGCGGACGCTAGGATTCCAAGTTGGGCTGCTGAGAGGTTCCCTGACATAACGACGTCTATATCCATTGACGTTCTTGGGATGCCATGGTAACCCACCGCGACTGCCCCTGTCACAGCGTATCTTATGCGGGTCTCGTTTAGCGCCCTGACCAGTCTGCGAAGAGCGTCGCTATAGTTTTCGCTTCGTGCCATGAACGACCCGGGCCAGCTTCTCCAACTCGTCCTTTCGGCCGCCCTTTTGTGGCGAGATCCAACATGAAATCGTTCATGTCCAGAAAGATCTTCAATGTAGTGATACCCGATGCTTTTCTTAACGCCTTAATCTGCCGCTCATCCAATGGTTCCATTATGGGTAGCGTTTGACATACTTCACTTAAGGATATGTAGCGGGGCCTAACCCAGAGCGCTGAAGAATCCTGATGTCAAACCCGGCCGAGCCGAGTCTTTCTGCCCGTCTGAAAAGGACGCATCTCACCTCTCAACTCGGAGAGAGCCTGAACAAGGAAGTGGTGCTGGCAGGCTGGGTCCACGACGTCCGGGTCCTTGGAGGAATCTCCTTCCTGCTTCTCCGGGACATGAGTGGTATCGTTCAAGTGACGGCTCCCAAGGCGAAGGCTCCGGCTGAGGTCTTGAAGGAGATCGCGAGTCTACACCAGGAAGACGTCCTGTTCGTTCGTGGGATGGTTGTTGCGAGCAAGATTGCGAAGAGGGGGATTGAGGTCATTCCAAGTGAGCTGGAGGTTGTGAGCCGAGCTGAGACCCCTCTCCCCTTGGACCCGCGCGGGGTCCAGAATACATTATTGGAGACGAGGCTCAACTGGCGGGTCCTAGATTTTCGTAGCGAGGAGTCGAATGCGATCTTCAAGATCCAGTCGAAGATTCTAGCATCCTTCCGGGAGTTCTTTCTTCAATGCCATTACGTGGAGATTCAGCCGCCAGTGATCATCGCCTCAGCTAGTGAAGGGGGAGCAGAGTTGTTCTGGTTGAAGTATTTCGAGAAGCAGGCGTATCTTGCCCAGTCGCCGCAGCTGTACAAGCAGATGTGCGCGATATCGTTTGAGAAGGTCTTCACCGTTCTTCCGATATTCAGGGCTGAGAAGTTCGAGCAGCCGACCCATCTGAACGAGGTGCGACAGATGGATATCGAAGAGTCGTTCGCGACTGATGCGGACGTGATGAAGGTCTTGGAGGAATTTATGGACCACTGCGTCAAGACTGTGCGCGAGGCTTGTGGTGAGGAGTTGAAACGGCTAGGTCAAGAGCTGGAGCTCTTGGGTCTGCCGTTGAAGCGAATTCAGTATTCGGAAGCGGTTAACATGCTTCGGAAGAGTGGTGAAGAAATAGAGTATGGGATGGATTTTTCGAAAACTCAGGAGCGGAAGCTCGCGGGGCTTGTTGGGAAGAATGCTTTCTTCATGGTCGACTGGCCTCTAGAGTTGAAGGCGTTCTACGCTATGCCGAACCCGGATGGGAAGACCTGTAGAGCCTTCGACATGATTTACAACGGGCTGGAAGTGTCATCCGGGACCCAGCGTATTCATTTGCCGAACTTGTTGATTAATCGATTGAAGGCTAAGGGATTGAACCCTGACAATTTCAAATCGTATGTGGACGCGTTCCGCTATGGAGCACCCTACCACGCGGGATGGTCGATAGGACTAGAAAGGCTGACAATGAAAATCACCGGACGAGACAACATTCGCGAGGCTACAATGTTCCCCCGAGACCGTAACAGAAT
>VBAW01000116.1 GCA_005888635.1 Candidatus Bathyarchaeota archaeon | reverse complement strand
ACTCTATCGTAGCATATGAAGTGCACGCAAATGGAAGTCTCACATGGCTACAGACGACCGGCGGGATCCCAGCAGGAGCCGACGGACTAGCAGCAAACTAAGACGGACCTGTTCGTTTCAGGTCCAATCTCCTTTTTTCTTCACTCCTTGATGTGAGAAGATCGCAGTCCTCTTCCTCTCGAAAATTCTCACTACTTTTCTTCGGTCCAACGTGAGCCGAAATATGGTTCTTCGCTTGACTTTTTCCTCGGAAAAAGAAAATCTGACAACTGCTGGACACTTCGAAACTCATAGTCGGGATGCTCTGTCGTAGGGTCTCCACGATTCTCGGGACTCCACAAGGCAGCACCGGTCAGGACCCCAGCTCTTTTCCCGGCGATGATGTCTGAAGGGGAATCCCCGATATACATCGACTCTTTCGCACTGGCATTGATTCGGCTCAACGCCAGATTGATACCTTCAGGATCGGGCTTGCTCTTCTGGATGTCGTCCGCGGTGATACGCACTCTGAAGAAGTCGACTAGTTTGAACGGGTTGAGAGTATACTCCATCATGTTCTTCTCTACCCCCGTGAAAAGAGCCAATCGCCGTCCAGAGACTTTGATCTTACGTAACAGATTGGTGACACCGGGAAATACGAGTCCGCGGCTGGAGACGTGAGTTCGATAACACTCGTAATAGTCTGCGACTGCTCGACTCTGGACCTCATCTGAAAGATTTCTAGTCATGTCCCTGATGATCGTATGTGCTGGAGGTCCAAACTTGGAGATTACGTCTTCAAGGGTCAGTGAGGTCTGGAGATATTTCCGAGAGATCTCGTTCTCGCAATGAAAGATCACCGGAAGACTGCTGACTAGAGTACCGTCCATGTCGAAGATGATGGCCTTTGGCCGCAGTTCACCCTTGATGGGTTCTTTTCTCTTCAATTTTCAATTGACGCCCAAGTCTTGTAAAACATAGTTACTCAGACAGCTAATGCTTTGACTGTGGTGCCTGGATCACTGTTTGTGAACGATGGGCAGATCTTTCACATAGAAGTAGTCGTCGATCTTCAATAGAAGGGAAGCTACTTCCAAGGTTCTCCAAAGCGTGGTTTTGAATATGGATGCAAGCTCTACAACATTCTCCTTGTACACGTCGGCGCATCCGCCTTCTCGGACGCCCATATTCAACTCATGATTGGAGTGATGCTCCCGAAGCTGTGTCATGATGTCAATCGGGTCTAACCCAAAATTGAATGCTAGCCACCTAGGTATTGTTTCTAAGGCATCAGCGAATGCTTTGACCGCGAGCTGCTGTTTTCCGGAAAACCCAAGGGCAAAGCTCCGCAACCGGAGGGCAAGTTCAACAAAGCCGGCTCCTCCTCCAGGCACAACCTTGGATCTGGCACGCGAGTGCTTTAGGACAAGCAGTCCTTTCCTCACGATCTTCTCGAGTTCCTGAACGATTTCGGGGGAACTTCCTCGAAGGAGGAGTGTGGCTGCTCCGTCGCAGTGAAGAATCGCTATCTTTTCCGGTGGGATCTTGTCCACCTCCAACAATTTCGCCACACCAATATCCTCCTTCACAAGAAAGTCAACAGTGCCTGCGATCTTGGCGCCAGTGACTCTTGCTACCTCTTCGAAGCTCTTTTGCTCGACCATTTCTAGGGCGAAGATACCCTCTCTGCTAAGTCCGTCCGCAACTCGTTCGTCGATCTTCGACCCGCATAGGAGCACGTTAGCACCTGCGGACTTGACCCTCTGGACCATTCGGGCTCTCAGAGCGCTCTCCTCAGACTTGAACTGGCGAAGTTGTCCCGGTTCCGTAACGCTTAGCATGGCGTTGAAAGGGCCTTCATCTATTGCCAACTGCTCGGAACGTTTGAGCACCAGTTGCTTGTACACTAGTGCAACTCTCGGCTGATCGATCCGATCAGGCATTGAGCGATGCCTCTTCTCTTTCTTGATTATGATCCCGCGTACTAGTCGCGAGTCTTCGGTTGCTCCTCCGAGCTTTTTCTCGATCTTGATTCTTGCCAGGTCCAAGCCGTCCGTATGTTCTACGAGACTCACGGCTTGAGAAAGCTCTTCACGCAGTCTCCTATTCAACAGGCCTCTTCCGCAATCGATCACTCGCAGTAGACTGTCTTGAAGGTCTCCAAAATATTCTGAAGCGATCTCGTCGATGATCGAGATTGACTTCTTCGCCGCTTCTCTGTATCCATCCAAAATAGCGACGGGATGGACTCCCATCTCTGTCAATTTCTGAGCCTCGTTCAAGAGGGCGGAGACAAGAACGAGAAGTGTGGAAACGCCATCTCCCGCCTCGTCCCTATGAATCTTCGCTGCTTCGGCTAGAGTCTTGACCGCAGGATACTGTACGCCGAGTTCATCGACTATGTCCACTGCGTCCTTTGTCACCTTGGTTACGAGCTTTGGACCCAGGTGGTAGGTGACGAGCTTGTACGCGCCAGTGGGTCCTAAACAGCTTGCGACTTTGGACGCCGCAAGGGCGGCTAGTTCTAGGTTGTTGCGCCAAGCGTCCTTTCCTTCGAGTCTTCGAAAGTTCTTCGAGAAGATCGGGTAGCTAGTTGATCCAATCTGTCGACTTGCGAGCATGTTAAACCTAGACGATCTTGTGATGGCGTCTAGCCATCGCCGCGTGGATCTTCGACACTCTGTCGTACCAGCCTAGACCCCTGTACAACCGGGTCTTCAGTTCCAGAGGTACTACTGGAACCTTAACGCCGACTACGTAAACGTATTCAGGTTCGTAGTCAAGTGGGTCCCCCCAGTCCCAATCTCCCACTTTAATCCGTAGATCGCCGTGAACGTTGAGTCTCTGGCCGTTTAGGTCGAATCGTGATGTGTAACTTTTGATCATGATTGGCAGAGGTTTGGGTTCGATTTCGGCATTACGCTTAATTTGAGTCTCGACCAGTTTTGACGCTTCGACTTGGAACCCTTTGAGTTTCGTACTGATTTCTTCGCATCCCACAACGTTGGTGAGTATTGTAATGTGGTCAGGCTGTACGTTCACTCCGTTGAGTATCTCTCCAATGTCGCCCGCTAGCGCCCACTTGGCTTTGCAATCCTTGAGGAGATTTCCTACCTCTATGGTTGCCTCAAGCAGAGGTTTGTCTAGAACTACTAGCTCCTCAGGTTTCGGGATTCTGCTTTGAAATACCGGTATGTTGAGAGGCTTTGATTTGTCCGGTACGATGAGCACAGGCATCGCTGTTGCCCTAAGGAACCTCTTTGACCCTGTAGGAGAAATAGCCTACGATGCTAGGTAGTTGACGCCACCGGGCATCCCCACATTAGCTAGGTATTTCTTTATGCCTTCAGCAGCTCGGTAAGACTGAGGTCCTGCGGCATGTGTCCCGGCTGTTGCATTGTTCCCTGTGGTGTTTGTGATCTCGCCTGCGGCAAAATAGTTGACTCCACTAGTATTCGAATTGTAGTACAGTTGGTTATACCCACTGAGGGCCGCCCATGCGGCTGCGGTACCGGCGTTCGGATCGGTGCCGACCCTTAAGCCTCCTCTGAGATGATGACCCCACCAGTCATTGTGAGCCGAATATGGTGCCACAGCGCTTCCCACAGTGACGTTGGTCGCGCCCATCTGAGTGAGTATGGCTTTGATTTGGGTCACCAAGTATGTTGCTCCATTGTAGGTATTCGGGGTCCAATCGTAAGTCAATCTGCTGACAGGGTCACCGTACGCATCCGTGTAGTGCGGATCAAGATCGATATAGTTCATGAAGGTAGGCAAATCTGGGGCGAAAGGAGTAGCTCCTACCGACTGTTTCGTTGGCAGATACTTGTTCTGTTGGGTGGCCTTGAAGGCACTACCCATAGCCCCATTCGGGTTCAGAGTATTGGGAGCACTTACGCCTCCGGCAAAAGTAATGTTGCCGGGTCCGCCTCCCAAGTAGCCTCCAGCACCGAAAAGCCCGCCGCCGACAAATGGCGGGCTGATGCCGGAATGACTGAAGTTGTCATCCATAAGATCGAAGACTGAAACCCCGCCACCGCTGCCGTTACCAGCCGGGTAGGAGTTGCCTCCGATATTGACAGTTCCTGATACGTTCGTACCCCTGTACGGTGTGTATCCGTTTGTGAGTCCTCTTCCAACAACACCGGTTCCTGTTCCTGAGCCAGGGTTGTAAACATACGGTGTGCCAAGACCTGACAAGAGCATGAGCCGTATCATGTTGTAGCCCCACATTCCGTTGAAGAATACTGTTCCAGGCTGCCGGTGATCATTACCCTGGGCATCGTAGTAATGTGCTGCTATGACTTGATTGCCTGATGGACTAAGTTCAAGCCTGTATATGTAGGCATTAGTGACGA
>VBAW01000058.1 GCA_005888635.1 Candidatus Bathyarchaeota archaeon | reverse complement strand
GAGGAGCGTGATTCCGATGAACCCCAACAAGACCCCCGTTATTTTTCGCATCCCCATTTTCTCGTGCACGTAGGCCAAAGATAATACTGGGATCATGAGAGCAGCAGTGCTGATTATGAGCGCGGCATTCGATGATGAAGTGATGAGTTGTCCTTGAAACTGGAGGACGTAGCCGAAAGCGTTGATGAATCCGATAATCCAGATCTTTCTTGACCTGAAAAGATCCCGTTGCACCCAACCTCGTCCTTGTAATAGGAAAACGATGAGGGCAGAAGCAAACAAGAAGCGTAAAGTTACAAATGTATTAGGCGGGACGAGACTTAGTCCCAGTTTTATCACCGGGACACTTGTTCCGAACAGTAGTCCCGCAAGCATTGTTGCTGCGAGCCCTCTTCGGTCAACCATTCATGGGTGCCTGGTAAACAGTCGTTAATCGATCTGGGAAGAGCTTGAGTTCATAATCCCTACTTGATTCTGTTCTTGGTGCAATGATCATGATTCAAACAATCACTCACACGCTCATCATGCATAATCTTTAGACCGCATGGTCGAGAAAATATTGTGTACGCTAGGCTTATCTTTCGCCACTCCGACCGTTCTAAACAGCATGAGTGAGCTCACTCTTCTCCCCGGCAACACAGTCGAGTGTGCCTGGTGCAAGGAACCTAAGCCGATAACTGAGACTACTTGGTTCATGCCTGAACCTGGAGAAAGGTCCGTACGGCTCTGCAACTTCTGCTACGAAGAGGCCCGCAAACAGGTCCGACTATTGAGATTCGTAAGGATCCGCGGCGAATTCCCTGTAGAAGCGGCTTCCTAACAAACGGTTCTTCCAAGACTCCCATTTGCAGCCTTAGGAGACCATCCGGTCCCGAACGTGGACACTGCTCAGGTGGCAGGTCTCTGAGAACTTCTCATCTGCGGAGTCGAATTGCAAAACATTATGCTGTCGAAAAGAGCAGGGCCCTCGAGTCTGGGAAGCCCTTGCCTTCAGAACCAAACGTAGTCGTTCTCGGTTGTGGAATGGGCGGTTTCACTCTATCTAATCTTGTCTCTAAACGAGTTGGCAACTCAGCCGTAGTCACCATTGTAGAGCCTCAGTCCCGGCTCCCTTTCGCTCCAGCATTTCAATGGTTAGTCTTTGGCTGGCGTCAGCCTGAGAAAATACAACGGGCTCCAACGAGTCTTGTTAAGAGAAAGAATGTTAGGATGGTCAGTGACAGGGTGGAGAAGATCGATGTCAACGAACGCACGGTGAAGACCCAGTCCCAGACGATAAGATACGACAAGCTAGTAATCTCCCTAGGAACCGAATTCGCCTTCGACCAAGTTCCTGGTCTTGAAGCGTTTAGTCATAACGCCTACTCGATTGAAGGAGCTCTGAAACTCCGCGGGGCGATTGACAACTTTGATGGGGGCTCGATCGCGATAGGAATATCACGACTTCCAATAAAATGCCCACCTGCGCCCTACGAGCTGGCTCTACTACTGGAGGAACACTTTCGAAGAATAAAGAAGAGAGCTGAGATTCACTTCTTCACGCCTGAGCCCCATCCAGTTCCTGCGGCGGGCACCGTCATTGGCAAACAGGTCGAGCGACTCTTGAATAGTCATGGGATCAAATACTTGTCGAAGACAAAACTGGCTAGGGTTGACAAGGATAAAGTCCTCTTCGATAACGGTTCGGAGTTGAAGTATGATATTCTCATCACAACTCCACCACATCGCTCATCTCAAGTCGTAAGAGATGCAGGTCTGACAGACGATTCCGGTTGGATTCCCGTGAATCCCCACAACCTCGCAACGCGACACGAGGATGTGTTCGCCATAGGCGACATCACATCGATTGAGACTCCTCATGGACATGCGCCCTACCTGCCCAAAGCAGGGGTCTTCGCGCAAGGCCAGGCCGAGGTCGTCGCCAATAATCTGGCGGTATCAATAACCAAGAAGGGAGAGATGAAGCAGTGGGGCGGTGAAGGTTCCTGCTACCTCCAGGTCGCAAAATCGGAAAGCGCCTTTCTCAAGGGGGCCTTTCTTTCTAATCCTCCTCGACTGGAGTTTCATCCCCCTCGCAGGAAATGGTTCCTGGAGAAGTTGAGGCTCGAAAAAGAGTGGTTGAAGCTATAGTGAGACCCTCAGCGAGTAGCTTCTCTGATTAGCCCTTTTGAACTTGCTCAATCTGGAAGCTGCCATTTCGATAGTGTGAGGCATCTTGGAAAAGGAGAAGCGCAGCTTGAGTCTACCTTTGGATGGTAGATGATAGAAGCTCGACCCCGGTACCGCGCCTACTCCTATCCTTTTTATCAGATGTTCCGCGAGCTTCCTATCATCTTTGAAACCGGTTC
The DNA here is from genome assembly GCA_005888635.1 of Candidatus Bathyarchaeota archaeon. Classification (GTDB taxonomy): domain Archaea; phylum Thermoproteota; class Bathyarchaeia; order 40CM-2-53-6; family 40CM-2-53-6; genus 40CM-2-53-6. The sequence goes on along the minus strand of VBAW01000058.1, from coordinate 14,457 downwards.
GTGTGATGTCTGTCCAGACGTAGTATGCGCCTTCGGGGATTGTGCAGATGAAAGAAGCGTTATGCAGTGTCTGCAATAGCAAGTTCCTGCTCTTATCATACAGGGTTCGTAGGTCCCGATAGTAGGAGAGTGGAAGTTTCAGAGCGGTTATGCACGCTTCCTGCAGAGGTGTGGGGGCGCAGACCGTTAGAAAATCGTGGACCTTCCTCACTGCGAGCGTTAGTTTCTTCGGCGCGATCACGTATCCTACTCGCCAGCCAGTCGCGCTGTAGGTTTTTGAGAATCCAGAAATCGTTATTGTGCGATTGTCCATGCCGTCTAGGCTTGCGATGCTGATGTGTTTCCTGTCGTCGTAGAGGATGTGTTCATAGATCTCATCAGTGATCGCGAAGGCATCATAGTCCGTGCAAAGGTCTCGAATGAGTTCTAGCTCATGACGAGTGAAGACCCTGCCTGTCGGGTTGTGAGGAGTATTGATTATGACTGCTTTGGTCTTTCTGGAGAAAGCTTCTTTCAGCTTCTCTTCCTCGATTTTGAAGCCGGGCTCTTCGAGTGGAACGTACTTGCACTTTGCTCCTGAGAGAATCGAGTCTGGACCATAATTTTCGTAGAAGGGTTCGAAGATTACGACCTCTTCAGCTGGGTCTAGGAGGGCTAGAAGAGATGCTATCATGCCCTCGGTGGTTCCGCATGTTACGGTAACATTGTCATCCGCATTGCACGGGACATGATTGTAAGTTGACATTTTGTGGGCGATGGCCTGTCTGAGACGAGGGACACCGTGAGTAGTCGAGTATTGATTGTAGCCGTCTCGGATAGCTCGCGAAGCCGCGCTCTTCACTCTGTCGGGAGGGTCAAAGTCTGGAAACCCTTGTGCCAGGTTTATCGCGTTGTAAGCTTGGCATAGCCTGGTCATTTCCCGTATGACGGATTCCGTGAATCCTTCAGCCCGTTGGGACGGTCCCTTTTCCATGGCTAAGAGGAGAATTCGACGCCTAGTAAGGATTCTTCTATTCGTCCCGTCCAAAGTAGGTGGGGTCTAAATAAAGCCCGTCAGGTCAGGGAATGGGTCAGCGCTATGGCGTACTGTTCTGTCTTCTTGTACCGAGTTCCGAGAAGAAAGGCAGAGGCCTTTGTACAAGCGCTCAGACCAATCATGAAGCTGTTCGAGGATGCCGGGTGCTTGTCCGACGAGCTTCTCCGTCCGAAAGATATGACAGCCAAGTTTGGTGGGGCCAGCCTCCCGTCTGCCGTTGAGCTTGCCAAAGATGAAGAACTCTGGATCGAGATCGCCAAGTTCAAGGATGCTTCCCACATGAAGGACGTTCATTCTCATGTGGCTAAGAATCCTGACCTTGAGAAGTTGCACTCGAGATTCGATCTTCTCATCTCTGGAAAGGAAGTCTATCACGCCGAGTTCGAATCACTACGCCCGCAGCCTTAGTCTCATGATTGGACGAAAATGCACCTAGAATGGTTACTACTTTTCTGTTGTACTGGCAGCGTGGGTAACACTACTCTGAAAGTTCAGACTCTAAGAATGTTTGAATGACGTTCATGGCAATGACTGGGAAAAAGGGTCACGCCGCAAAGCGACAGACGAGATCAAAGAGTTCTACAGGGAAAGTGAAAACGAAGCTTGGATTCAATTATACGAAAGCCCCGTCAAAGGCCACGAGCAGAAAGACCCCTTCGAGAACGCCTCGTCAACAAAATAGTGACGCTACTTACATTTTCGAGTGCACTCGGCCAGGATGCGGATATAGAATTCCACGTGAGGAAACAGCCGAGCCCGGATCGATCCGCTTCGATCTCAAATGTCCCAAATGTCACAGCAAGGAGTTCAAGTGCCTAGGAAAAGGCGATCTTCCGGAAGCCTTCGAACTGCCCGTGCCGACAACGAACATCGACTTCGATAGCATCAAACCAGTAGACCTTGGGTCAAACTAGAATCCCGGTCCGACAAACAGTCACTTCTCGCTGAGGAGAAACGAGTTTCTTCCTCCCACTCTGGAACCGGAAAATCTTCGAACGAAGACTTAACAGAACCATTCCTTCTTCGGCCGCTCAATGACTGTCAACGAACTTTCTCCTGAAAAACTGAGGTTGGAGTGTCCGCCCGACCAGGTTGGGTGTGAGACTAGCGCAGAACTCGGTCCTGTAGACGGCATTATTGGACAAGACCGTGCTCTGAAAGCGCTGAAGTTTGGGGTCGAAATGAAGGGGAAGGGCTTCAATGTTTACGTTGCGGGTCCGCCGATTACAGGGAAGAGGCCTGCCGCTCGAAGCTTCTTGGAGAATATCGCAAAGACTCGGCCTGTTCCTCCTGACTGGGTCTATGTGAACAACTTTCAGAACCCCTACGAGCCGAAGACGTTGAAGCTTCCTCCCGGTAGAGCCAAGGTCTTCCAGAAAGACCTGAAGAATCTTGTCGATCAGGCAAAGCGCGCGGTTCCCGCCGCACTCCAGAACGAAGAGTTCGTCTCGAGAGGGAATAGCATTACGAAGAAGGCTGTTGCAGAGCGCAACAAGATCCTCAGCGATCTCAACAAACAAGCGGAGGTCCACGGCTACAGTGTACGAATGACTCAGCTGGGAATCACAATAATCCCGGTCGTTGATGGTAAGACAGTGAGTCAGGAAGAATTCGATTCTCTTCCAGCTCGCGTGAAGAAGAAGTACGATCAGAGCAGAGACACTGTCAGAGCTGCGCTTGACAAGGCAGGGAAAGAGGTCAACGATCTGGATGCTAGGACGCTCGAGGAGCTGAAAAAGCTCAGAGATGATTCGGTGCGTTACGCGATCGGCGGACTCATGACCAATCTCGTTTCCCGCTACGAGGGTCTACCCAATGTTGTTCAGCATCTCAACGAACTCAGAGACGACATAATGGAGAATACGGAACTCTTCACTCCAGGAGGGACTGAAGAGAAGCCGGACTCGGAAGAAAAGAATCCTTTGGAGAAGAGCCTACCCGATTTCCTGTTTCGTAGATATGATGTGAACGTAATCGTCGATAATTCAGAGTTGAAAGGAGCCCCAGTGATCTCGGAAGATAATCCTACGGTGACCAATCTGCTCGGCAAGTTTGAGAACGAATCACGATTTGGAGCTCTCACAACAGATTTCACCCTCATCAAGGGAGGCTCGCTCCATCGAGCTAATGGAGGCTACCTCATCCTTGGAGCAATTGAGCTGCTCAAAAACCAGTTTTCCTACGATGGCTTGAAGAGAGTTCTGCAGAGCGGAAGTATCCTCATTGAGGAGACGGGACAGAGGCTTGGAGTTGCCAGCACTAAGACCCTCGTCCCTCAGTCAATACCGTTGAATGTGAAGGTGATACTTGTCGGAGACCATGAAATCTACCAAGCGCTATACACACAGGACCCTGACTTTGGGATCCTATTCAAAGTCAAAGCTCACTTTGATGATTCGATCGAAAGGAACGACCAGAATCAGAAAACGTACGGCAGCTTTGTTCACTCTCTTTGTGAGCGAGAAGGACTGAACCACCTCGAAGCGCCGGCCCTTGCGAAGGTTGTGGAATACGGGTCCCGCTTAGCTGAAGACCAGACAAAGTTGTCGACGAAATTTCCCGAGATCGCCGACCTAGTGAGAGAGGCAAATTTCTACGCAACACAAGACGGAGCAAAAATAGTCAAAGATGTTCACATCAAGAAAGCTCTCAACGAGAAAGTTTACCGCTCCAATCTTCTAGACGAAAAAATAAAGGAAATGATTGAGCGAGGGATCATCCTCATAGACACATCAGGAACTCAGGTAGGACAGGTAAACGGTCTCTCCGTCATAAGCCTGGGAGATTTCGACTTCGGCCAGCCATCCCGAATTACTGCCAGCCTAGGTTTAGGGAGGAGGGGAATAATCGATATTGAACGTGAATCCAGGATGGGGGGACAGACACACACGAAAGGCGTCCTGATCATTTCCGGCTATCTAGAGAACAAGTACGCTCACGACAAGCCTCTGAGCCTTTCATGCAGGCTTGTCTTCGAACAGAGCTACGGAGGTGTAGATGGTGATAGCGCTTCCAGCACTGAACTTTACGCGATACTCTCAGCCCTATCGGAGTTGCCCATCAAACAGAACCTTGCGGTGACAGGTTCCGTGAATCAGAGAGGAGAGGTCCAGGCGATAGGAGGGGTCAACGAGAAGATAGAAGGTTTCTACAAGACTTGTAAAGCCAAAGGACTGAAAGGCGACGAGGGGGTCATGATCCCCCGGAGCAACGTCCAGCACTTGATGCTTAACGAGGAAGTCGTCGAGGCAGTCAGGCAAAGCAGATTCCACATCTACCCCGTTAGTACAATTGACGAGGGCATAGAGATTCTGACCGGTGTCAATGCCGGTCAGCTGAAGAAGGATGGGTCCTACGATCCTAGCACCGTGAATTATAGGGTCAACAAGCGTCTCACCGAGATGACCCAGAGAATGGCTGCATTGGTAAGTTCCTCGAGACTAGAAGAAGAGACCCCTCAATCCGAAATCGAGGCTCTAGCTCACCCCCGTTCCGAACCGTGAGCCGACGGTCCATCAGGGTTTGACTGTTCTTCGCATCAATAGATGATGGGGCCCCATCAAACCCACCACCTTGAACTTCTCCCTCTCAAACATTGATTCAGTTCCAAACCAGAACCAGTTGGACCATTTCGACCACGCTTTCGCCGACTTGCGCGTCACAGGATACGCCTCGACCACCCCTCCACCCTTGGCCTTGATCGAACTCAGAGCCCCAGTCAGAGCAACCTTTGCGACGCCCTTCTTACGATAGTCCCTATCCACGAAGAAACACGTGATCCGCCACAGCTTCTCAGGGTCGTTCTCCAAGTTCATCCGTCGGTAATTTCTTCCGCTGTCGATTCGCGGGAATTCTTGCTTCAATCCGTAGGCGCACCAGCCGATCGGATTCTCACGGTCGTAGAGAAGAACTCCGTGTGAGCGGCCATCGTCAACCAGCAACTTCTTGTCAAGCTTGTTCTTAGCCCGCCTCCCTGCGGGCGTCAATCCCTTCATCGTTCCACCATGGGGACGCTGATAGTACATGCACCAGCAACCTCCCACTCCTCCATGCTTAGAGAACAATCTCTCGAAGTCTGGCCAAGTAGTGGGACTCAACTCTCTAGCTGTGTATCTGGGCTCGCCGGACAATGAAGGCTCGAATAGCCAGTTTGCCCCTTGGCGAGAAATAACTTCTCTGCCGGCGAGCGCTGACTCGTCTATTGCAACGCCAATAGAGGTTCGAGCTGTGTTGTCACGTTTAAGAAGGGCGAACCCGTCATCGCTTCGCTGGTTTCTAATGGAAGCAGCTACAACCACAACCCGACCTCAACCGCGAGAATCTACGCTAGTGCACTTCGAGATCCCTACCTCCGAGCCGGAGAAAATAGCTCGCTTTTACGAGCAACTTTTCAGCTGGAAAATTGCCAAGGTCCCGATGGGACCAATGGACTACTGGCTCATATCTCACAAGGACGCCGGTGAGAACGAGACCATGGGCGGACTCTACAAGAAGACCATGGGCGAAACAGGATTTCTCAACCATTTCAGCGTAGTCAACATCGACCAATCTCTGGCCAAGGCCACGAATCTTGGAGCGAAGGTTGCCAAGGGCAAAGAAGAGATCCCGAACATCGGATGGTTCGCGATACTCCAGGACCCAGACGGCAACACTTTCGCCTTGTTCCAAGCCTCAGGCAGAATGTAGACAAAACTCGCGTACAATCCTACTCCCTCTTTTTTCTTCACAACGTAGCGGAGAGACTGGAATGCTTTTCCAGTTTGCAATCGCGACGGCGGCGCTCTTAGGTGTGTTAGGTGTGCTAATGCTCTACGCGTAAAGGAGCCGTCTAAATGGCAGAACTATGCGCCGGGACCCTAGTAGAAGCTGTGTTATAACATTCAAAGTATACTAGGATGATTCGCTGAGAGAATGGCAAACAGTCTTCGCACAAGTGTTGATGTTTCGCTAACGCCAAGACAAGCGTTCGACACACTCGTTGACGAGCTTACGCTGGCTCTGAACGATCGGAGAATGAAGTTCACTCCTTCATCGGCGGGCAAAATGCTGGAGGGAGACGTTGAAGTTGGCACTATCCAAGAATGGATACCCGGCGACAGAATCTCTATTCTCTGGCATCCGAAGACTTGGCAAGCTGGCACGACTAGCAGACTGCTAATCAAATTCAAAGCTCACAATGAGGGGACCTCCGTAGTGGTCGAACACGAAGGGTGGGATCGGGTTCTCGGAGACACTGGCCAAGAACTGCTTGGCTGGTTTGCTGGAGAAGTTGTCACTCCTATGATCGCCTCATCCGCGCCCGCACGGCTAGGCGATTGGATCACGGACAGACGCGCGCGTCGACCATCGGGCGCAATGTCTCGCGATGTCTACAAGAATCCGACTCACCACTGGCCGAATTTTCTCGCCATACTGGACGTTCTTGCGCTCAGTCCACGAGACTATCTGCTCGAAGTTGGCTGCGGAGGAGGCGCTTTTCTCCATGAAGCCCTCAAGAGCGTCTCTCGAGCATCGGCAATAGACCACAGCCCTGACATGGTTAAGCTTGCAACGGAGCAGAATCACGAATCGATCCGAAACGGCAGGTTGAAGATCTCCATTGCCGAAGCGGACTCGTTGCCTTTTCCGGACGGGACCTTCACATGCGCGGTGATGACCGGCGTGCTCGGCTTCCTTCCTGATGCTCTCTTAGCATTCAAAGAAATCTTCAGGGTTCTAGCCAGCTGCGGACGGTTCGTGGCGTTTGCCGGGTCTAAATTGCTCCGTGGGACCCCTGCTGCTCCGGAGCCGATGGCTAGCCGTTTGCACTTCTATGAGGAATATGAGCTCGAGGACTTGGCGCGGCGTGCTGGCTTTACAGTGGTGAGGGTCGATAATCCTTCTCTGTACGAGTATGCTAGGAAAGCGGGCCTTCGTCAGCCGGATTTGGATATGTTCAAGGGCTCCGCGGGCGTTCAGCTGCTCATCGCGCAGAAAGCCTGACCCTGGCCTTCTAAGCTACCACGAGTTTCTCGAATACGAGTTCTCTGGCTAGGCTTGCTAGGTTTACGGGCGATGTCCCGTTTGTCCTGGCGAGTTGCTGGGCGGCCGGTGGTTCCGAGAGATAGCTTGGCAGTCGCGCCTTGATCCGGTCTTCGTATGTTGGAATGGTCTCGTTCTGGTAGAAGACGCCGATTGGGATCTTGTCGCCCCACTCTCTGGATTTTTCAATTATCTGCGACATTTTCTTCTCGACGTCTTCTTCGCTCATCATTGGTGTAATCCTCCCATCATAACCCGTAGGCTCCAGCTCGTATGGACGGGGTGTAGGCTTTTTCGTGACAGGGTCTATTCGGTCTTCCCCGCCATACCATTCCTTCGTGTTGATATCGTTGTAGGTGGGACAGGGTTGGAGTATGACGACTAGTGCGAAGCCCTTGTGGGCGACCGCTTTCTTGACTGTCTCTTTGAGATGTTTCGTGTTGTAGGCGTAGGAGCGGGCGATGAACGTGAAGCCTGACGCGAGCGCGAGTAGTATTGGGTTGACGCTTGTGTTGATGTTAGGCATAGGTAGTGATTTGGTCTGCATCCCGAGTTGTAGCGTGGGCGAGGCTTGCCCCTTGGTGAGTCCGTACACTCCGTTGTCGTGGATGATGTAAGTCATGTCGATGTTTCTCCGCCCTGCGTGGACGAAGTGGCCTACTCCTATTCCGAGCCCGTCGCCGTCGCCGCCTATTGCGATAACTTCTAGATCAGGGTTCGCAAGTTTCGCGCCCTGCGCGAAGGGTAGAACTCTGCCGTGCAGTGTGTGTACGCCGGTAGCGTTTGTGAAGTGGACTATCTTTCCGGAGCAGCCTATTCCGGAGAAGAGGACGAGCTTGTTGATGTCGATGGGCAGCTCGGTCAGTGCCATCTTGAGCCCGGCTTCTATGCCGAAGTCTCCGCATCCGGGGCACCAGTCGTTGTGGACGTCTGTCCGGAGGTCTGAGAGTTTAAGCGCCATGGGTCAACACCACTCTCTTGTTTTGTGTCGGGTTTGAGATTATCCGTTTGACGCTCTCGTAGATCTCGTCCTGGGTCATCGGTCTCCCATTGTACTTTACGATCTTGTTGTTGATGTCTATCATCGTCTTCTCTGCAATGACTTGGGCCATCTGGCCTGAATAGTTCTGCTCGATATCGATCGAGAGTTTGGCCTTTGATAGTTTTTCCTTGACATTCTCTGTCGGGAAGGGATTTGCAAGTCGTATCTGGAAGAACTCGACGCTGATTCCGTCTTTCTCGAGAAGTTTCATCGCGTCGAGTATTGGTCCCTTTGTTGATCCCCAGCTGACAAGTGTGGCGTCGGCCTGTTTTTTGCTGGACGGGAAGAAGTTGAACTTCTCCATTTCAGGAATCTCCCGTGCCGCTGTTTCTAGTTTGGTCATTCGCTTGTCCATCATGCTGATCCTGTTGAATGGATCCTCTTCGATGTGTCCCATTTCGTCGTGTTCGTCTCCGCTGTTCCAGAAACGGTGTCCTGAGCCGAGAACTGCTCTAGGCGATACGCCGTCGGGGGAGAACGCGAATCTGTGGTATGGTTCGCCGTTCCCGTTCGGGGACCCGTTGTTGTCGACCATCTTTCCACGATTGATCTTGACCAGGTCCGCTTTGAGTTGTGGAATGGTGACGCTGGTGTTGGCCATTGACTTGTCGATGAGGTGTATGGACGGCATCTGGAATTGTTCTGCGTAGTTGAAGATTCGGATCGCGTCGTAGAAGCATTCTTCGAGGTCTCCGGAGCAGAGGACGATACGGGGGAACTCGCCGTGGGAGGCGCTGAGTACGAATTTGAGGTCTCCTTGTTCGTGGCGTGTGGGTTGGCCTGTTGAGGGTCCTCCGCGCGAGTATTGTGTTATGACGACCGGGACCTCGTTCATTCCCGCCCATCCTAGGCCCTCGACCATTAGTGAGAATCCTGGTCCGGAGGTTGATGTTGCGGCTCGGGCTCCGGCTAGTGCCGCGCCTGTGGCCATTGTGATAGCAGCAATCTCATCCTCTGTCTGTGTGACTAGAACTGATCCTTTCTTTCCAGGTTGACCCCCGTCGATGAGGTCAAAGTTTTCGTGTGATTCTATGAACTCGCTCTCGTCGGCGGCGGGCGTGATAGGGTAGTATGTCTGGACTCTGCATCCGCCGACAATTTTTCCCAGGGCGACTGCTTCGTTGCCCATGAGTAATAGTCGGGGCTGGTTCTGTATGGGCTTGAGCTGGTACGAGAAAGACTGTTTCGGAAGTCTCCTGGCGATATCGTAGACCATCTTGGCCCCGATCTCGTTCATGTCGATGACCTTCTTCTTGCTTCCAAAGGTCCTAGCGATCGACTGGTTGAGGTAGTTGAGGTCAAAGCCGAGGATCGCGAATGAGGCTGCGACCGAGAGGACGTTGACTATCCGTGAGACTTTGCTGAGCTGATGTTCTCCAATCTGGGTGGCCGTCTTTGCGACTATGTCATTATACGGTATCGGGTAGAGGTTGACGTTTCTCTTCTTGGCTTCTTCCAGTATTCCCGCGACAGTTCCGGGCAGTCCCTGCTTGGCTAGTCTATCTTTGACCCGAGCTACGACTGGTTGTTCGATGGTGTCGACTTTGTCTATCTCGACTCCGCTGAAGGTGGGGTCGTAGATTATTCCCCCTCCGGGGCAGACCTCGTCGGCGTGGCGAATGAGGGTCTCGGCGTCAAATGTGGCTAGGAGGTTGACGTTGTTTACTTGGGATCTTATTCTCTCGCTGTTCGCTCGGACCTCGAAATAGCTGTGTGGTCCCTTGATGCTTGAATAGTATTCTCGTGAGCCAAAGGTCCAGAGACCGGAAAGGGCGCAGGCTCCTGCGAATATGTTAGCCGATGAGTCGACTCCGCTGCCTTGCGGGCCACCGGTCATCCAAGAGAGGTCGTTTGTCTTGGCTGGAGCGTTGCTCGTCGATTAGCCCCCGGTCGCCCTTCCGTGTCCTACCGCGCAGTCGCAATCGCTGCTCTCGCTACAGTATGGGCAGGCGCACTCACAATCGTCCATTACAGTTTCACAGTTGGGACACATATACAGTTCGCTTTTGTCCAGCACAATTATCGCAGTAAAAAGGTGCTGGTCTTCTCAATAAGGCTTTACGGAAGAATCAGTCCGGGCTGCTCCTGTCTTAACTGTGGAGGTCACTCCTTATTTCAAATCCTAATTCTCAGTGCGACTGATCTGTCCTTTGTTGTCTGTAGCCAGTGGATGAACCGAATTAGTCGATATTGAATGCCGTATTTTGTCTTGAGGAGTGAGAACGCAGTCTTCGCTTCTCCCTCGCCAGCTACGATGGCCTCTGCCTCGATCCAATCGCTCTTGGGGATGCCTCTTCCAGTCGACGGTGCAATTCGGACGTGTGGGTTACGCCGAATTCTCTTTGCTTTCCCTGTGTCCGTGTTGGTCCTGACGTAAATGATTCCTTGATGTTCAACAAACCAGACGGGAGTTCGAACTGGGTCCCCATTCTTCCGATAGGTTTCGATAACGAGGTATCGCTCGGCCACAAGGTCCGCAAGCTTCGCCTTGAGAGCGTCGGCACTTGCGGGTTGGGTCGTATCCAGAGCCTCGCTCCGGTTTTTTCTCAGATCAGTTCAATATTCTCTTCGTTGAATCCTAGTTTGACAAGTTCATCTCTTGTCTTCGTTCGCTGTTCTCCATGTAGGACGATTCGTCCATCCTCCACATCCCCACCCGTACCAAGTGCCTCCTTTAGCTGACGCGCAAGTTCTCTCAGAGAGGATTCATCCTTGGTGAGTCTGTGTGGCTCGACGACGGTCACTTCTCTTCCAGAGCGATGATGAGTCTCCAGTCTAACGACAAAGTGCTCTGATTCCCTGTCGATGTGCTTCAGTATGTCCTCGAAGGTAAGGTCTTCACTACTCATTCAATCTCTCTCCTACGCCTCAACCATTTGATGCGAATGTTCAACTGTGTGGTGGTAATGTTCGGGCGGCATAAAAGACTGGAAGGCTCTGTCGACAACCTCGCTAAGCGCTGGGTGAATGTGCATCATGTCCCTTATCGGCCGGTAAGTTTGCTGAGGCGTGTACATCAGCGGGATTATCTCATGAATTAAGGTCGATGCATCAGGCCCGATAATATGGGCACCGAGGATTCTCTCAGTGTCTCCTTCTACAACTACCTTGACGAAATAGTCCTTAACGTTCAGCGCCTCTCCCTTGGCTGTATCTTCATACTTGTGAAAGCCGATGAGCACTTTGTCCGTTCCATACTTCGCTATGGCTTCTTGTTCTTTCATTCCGACGCCTGCAATCTCAGGGTAGGTGAATATGGCGTGAGGCACAGCGTGGTAGTCTACTTTGACCTTCCTTTTGAGTATCGCGTTGTAGTAGACTATAGCCGACTCGTAGTTTGCGACATGTTTGAAGAGATACTTCCCATCCGCATCCCCAAGGGCCCATATTCCTGGCTGAGAGGTCTCCAAGTATTCGTTGACCGCAATCCATCCCTCGGGTGTTGTCTTTATCCCTGATTTTTCAGGATGAAGGATATCAGTTATCGGTCCTCTTCCACTTGCAATCATTATCTCTCGTGCTGTGACCGTCACCGTCTTCCCAGTCTTGCGGTCGAGAGCAACCAGCTCCTTCAAGCCCTGCGAGATTTCTCTCACTTCCTTCACTTCATGGTCGGTGATGATATTGATGTGTCGACCCAGCACCTTCTTTGCCAAGGCTGAGACTTCAGGCTCTTCTTCGGGCACAAACTGAGGATTTCTTCCAATGATGGTGACTTTGGAACCCATGCATGCGAAGAAGTGGCCAAACTCTGCAGCAATGTATCCTCCTCCAACAATGGCAATGCTCTCCGGTAACTGTTTCATCTTGAACGCAGAGTCGCTCGTGTGATAGCTGATCTTGTCGAGGCCCTTGATCTGTGGAATGATTGTCTTGGAACCGATGCAGAGGAAGATCATCTTCGACTTGATCTCGGTACCCCTTACTCTCATGGTGTAAGGTGCGATAAATTCGGCGGGTTCATGATAGTAGTCGATGTTCTTGGAGTTGGATAGGCCTTCTCTTATCTGGTCGATGTCCGTGTAGATGAGCTTCCGCATCCGATCCATTACAAATTCGAAGCTGATTTTCTTGATCTGAGTGTCAATACCTAGCTCTCGCGCCTCTTCGATTTTCCGAACCAGTTCAGCAGGGTAGAGTAGAATCTTGGACGGTATGCATCCCCTTGTGAGGCAGATGCCCCCGGGCTCGTCCTTATCGATAACAGCGATCCGAATGTTAGAATTATCCTGAATCATCGGCTCGACAATGTTCATCGCTGATCCGCTACCGATCACGATAAGATCGTATTCTTTCATACGAGTCGAAGCACCCTTCGAAGCAGATAAGCGTGTGGAGGCTAGCCCCTGGGGTTCCTCATCGATTGGGACGGTCGAGCAATCGCTCACAGTTATGAAGAAACACGACAAGCGCGTCTAGGCGTCGAGGAATGGAAGAGCTTCTCAATCTAGCGCTCAATCTGATGGGAACTTTCGCTTTCGGCCTCAGTGGGGGAATCCTCGCAGTTAGGAAGCAGATGGACCTCTTCGGCGTCCTCGTGCTTGCGGTAGCGACTGGGCTCGGCGGGGGAATTATGCGGGACATAATCCTCGGTCACACACCACCTGCGACATTGAATGACTGGCGCTACCTGGCCGTGGCTGGCTTGGCGGGAATCTTGGTTTTCTTGCGGTATGGCAAGGTGGTTCACCACGCGAGATTCATTACCGGTTTTGACGCCGTCGGACTGAGTATTTTCACGGTCACTGGCACTACTATTGCGCTTAACGCTGGTCTTAGCCCGGCTCCTGCTGCATTGTTAGGTATGCTCACGGGAGTTGGAGGTGGGGTATTGCGGGACGTTTTGGCCGCCGAGGTTCCGCTGGTCTTTCGAAGTGAGATCTACGCGGTCGCATCGATGCTAGGAGCGATAATTATTATCGTAGCTGGTCAGATCGGTTTCTCAGGACTCCCCGTGGAAGTCGTTGCTGCTATAGCGATTTTCAGTCTTCGCATGGTAAGCGTTCGAAGAGGATGGAGGATTCCTATCGCGATGCCCAAGTAGAGCCTCGACTTCTACCGATCAGCCGAATTTATCCCGCCCAGAACTTTGTATCGGACCACTAAGTCAGGTCCGTATCTTGCACTACCCAAGAGTTTCAACTGTATAGCATCTCTTACGAGCGCGTTTCCTTTTCCTTCAATCAGGGTCGTTGCGGTACTCCCACCAAGGATTCTAGGAGTGATGGCTACGGAGATCTCGTCCACTAGTTGGTTGCTAAGCATACTCCAGTTCAAAGTTCCTCCGCCTTCAAGCAATATCCTTCGAATTCGAAGGCTTCGAAGGTGATTGAGTAGAAGTTTCAGCGACACCAGCGGGCCTCTTCCGCAGAGGATTACAGTGACCCCCTTCTCTTTCAGCGCCTCGACTCTTTTCTTTGGTGCCCTTGACGTAACGGCGATAATTGTCGGAATTTCTCTTGCTGTTCGGACGACGTGCGAACTGGATGGGCTCAGCGCGTTACTATCGACGATAATTCGATAAGGCTTGGGTGCCTTCACAAATCTTACCGTGAGCTTCGGATCGTCTCTGAGCAATGTTCTGAGCCCGACCATAATGGCGTCGACCGAGGCTCTCAGTCGATGAACCCTCCTCATGTCTGCGGGGGACGACATACGAGAATCGCCGGTGAATGTCGCAATCTTTCCGTCGAGGCTCATCGCCGCGTTGAGTACCACGTAGGGGCGGGAATTCCGGCTAGCTGGCATTGCTAGTAGTCATCGGTGTAGAGTGTTGCCTAAAAGACCGAATCTGGTCGGCGTCTGATTAATTAGCGGCGGGACGTATCGAGGAGCGCGGATTCGTTGCTAAGAGAGGATGCTACGTCCCGGCGTCGGGAACCGGAGTTCGGCATCAGTATTACGCCCTACAGTAGTAGTGCGGACGATATTTTCAAGATAGCAAAGACAGCTGACGAAGTGGGCCTAGAGATTATTGGTATTCAGGATCATCCGTACAATGGTAGTTTCCTTGATACTTGGACCCTGATTAGCGTCTTGGCGGCGTCCACTAGGAAAATTAGGTATTTTCCAGATGTTAGCGATCTACCGATGAGAGCACCCGCAATCTTGGCGAAATCGGTCGCTACCCTAGATATTCTAACGAAAGGACGCATAGAATTGGGCCTGGGGACGGGTGCGTTCTGGGATGCCATCCAGTCGTGGGGCGGGACTAGGAGAACTCCTAGTGAAGCTGCTGTAGCGTACGAGGAAGCGCTACAGGTTATTCATCTCATCTGGAACTATGGCAAAGATCGTAGTCGTGTAAGTTTTCCCGGAAAATATTACCGGCTGGAAAACGCCCAAGCAGGTCCGAGCC
>VBAW01000084.1 GCA_005888635.1 Candidatus Bathyarchaeota archaeon | reverse complement strand
CCCGACTGGGGTCCCGCTTGGGTCGACAACTGTTACTGACATTCCGGCCTTCAGTTTCTTGCAGTTCCTAACCCCCCTAGCGTAGAGATGTGCGCCCTGCATCACCGCTTCTGCCGCGAACCGGTCTGCTTGGACCCGCATCTCGTTCAACGGGATTGCTGATTCCCTGACTGGAAGATATCCCGCGTCTATCACTCTCTCGTGAGATCCGGCCTCGAGTCCACCGTTACGCATACTCTCCAAAGTATCGAGCTGGCTGCCGGCGAGATCGTTCAAGCGGAAATAGTATCTTGGACCCATACCGCCAAGAGATGCGATTACGCTGTTGAGTCGGCAATCGTAGACTGTTGCAAGGGATTGGCGTAGAGACTCATCGAGTCTCAGAAGGGTCTGAACTTTAAGCACCGCGCTTGAAGTGTTCGTGGTCTCGCCTAGCACGGAATATCGGTGGCTCGCGGACGTTGGATTCGCGCTCGTTCATCCGTGTATGTCGCCCTTTCCGCTCAGGTCGATCTGGACTCGAATGGCTTTTATGCTCGTGTGTATACATGTAAAGACGACGGTTCATGGCCATAGTCAACGTCAGGATACCTGATGATCTGAAGACTCGAATGAGCAGTCTTCCCGAGTTGAACTGGTCGGAGATAGTCCGGGAGGCGATAGAGAACAAGATTGCCTCTGAGCGACGGAAGGCGAAGGACCGAGAGAAGATTCGAGCAGCGTCAAAGACTCAGGACAGAATAGCCGAGACATTGTCGCGGCGATATTCGGGAAACTGGAAGGGAACGGAGGTCATTAGATACTGGAGAGAACACCGCTATTCATCCTCGACGCGTCAGTAGCGGTAAAGTGGTTCGTCCCAGAGCCGCTGAGAAAGAAAGCCCTCAGCGTGAGAACAGACTACCTTGAGAACAGGATAGATCTACTCGCACCAGGCCTGATCAGATATGAGATAGGAAATGCACTCCGTTTCCACCCTGGGTCCAGCCCCAAAGAACTCACTGACGCTGTCAAGACAATCGCAGATATGCAGATCGACAGAGCCGAGCTTGCTCCAGAAACAGTTACGGTAGCCTCGGAAATAGCATTCCAGGAAGGAATCACGTTCTACGACGCCGTATACATCGCTCTCGCCGAGAGAAACACGGCAGTAATGATAACGGACGATCTTGCGCTTTTCCGGAAGGCTTCAAAAAAGAGAAACCTGTTGCAGCTCCTCAAAGACTACAAGAGTCCTCGGCGGGATTCGGCCCTTGAACCCGTCGCAGGGGTTGACAGGGGAAGACGGGCTTTTCGAAGAGAGAAACTGGACAGATACTGATTGCTCATCCACGCATAATCGCAAACCCCGCGCCTAGCCTAGTTTGAACCTCTTTCGTACTGTCGGTTCCCTTTCTGGTTTATTACCTTCAAACCTTGTCCCACAGCCGACACCGGAGAGACAGGGATGGCTAGGACTGTTCTAGAGTTGAGATGCATTAGCTGTGGTGTCAAGTTTGAGAGAAGCTTCGAGAAGAGGCGCGGCGATCCGGACGACTCGGAGGGCGAGATGGTTCGTCTCGAAGGGTCTTCCTGCCCGAACAAGTGCAGCGGAGAATGGTTTGCGGTCGAAAAGTCGCATCCCATCCGGAAATTCAAGCGAACCTTCGGGGGCTAGGGGATCCGCTCACGAACATCGGGGAATGCGAATGATTGATCGAAACTGGGCAGAAGCTTTCGCTCGGGAATGGGTGGATGCATGGAATGCGCATGACCTAGAGAGAATTCTTTCCCATTACACGGACGATTTTGAAATGGCGAGTCCGCTGATCGTCGAACGCATGGGAGTTGCAAGCGGCCGGTTGAAAGGGAAAGAGGAGATTCGCCGCTACTGGGGTCAGGGGTTGGCTGGGGCACCAAACCTCAGGTTCGAGCTCCTGCAAGTGATGGTTGGCGTGAACTCGCTCGCCATCGTTTACAAGAGTGTGACGGCAGGGCGCACGGTAATCGAGCGAATAGAGTTCGACGACCACGGAAAGGCGGTGCAAGCTGAAGCGCTTTACGGGCCTCTCGAAGCCGGAAAGGTCGTGGGAGAAGACGAGTACAAGCGGATCCTGCGAGAGCTAGCGACCCTCAGAAAGAACTGGCGATGACTGCCGTAGCAGATACGCGCCTTCTCCTGACACTACAATGGGAGAGTCCGCAGCCGAGCTGAGACCCGGCTCCTCTGCCAAGAGAAAGGAGTCGGAACTCGACGAGAAATACGGTCTAACAAACTACCCTGAATGGCTGCCTGAACTCGTCAGAGAGTACAAACTCAAGAATCCGCTATCCTAACCATCCTACCTCATAGACTCTCCCTAAAGCAGCTGAAGAAGTCTAGCTAGCAGGGCCGCGAAGATGGCGAGAAGGATCGCAATGAGTCTTTCAACATTGCGAGATTCGAAGGGCCACTCGGAGATCTTGGAGGCCTCCTCCCTGAGTGCTAGAAACTTTTCCAGCTCGATGAGATCTTTAACGTTGGTCGAGGGGGAGTCTTCTTGATTTGGCGCTCCTGAGTTCTCGGAGACTGTAAACAGTTCCTTGCTCAGAGAACTGAGCTTCGCCTCCTCTTCCTCCTTAGCTCCAACCATTCGCCTGTGAATGCCGATTAGGGGAAGGAAAATCATCGAAATGCCTATCGCCACTATTGCGAGATTGCTGGCTAAGGAGGGCACGTCTCCCGTGATCAGACTCGCTCCCAGAGTTATCGTGATCGCGACGGAAAAAATCGCAGCCGATGAGACAACGATTTGTCCCAAAGGCTGCAGACCAAGCATTCTGTCCTCGTAAAATTTCTTCAATCTTAGTGGCTCGCGGCCGAACCTGGAAACGCCCCAAAGGCCGCTCAAGTACACCCAGAATGCAGCTCCGTAAATCATGAACGCGATTGCAGAGAGAATAGTGGTGCCCACAAGGGAGACTGGACTGGTCGCAATCAACCCCCTCGCCGGAAAGTAGAGAGAAAAAAAGAGAAGCGTAAAAAATAGTGAACCGCTAAGGCTCGTCATCGGACCGAACGCTTTGCGATAGGAACTCTCGGCAGTTGGTGACAGTGGAGACAGCCTAGGTCTCGCGGAAAGTACAAGAAGCCGCAAGTACCTTGTCAGATACATGTCCACGAAGAGAGCCAGCGTGGACACTACGACTTCCGCCACCCCCT
The DNA here is from genome assembly GCA_005888635.1 of Candidatus Bathyarchaeota archaeon. Classification (GTDB taxonomy): domain Archaea; phylum Thermoproteota; class Bathyarchaeia; order 40CM-2-53-6; family 40CM-2-53-6; genus 40CM-2-53-6. Next base: position 1,215 of record VBAW01000084.1, on the reverse strand, counting down.
GGACTACGGATCCTTGTTGAGTAATGGGAAGGATCGAGAAGAAGCTGGCCGACACAGTCTCGCTCCAAGCCTGTCCTATGTTCAAACTCCCCAGATAGAACACGAGGAAGGAGCCGGGACCTCCAGCCACAAGGGAAATCATGAGGCAGCTTATGGTATACGGCAGGTGTGTTGGTCGGGTGAGTCTCTCGGGGACGGTTAATCGCTCCGGGCCGGGTGGGCTTAATTCTCTCGACAAAGTCAGTTTTCGGCCAGGACTAGTTTATGGATACTTTAGGGATTTAGGGTTGTTTTGTTTGGTTACTCAACGCTTAAGCACTATTAGTCGACTGCCCGAAGGAGTAGTAGCAGCGCTCCCTCAGAGGTCAGATTTGTGAGCAAGACGGCACGGGCAACACAGGAGAAAATGAAGGCAGGAGGACACATGCCGTTTGAAGAGTTTCCTCTGAAGGAAGTAGATCAGCTCGTTCACGAACTAGACAAGGTCAAACCCGCGGGATCGACTGTGATAGTCACTCCGATGGAGGATTCGCATCATTCGCCCTGTTTGAAAGAGATGATAGCGGTAATGGTTCACACCGCAGGCAAAGATGATCAATCTAGCGAGATTCACTCTCTCTACCAATACTGTCCAGATTGCAAAATCGCAGTACGAGTGCTCTAATCAACCAACCGCAACTCATGTGCGCTTTCCCTTCCTGATGACTATCTGATCCCCCCTCCTGGTCCAGAGCAACCTCTCTTCACCGTGCGAGGTTATCCTCAACGTCAAAGCTTTCTGAATGTGTCTGGGGATGGCGGCCGTTCCGTTCTTCCTGAGCATGGTCTTTCTCCAATCCGATTGCGGCGTCCCCTTGGTGACGATCACTTCGTCTCCCGCTGGAGTCCACAGCAGCTTGGACCTCTCGCCCGGCTTCGGCTTCAGGCCCAGCGCTTCCATCACATTCTCAGGGACTTGGATCGTTCCACCCCTGTTCAGAATCGTCGCGGCTAGGAGGAATTCTCTTGCCAAGTCTGCTCGTGGCCTACTCGATGAAAATGGCGGGACGGTATGGCTCCGCGGACCGAGCGCGATCCTTGGGATCATTTACTCTTTTTTCTCCTTCCTGTCCGACCTGGATCTCGGCTTTGAATTCTCGGCTGAAAAAGTCCATGGCGTCCTCTAGTATCTTCATCTCTTTCAATTCCAGTCCTACTCTCGACTTGCGCAGTTCT
>VBAW01000083.1 GCA_005888635.1 Candidatus Bathyarchaeota archaeon | reverse complement strand
AATCAGTCAGCTTCAAGCCGCGGGTTGGAGTATCAACTCGCAAGCGCCGAGTTCTTCCTACACCGTCGCGAGCGGTGCGCTGACTCTCCTGTATAATGGCTCGGTTGGTGCGGATGTCCTCTGGCGAGGAGCGCCCAGTGGCATTCCAAACTGGAGCGTCTCACTCCGCGGACGGTGGATCGGCAACCCAGTCGGGTCCAATGCTCTCGGCGTTCGGACAGCCGGCCACTCGTACAGCTTCCTCGCCGATGGCTACTATATTCCCGACCCCTGGGGCCAGTGCACCTGCGTTCGCACCAATCCTGGGTTTGGGATAACCGACGACGGTCGCGGTGTGGCGCGATTTCCGGGCTATTTGCCAGAGTTGGACACGTGGCACATCCTCAGGGTAGACATGGTGCAGGGGACACTCTACACCTACTTCGATGGCGTCCTAGTAGGAGACTTTACTGAATTTGACACTTCTGCCGGGAATACTAACCTGGCCGGTATCGAGGTTGGCGCGCCTTGGTTTGCGAATGTTCAGGTCGACTGGGTGCAAGCGTCTGATTCCCCCTCGACGCCGCCTACCAATCCTTACTTCGTGGTAGCTGGTGCTTCGTCAATCACCGTCCTGCCGGGACAGAGTGTATCGGATCCGATCTACGTGAGCAGTCTAGGGCGGTTCGAGGGAACCGTGAACCTTGCCGCTGTTGCTGCACCGTCATCCGGGCTTTCGGTGGCGATGGCTGCGACAGTCACTGTCTGGGTCGGTGAGCCCAAGGAGTCAACACTCTCCGTGGCGATTCAGGGTACCACCGTGGTGGAACAGAGCTTTACAATAACTGTGACAGCGACGAGCGGAAATCTGTCCACCTCAGTGACGATAAACGTGAATGGTCTTGCTGATCACAATCCGATCGTCATAAACGGAGACGCGGGTTTCACAACTGCGAACGGGGTAACGGGAGGATCAGGAACATTGACCGATCCCTATGTGATTCAAGGTTGGGCGATCTCCACAGATTTCTTGTGCTGCGCTAGCCCTGGAATCGTAATATCCAACACGAAAGCGTACTTCACGATAAACGACGTCTATATCAACAACCCCGGGTCGGCTGGCATCGAGCTCTCGAACGTGCAGAATGGGGTGATCAAAGACTCCGCCATGAACGATGGCGTAGCATGCTATGGTTCCCCTGACTCGTGTAGCAACCCAGATGGAGTTGACATAACCTCGAGCAGCAATGTCAATCTGCTCGGTAACGAGTTCGGAAGGGCGATCAGCAACCTGTACGGTGATGCGGGTCATCTCGATGTAAGTATCTCCAGCTCGACGAATGTAACTCTGAGGGGAAATCGATTCGATGCTAGCGGAATCGATGTGACCGGGTCTCCTGCACAGCTCAGCTCGTACAATATCAACCCCTCTCCGAGCACGTACACATACGGTGTAGACCCGAGCTTGTACAATCTCGTGAGCGGCCAGCCTCTCTACTATTACACGGACTGCTTAGGCCTGACTGTGGATGGAGTAAGCGTCGGGCAATTGATCATCGCAAACTGTCGAAGCGTCAGAGTTTCAAACCTTCAACTCAGCCTCTCAAGGTATCCTCTGAAAGTGATGTTTGTAAACGGAGCGACCATCTCAAACAACACGATAAGTGGAGGGACCTTCATCGACGGACTCTCAGTCAGCCATTCGAGCAATCTGATGGTCACAGGTAATAGTATCTCCGACGGTTTCTACCAGGCATATGGTGAAAGCTCAGGCATTGAACTCGACTATTCCACAAACGTAATCGTCGCAGGGAACAACATATCGTACACTCACATCGGCATGCAAGTCACCGGGACAAACCAGTCGGCTATATATCACAACAATTTCATCCAGAACGACTCGCAAGCCTACCAGTCCATTACCAGCATCGATTGGGACAACGGCTATCCGAGCGGGGGCAACTACTGGTCCAACTATGCGGGAGTGGACAATTGTAGCGGACCCCAGCAGAACATCTGTCCCAGCCCTGATGGCATTGGAGATACTCCTCCCTCGATTGATGGAACGGTCTACCAGGACCGTTATCCGTTGATGAAGCCGTTCGTTGATCCTCCAGCTGTTAGCTTCTCAGTCCATGTTCAGGGAAGTTTCTCCGCGAGTCTGGGGACTATTTCGAGGACTGTCTCGGTGACCGCGACCAATATCACTAGTGGAGAGGTGATCTTTGTCGCGACGAGAACCATCACCTATCAGTAACAACAAGCAAACGATCACCTTAGTGGGAATTCGAATCAGCCTGCGGGTCCAACTACGGTCAAGACAATTGTCTCTTGATGAAGCCCTTCGAAGGGGACAAACGGTGGCCCAGACCCCAGAGCCAGTGAGCCACAGTTTCAACAAACGAGTGGAGCAGTGGAAAAAAATTCCCCACAGGACAATGACAATAGCGATGCTGTCTGTCTAACTATGAATATGTAAAAATGAAAGATGTGATTTCCTATTTTGAAGCCTTCGAAGCGTCTACGAGCGGGAGTGACTTGACAATCAGACCCGAAACCAGTCTCATCTGATTCGACAAGGCCAAAGAAGTCCTATACAGCTTCAGCAAGAGGAACCATAGAAAATCCGATTCAGGAATCACCCGACCCAATCAGCAGTATAAAGTGAGAGATTATTTCGCATCAGAAATTCTTGTGGGAAGCCTAACCTCAATCGTACTATCATCTATGCACGGAAGCTTCAGATTCAACCGCAGTCGCTTGGAGGTCCATCGCCTCTTGACGAAACCCGCGAATCTCTATGACAGTCCACGCGGGATTGCAATGGTAGTTGGGCACTTAAACCCTGACGTTAGACTCGAGGTTCGATAGCACCTATACAGGAAACGCGCACATACTAGATTCCTGCCGAAGAACTCGCTCACATCACAGAGTCTGGTTCTAGCTCGGCGAGCAGGTCAGAAAGATCACTCGGGCCAGTCATAGACTGCCCAGAGTAGTGAAATACAATTGGAAACGCATACCAATCAAGCAGTGTTAGGTCCGCGCTGGGAGGGTCGAGAGACCAGTGCACGCAAAAACAAGGTGCGTGTAAAATGTATTCTTTCGATACTCATAGCAACAATTGCATTCACGGCTATCTATCCATCACAGACACCGCAAGCCACATCCGCGGCCACTACCGCCGCTCTCACCGACTGCGGGGCCCCTACTGTAATCACCCTCTCACAGCTTGAATCACTAACGACTAACACGATAATTCCAGACAAGACAAGCCTGACCCCGCCGTGTAGAGTAACATACAACGGTCAGACTTATCCAACCTATGTAGAGCTGGATGGCATGACACTTGATACTAATCCATACACAGGCGACTGTAACGCCAACGTCCAAGGCTACTGCGACGTTCATCTAGAATTTGCATGCACAGTCTCAGCCGGATGCCTCTTCGAGATAGACCAGAAATGGTTCGCAGCAGGATACACTTACCCGGTGAATAGTCAAGGTGCCGGTAGCATTGCTCAAGGGTCGATTGTCAGTGCTACAGGGTTCCTATACATTGATGATCATGGAATCCATGAGCTGCACCCGACCGTCAGCGTCTCCGTCGGGGGGGCTCCGCCTGCAAACTGCAGCAATGGAGCGATCAATCCACCCACATGCACAAACTGCCCCACCGGCTACATCATGCAGAACGGTACGTGCGTGACTCAGCCACCTCCCACTCTATCAACAAGCTTTGCATTTAATCCGACGAATCCTACAATCAACTCAGGAGTCACTTTTACCTCCACAGCAGTAGGAGGAACAGGACCTTACACTACCAGCTGGGACTTTGGAGACGGAGCCAGTGGAACAGGTGCCACAGCAGTCCACATCTACACGTCAGTGCAAACGTTCACTGTAACCGAGAGTGCAACGGATTCCTCCGTGCCTTCTCAGACCGTTATGAAATCGCTGAATATAGCCGTCTCGTCCTTTTCGACTGCGGGTCTGACCGCCAGTATGAGCTTCACCCCTTCATCGCCCCTTGTCGGGCAGACTGTATCATTTACGAGCATAGCGAGCGGTGGACTGGCACCTTACTCTTACTCTTGGGATTTTGGGGATGGCGGAACCAGCACCGGCTCCGCGCCCACGCACACCTATACTGCAGCAGGTGTCTACACTGTAGCATTCATGGTGAGTGACTCTAGCAATCTAAGGAGCAGCGAGCAGACAATCCTCATCGCAACACAAGCAACCTTACAGGTCAACAACCCTCCAATACTCAGCACTCCCGCAGATAAGACTATCAAAGCTGGTAACATCATCACGTTCACGGTGAACGCGACCGACCCTGATCCAGGAGAAAGGATCATCTTCACTGCATCTGGACTGCCGCAGGGGGCAACCTTCGACTCCTTCACCAGAATCTTCAGCTGGACACCAAGCCCAAGCCAGACTGGCACATATACCGTGATTTTCATCGCAACGGACAACGGTAGCCCTCCCCGATCAGATTCGAAGCCCGTACCTATACAGGTCGAACCAGCCGCGACAAACGGCGGCACCGGAGGTTCAACAGGAGGCTCGACCAAAACGCCTAGTGGAGGATGTTCCCTGTG
>VBAW01000082.1 GCA_005888635.1 Candidatus Bathyarchaeota archaeon | reverse complement strand
TCCTTTCGAAGTGCCCCGCCGTATTCTCCCTCGGAAACTAGGAAAACCTGCTTCGGGGACAATCGTTTGACCCAGGCGGCCACCTGACACGCTCTCTCCTCGTACATTGTCGGTTCGTGACTATCGACGCTCTCGGTCTGCGCTAGAGGAAAGGTCTCATCAAGTTCCATCGGCACCGGCCCGAATGGGATTGTGTAGAAGCAGATGGACACGTTTGGCCTGTTTGCGAGTTTACTGACCATGGGCAGGTTTCGTGGGTCCTCGTGATAGGGTCTCCTCCAGCGGCCAGGCAAGAGAACAACGGCCTTGCCCCGTTCCATCGGGATGCGCGACTTCCTCTCATTGTAACGAACCATCTCGGGACGATCATCACTTGCCTTGCCGAAATGGGAGATCCCGCGAGGCTTCACTGTCGGCGTGAACCGTTCCAGAAAGGGAGAATGTTGAACGATCTTTGCAAGGAATTTTTTGAAGGCTGGGTTTGCATAGGTCCGATGTTCGAGGAGATCCCAGAGGTGGCCCCTTCTGATCGCTTCTCGAATCCTGCGTAGCTCAGAGAAGCAGGCGAGAAGGTTGTGTTTTGACAAGAGTTGCTCCTTTTCGGGTAGATCAAGACGTCGCATCGCTCCCGGAGTAGTTCTGTCACAGATCCTACACATGCAGGAGAACTCTTCGATCTCAGCCAGTTCCTGGGTTCCTTCGGAGGTGAGGTACCTGCCTCTCCGGGCGTAGAGCGCGTATGCAGCCGAATCGAACATGTCGCAGCCCAGAGCGACTATGAATGGGAACATGGAAGGATGACCTGCGCCGAACAGGTGCAAGGGTCGGGAATGGGGGAGACCCTTCTTGGCAGCGACTATCATGTCCACTAGAACGTCGAAACGCTGCGCCTCCATTAGCTCGGTGGGGCTACCGAGCGCGTAGATTGAGAATGGTCGTTTTCCCATCTCGATGGCGGACCGAGCGACTTCTTTGATGTGGATTCCTCCCTGGACCGGACCTACCCATAGGATATCCTTCCGTTTGATTCGCTTGAGAGCTTCATCTGCTCTGCGAACCGTCTCGTCAACAGTCCATCCGGCTCGTCTTGCATCGCTGTGGAAGCCAGTTGGAAGATCAAGAATCACTCCAATGTCAGTGTCGATCTTCTCTTGGTAAGCAACGATCTCGGCGGGCCTCACGCCTACATGTCCATACTCGAGAATCTGGTAAGCTCCAGAATCTGTGGCCACTGTCCCCTTGAAATCCAGGGTCTCATGAATATCCTTCGGCGGCTGACCTGGACGACCTCTCTTCAAGAGATAGGCGTTCGTCATTATCGCGCTAATGCCGGCCTCGCGATAGAATTTTGGATCAATGATCGGAAGGTTCGGGTCCACGACGGGAAACATGTGAGGTGTCTGAAAGCTACCGCTCTTAGTGGTCAGTGTTCCGATTCTACCGAGAAGATCCTTGCCGTGTACCTGAAAGGACAAAACGGGATTTAGGCCTTGACGCCTTTTTCCCTCATGAACTCGTCAAAGACCCGCTGAACCCGCTCCGCAGCTGGACCCGTGCCTTCGATGATTCCCCTCTCGTTGACCCGGATTCTGTCCATCACAACGATCACTCCCGCATCATCCATCACGCGTACCATTCTTGGAAAGACCCGTTCAAGTCTCTCGCCAAGACTCTGAAGATCAAATGGCTTCTCAAAACTAGATATTTGGACAATAGTGTCGCCGTTCAGAAAGACCTTGTGGATATCACCAGCGTCCGACTTTGCATTAGTGAGGCAGACGCTAAGGGTTTCGGTGTCAACGCCCGTCAGAGTGCCGATGAAAGTCTTTCCCTGAGTGGTCAAGACGCTAACGTGTTTTTGGAGAAGATTCGAGAGTTCTTCCATGAACTTCCGGCCCGCGGTCGAAGACAGTTATCCAGGCACCCTTGAAGCGTGCGGACCCGGAGACCGCTATATCACCTTTGGTTCAGATACAGTTGTTCTCGGCATCTTCAGGTCGGCCACTATAGCCCTCGCTTCCCTCGCACCCTTGGCAGAAGCAAGAACAGGCAGATCGAGAATCTCAAACCGTCGCGAGCACTGAGAACAAGTCTTGCTCTTGTTCCTAGAATCAGCAATCTGATATGTCTGGCAACGCGGGCACTTGATAATCCAGAACCTTTCCCTCTCAGTCATAGAGTTCTCTCCAATTCGACCGGATCGTAACGAGCGAGCCAGTTTACTAACCCTGACCTGCCAGTTCTCCCACCTGACAAGGCGCTCAACGCTTCCCTGTAGACAGCACTGGCCGACTTTCGAGTAGTGTCAATCTCAAACACCTTCCGGGTTCCGAGGAGCAAACGAGACTCTTGGAGGCACACGTCCAATATCTCTGCTTCTGTATTTTCCCAGGCCTTCCTTTTCGTCCACCCCCTCCCCCGCAGTCGCTTATAGAGAACTACCGGATCTAGACGAAGTACTAAGGCCGTTTTCACCGAGGCTTTGGGGAGAAATCTTCCAATCAGGTGAGTTGGTAGAACGACTCTCTCCGGTGATCGCGACAACACTTCCAGACGCCTTCGAAGCTTTCCTTCATCTACGATGTAGGTCTTCTTAGCTTTATCAAAGCGGGTGTAGAGCCTTTCTTTCCTTACCAGATTGCCTAGTTCGACCAGTTTGAAGCCTGACTTTCGTGAGAGGCTCTGGGCCAACACCGTCTTTCCGACTCCGGGTGTGCCGGTTATGAGTATGATGCTGGCCAAGTTTGTGGTCTAGTGCTCCGGCCGGGACAGTCAGGCTCTTTGGAGCCTTTTGAACCCGGGTCGCCGGATCGAGAGTCCGGCATACTTTCGGCCAAACTTGTGGACCGGGCTATACTACCGGAGCAAAGGCTCCCAGAAAATAAGTTTCAGTTAAGGGTTGTTGTTTTTCCGAACCTTATACCATACTGAAACTTTTTTCATTCTCTCTAAATCCATTCCGCAGCTTATTTTGACCTTTCCTGATTTGTCCAGGACTAGCCTTCAGATGGGACCGGGCTAGAACTTTCTTCTAGGCTTGCTGGACAGGTAGAAATCCCATTTCAATGCGGGGCGTCCGGATCACTTCGACCATGTCACTTTGAAAGAAGCTAGTCCAATACTTGGAGCGTTAGCATAGCCCACGCAGTAGTCGAAGTTTCCTGGCCCACCAAGATCAAAGCGCTGGCCCGAAACCAGGATCGGACCATGGTTGCAGCCGTTAGCTCCGAGAGCATGATTCACGATTTTCAGACCTGTATATCCTGTCGGCAACGTGAAGAAGGGTCGGAACTGATCAGACTTCCCGACAGTGAGCGCGGCATTACCACCGCAAGAGAACAATATCACTCCGGAACCGCCGGCAACAACGGTCGCCTGACTGGACCGAAGGGTCAAGCAGTTAGGTACCAGGTTGGAATTTCTCTTCTCACGTGATGTGGCCAGAACTGCCGTAGCCCCGATCGGAATTGCGACCAGAAAGACCAGTACCCCAATCATGATAGCCCGGGCCACCTTGTTTCTTCTTTCAGGAACAGACAAGGTCGGATAATGTCGGGTATTGGGGTCCTGTTTGACCGCAGCGTTACCAATTGCTTAGAATACAAGTAACGCCGCCTTACCTTAAAAACTACTCGTGGCCTCTTCTCCATTCAGGTTATTTGACAAGAGGTTCTCCGGCACTTGTTGGCACGTAAATGATATTCGTCGTAGGAAAAAAGGGGGAGATAGAGGTGCCTTGGGATATCGTTTAAGCCCAAGCCACGGTGAAGCTAACGACTCCCGTCACTGCGGCAGAGGTTCCAGTCGCGCAATAGTTGTAGCTGCCTGTTGGGATACTGACTGCCGTGCTTTGTGCTAGAGCTATTCCTGCTGTGGAGGTACAGGTGTCGCCCGGAGCGATTAGGCTAAGGGTTGTAGGCATGCCGCCTGCGCCGATTGCTGGTGCCTCTGTTGGAATCTTGGTGATAGGACCGTTTGTCACTGTTATCGCTGGTCCAGACGTGCAACTGTAGACTATGGCGAAGGGCTGGCCTGCTACCACTGTGGCTGGCGTGAATGTCAGTACGTCTCCCGGTGTAGATGTTCCACAGTTCGGCACTAGGTTTGCTGCTGGTGTTGCTGTTGGAACTGCTGGGAAGTACTGTGTGAAGGTCACGAACGCCGCGACGCCCGCGACTGCGGCGATGGCGATTATGCCCAGTATGATTTTTCCTGTCCGATTGAATCTTAACCTCGATTTTTGTTTCTCTTCCAATTCTCACCCTCCTCTCCCACAAACACATTGGGTGAGTTTCACTTCAATCGAGCCGCTAATAGAGCCACCACACGAGTCGCTGATGCTACCCGAATTGGTGATCACAGCGCTGTTAGTGATTGCGGCAGAGTTGGTTATGCTGCCGCTGTTGGTAATAGGGCCACTGTTGGTGATGGGGCCACTGTTCGTAATAGTACCAGAGCTGGTCAAGATACCAGAATTGGTGATAAGACCGGTTCCGGTGTTAACAATGATACCTGTAGCACTCTGAGTAATAGGGCCGCTGCTTACAAGGGCGCCAGAGTTGGTAATGCTACCGCTGTTGATGATGTTGAGACTGTTGGTAACAGTGCCCCCTAGCTCATTGGTCAGAATGCCAGAGGTTGGTAAGGTGATGGTACCAGAGGTAGTGATTATACCTGCGTTCTTGTTGATTATAGTGCCGCTGTCTGTAATGACACCGGTCGGACCGTTGGTAAGTGTGCCCCTATTTGCAATGGTACCAGCGTTGGTTACAGGTCCGCTGTTGGTGATTGTACCCAAGTTTGTTATTGTACCAGTAAGTGTGTTTGTGATAAGGCCGCTGCTAGTAATTGTACCCGTAAGGCCGTTTGTAACAGGGCCGTTATTGGTTATAGTACCAGATGATGTGATCGTACCAGTGTTGTCAAATGTATTTGTTGTTGTCAGAATGCCAGTTGGACCAATTGTAATGGTGCCAGGGTTGGCTACAGGTCCGCTGTTGGTGATGGTGCCCAAGTCAGTGATAAGACCCGTATTACTAAGAGTAACATTAGAGGCGATAACTAGCGTATTGCCAGAGATAATTGTCAGAGTAGGGACGGTGCATGTTGAGCTAGCATCAGTCCAAGTTCCGCCTAATGCATGACATGATGTTTGACCGGATAATGTAATAACTACGCCAGATAGTGGAGGGGGTATGATGGCAACTACGCTGACAATTCTAGTTACTTGAGCTGCCTGATTTCCTGCAGGGTCGACTGCATTGTAGGTTACTATGTATGAGCCTACCACACTTGTGTTAACTGCACTTGAATTTATTATTGCGACTAATCCGACATTGTCTGGATCAGCTACAGTAGCACCCAGCTCGGTATAGACACCTCCGACTTGTATGACTTGAGGATTAGCACCAAGCAGAGTAATTACTGGTGGTGTAGTGTCGACCGGTGGTGTGATACCTTTTGGAGCTGTAATTGCATCAAAAGGTCCTGTAGTAACTGCTCCATTTGACAAGATTCTTCCATCCAAACTTACCTTTGTACCTACTGTAATAGCTGCATTACTCAGGACATTTCCTGCGAAAACACTGTTTGCTCCAAGTGTTGTTGCACCTACTGGTACCCAGGATACATTGTCGGCTTTTGCATTTCCGGCGAGTTTTACAATTGAGCCGGCTACGGTATTGAGTGCACCGCCCAATCGGAAGATGTAAACTCCATCACCGCTAAGAGTCGTTACTGTGTTTATAGAAACAGCACCTGCAATACAATAGACTCCAGGTGTTAGTGGTTGGGGAAGACTGTCGAGGACAGTTGCTGCAGTAAGTGTTGTTGTACAAGCTCCAGATTGTGCTGGATCGTTTAAGAAGGCGATGAGCTTGGCTTGAATTGCTTCTGCTGAAATATAAGTAAGACTAGTAGACGTGAAAGTTGTACCAGTAACTGTCGGAGGATTTGCAGGTGGTACAGTGTATCCAAGATCTCCATTAAGAACGGTTCCTGCACCGGTGTTGGTGTAGGTATTAGCGAGAATAGCAAAATTGTTGACTCCCGTAAGGTTTGAGGCTCCCGCTGATGTGAATGCTTGGGCGAAAAGTGCGTATGCAACTGAGCCCACTATGGTAGATGAAATCAGCAATAGAACGAGCGGTGTCTTGAGAGACCGTTGACTTAGAGCCCTCATGACTCGGAGTTTTCTTATTAGATTAAAATCAGTTACGCCCCTAGGGGAGTGTTTGCTAAAAGTGAAGAAGCCGTCGCGCAACAAAAAGGCAGGCCCATAGCCACGAGCAACTCGGCCCAGCTACCAAAACCTAAACGCAGTAGAATGGAAATTTACAACGATATTCTCAAAGGGATAGAGCAAGAATTGAGGAGTAGTGGTGAGGTAAAGCCTACGCGAGTACAACAACGGTGTAATCTCGCCTACGATAAATTTTCACGTTATCTCGGAGAAATGGCAGCCAAGGAACTGATTCTTCGAGAACCAATTTCAATTACTGCAAAGGGTTTGGATTTTCTGCAAGACCACAGACGAATCAGCAGATTTGTGCACGAAATTGGCATGAAGTACTTGGATTACAAGGAATCAAGGCTTTCTGAAAGAGAAGATTATGGACCAATAAAGTTCCTTGATAACCTACCGCCCAAGAGTCATTCGGTGCTTCTCTGTGACGATAAGAAATATGCGGAATTGGTAACGTCTTACTACATATCGAAGGGACTCGAAAGAGGAGAATCGTGTGTCTATCTCACGTTCGAGGACCCAACAAAAATCGAGCGAAGATTATCTAAAAGTGGAATAGATGTAGAATCCTCCAAGCAAAGAAACCTCCTACGTGTACACACGATCAAACGTTCTGATGTCAGTGAAGGCAACCCGTACGATAATCTCAAGAAGGTGATCCGAGGGTCTACCATCGGTCTGAGACCTCCATACCGCTTTTATCGCAATTTTGAGCCAATCGAGAAGTCGGTTAAAGGCATGAAGCTAGAGTTGAGCTACGAACAGTTACTTCATGATAACTTCAAGAGCCTTGATCTTTCGCTTATGTGCAGACATGATCTCAGTGAGATAGAAAAATCAGGGCGTACGGATTTTGTTGAGACACTCTTGAAGAATCACCACCAGGTAATTTATGCCTCGGAACCTGAAAAGGCAATTGCGTTTGACCCTT
>VBAW01000057.1 GCA_005888635.1 Candidatus Bathyarchaeota archaeon | reverse complement strand
GTGGAGAGACTTCTCATCTTGACTGAACATTTCATTTCTAACCCTCCGGTTTCTCCTCCCAGCCTTGGTCGTCACCGCGACCCTTCCTTTCATTCCGTCCTTCGTCCTCGGAAGCTTTTGTCTCCCAGCCTTCCTTATCAACGATAACTTCCTCGGGCTCCAGCTCTCCTTGAAGACTATGCGATTGCCGACGTTGTTTGGCTGCGTAAATACCGAAGATTAGAACACCAAGACCAACAACTAGAAAAGCGAAGGACGCAGAAACAGTACCACAATTAACAATCAGGTTCTCATGACAGTCATCGTGTCCAGAGAGGGCTGCTCTAGTGTTGAAGTTCGCCTGAAGGTTCTCAGCAATGAACGAACCTCTCCCGTAACCAGAACCAATAATCCACGCCCCGGTCAAAGACCTCTGGAGCGAAGATCTTTCGACAAACCCAGAACCTAGGGTTAGCGAACCAGTCAGAGACCTGAAGAACGAAATCTGCTCAGCAATACTCGAAGTTGATCCTAGGGAAGCGCTCAAGTAAATTGCGCGGCCTCTAAAGAAAGAACTCACAAGACTCAACGAGTCAGTCAAAGACCTGAAGAATGATCGGTTCTCAGTAAGACTTGAAACGGATCCTATGGAAGCACTCAAGTTTACGGTTCGCCCTCTAGACAGGGAACTCGCAAAGCCAAGCGAATCAGTCAGAGACCGGAACAGCGAACTTCGCTCCAGAAGACTAGAGCTTGAACTAAGCGAAGCGCTCAGAGACCTAGCAAGACGCTTAGTCTCAGAAGCGGTGAGAGACACTGAACCAGTCAGAGACCTGAAAAAGGAAGCCTTCTCAACAAGACTAGACGACGAACCAAGCGAACCAGCCAACGACTTGATGAAACCCTTAGTCTCAGAAGTCACCAGAGACAATGAACCGGACAGGGATCTAAATAGCGAAGTCTTCTCCGCAAAGACTGAGGATGCGCCAAGTGAAGCAGTCAAGCCTACGGTGCGACCCTTCAACATAGAACTCGCCAAGCCTAGAGAATCAGACAAGGATCGGAAAAACGAGGATTTCTCCGCAAAGCTTGAGGCTGAACCAAGCGAACCGGTGAAAGACTTGACAAAACCCTTAGCCTCAGAACCAGCAAGACTCAACGAGGCACTCATGGACCTGAAGAGCGAACTCTTCTCCACAATACCAGATGAGGAACCCAGAGAGCCGTTCAGACTCTTGGCGAGACCTTTAGTTTGAGAGGCAATGAGAGACATTGAACTAGTTAGTGATCTGAACAACGACGTCTTCTCAACAAGACTCGAGGCGGACCCCAGTGAACCAGTCAAGACCCTAGCTAGACCCTTAGTCTCAGAACCAGCAAGACTCAACGAGGCACTCACAGACCTGAAGAACGAAGTCTTCTCAGCAAGACTCGAGGATGAGCCGAGCGAAGCGCTCAAGTTTACGGTACGACCCCTGAAGAAAGAACTCACAAGACCGAACGAGTCACTCAGCGACCTGAAGAATGAAGACTTCTCAGTAAGACCTGAAACGGATCCTATGGAAGAACTTAGGTTTACGGTGCGACCTTTCAACATGGAAGTCCCAAGACCTAGGGAGCCAGCCAGGGACCTAGATAGCGAAATATGCTCCACGAAGCCTGAGGCTGACCCTAGCGAACTAGTCAAAACCTTAGCAAGACCCTTAGTCTGAGAACCACTGAGAGTTAGCCCGCCGCTCAAAGACCTAAACAATGAATTCTTTTCGGCAAGACTCGAAGCTGAAGCAAGCGACCCACTCAAAGACCGGAACAACGAAGAATGATCGGCAAGGCTCGAAGCTGGACCGACTGAAGCGCTCAAAGACCGGAACAACGAACTCTTCTCGGCAAAACTGGAAGGCAAGGAGAACGAACCGATCAGAGATCTGAAGAGCGAAGATCTGCCGGCAAGACTTGAGGCGGAGGCAAGCGAACCGGAAAGAGACCTGACCACTGAACTGTGCTCTACAAAACCCGAAGCTGAGCTGAGCGCGCCAGTCAGAGCCCTGAAGAGCGAAGTATGCTCGGCAATGCTTGAGGCCGAACCTAGTGAGGTACTCAAGTTCACAGTACGACCCCTGAAGAAAGAAGCTGCGGAGCCCAACGAATCAGATAGAGTTCTGAATAGCGAAGTATGTTCCACCAAGCTCGAGGCTGAGCCCAATGAAACACTCAAGTTCACAGAACGACCTCTGAAGAAAGAACTTCCAAGACCTGTAGAACCGGTGAAGGACCTAAACAACGAAATATGCTCCACAAAACTCGAAGTCGAACCTAGGGAAGCACTCAAAACCTTAGCAAGACCCTTAGCCTCAGAACCGACAATACCCAACGAACTAGACAATGATCGGAACAATGAATTCCTCTCGGCAAAATTTGAGGCCAAAGCCCATGATCCACTTAGAGATCTAAACAACGAAGACTTCTCAGCAAGACCTGAGACAAGAGAGAGCGAAGTACTCAGGGATCTGAATAACGAAGTCTTCTGAACAAGACTCGTAGATGAGCCTAGTGAAACGCCCAGGTTCGCAGTACGGCCTCTGAAGAAAGAACTAACAAGACTCAACGAGTCACTGAGCGACCTGAAGAACGAAGACTTTTCGGCAAAGGCTGAGTTCGAACCCAGTGAAACGCTCAGGTTTACGGTGCGACCTCTAAACAGGGAACTCGCCATACCTAGAGAATCAGACAAGGATCTAAACCACGAAGTCTTCTCTGCAAAGCTTGAGGCCGAACCGAGCGAACCAGTGAGAGACCTGAGAAAACCCTTAGTCTCGGAACCAACACGAGTCAACGAGGCACTCAAAGTGCGGAACAGCGAACTCTTCTCAACAAGACTAGAGACCGAACCAAGCGAAGCAATCAGAGACCTAGCAAGACCCTTAGTCTCAGAACCAGCCAGAGACACTGAACCAGTCAGAGACCTGAAAACCGAATTCCGCTCCGTAAGACTCGAGGTTGAACCAAGCGAACCGGCCAAGGATCTAAACAAAGAACTCTTCTCAGCAAAACTAGAGCCTGGAGCTAGCGAACCACTTAGAGACCTGAGGAAGGAAGTCTTCTCAGCGATACCCGAAGTCGTAGTCCACGAACCGGTTAGGGATCTGAAGAGCGAACTCTTCTCAACAATACTTGAGGCTGGACCCAGAGAGCCAGTCAGAAATCTAAACAGTGCACTCTTCTCAACAATACTTGAGGCTGGACCCAGAGAGCCAGTTAGAAATCTAAACAGTGCACTCTTCTCAGCAATACTTGAGGCGGGAGACAGCGAAGCACTAAGAGACCTGTGGAGCGAAGATCTTTCGACAAACCCAGAAGCTGGAGTCAGCGAACTGTTCAGGGATCTAAACAGTGAATTCTTCTGGGCGATATTTGAGGCCAGAGTTAGTGAAGCAGAAACCGACCTATACCACGAGGATCTCTCAGCAAGACTCGAGGATGAGCCGAGCGAAGCGCTCAAGTTTACGGTACGACCCCTAAAGAAAGAACTCACAAGACTCAGCGAGTCAGTTAAAGACCTGAAGAATGAAGACCTCTCAGCCAAACTCGAAGATGAACCCAGTGAAGCACTCAAGCCTATAGTACGACCCCTAGACATAGAACTGGCGAAACCCAGCGAAGCACCCAGAGACCGGAACAGCGAACTCTTCTCAACAAGACTAGAGACTGACCCCAGTGAGGCGCTCAGAGATCTAGCAAGACCTTTCTTCTCAGAAGCTGTGAGAGACATTGAACTAGTCAGGGATCTAAAAAACGAGGTCCGCTCCGTAAGACTCGAGGTTGAACCAAGCGAACCAGTCAACGACTTGATGAAACCCTTAGTCTCAGAAGTCACCAGAGACAACGAACCGGACAAGGATCTGAATAGCGAAGTCTTCTCGGCAAAGACTGAGGATGCGCCAAGTGAAGCAGTCAAGCCTACAGTGCGACCCCTAGACATAGAACTCGCCATACCTAGAGAATCAGACAAGGATCTAAACCACGAAGTCTTCTCTGCAAAACTCGAGGATGAACCCAGTGAAACCGTCAAGCCTACAGTACGACCTCTAGACATAGAACTCGCAAAATTCAATGAGCCAGAAAAGGACCTGAAGAACGAACTCTTCTCCACAATACCAGATGAGGAACCCAGAGAACCGCTCAGACTCTTGGCGAGACCTTTAGTTTGAAGAGCAATGAGAGACATTGAACTAGTTAGAGACCTGAAGAACGAACTCTTCTCAACCAAACTCGAGGCTGACCCTAGTGAACCAGTCAAACCTCTAGCAAGGCCCTTAGTTTCAGAAATAGCTAGAGATAGCGAACCAGACAAGGATCTAAACAGTGAAATCTTCTCGGCAAAGACTGAGGATGAACCCAGTGAAGCAGTCAAGCCTATAGTGCGACCTTTCAACATAGAACTCGTCAAACCTAGAGAACTAGACAAGGATCTGAACAACGAGGATTTCTCTGCAAAGCTTGAGGCCGACCCTAGCGAATCTGTCAAAGACCTGACAAAACCTTTGGTCTGAGAACCAGCAAAACTCAACGAGGCACTTACAGATCTGAAGAGCGAACTCCTCTCGGCAAGACTCGAGGCGGAAGTCAGCGAACTACTCAGAGATCTGAACAACGAGCTCTTCTCAGCAAAACCAGAAGCGAAACTCAGCGAACCAGACAGAGACCTGAAGAGGGAAGACTTCTCAGCAAAACCTGAAGTCCAAACCAGTGAACCAGTCAAGACCTTAGCAAGACCCTTAGTCTCGGAAGCAGCAAGACCCAGAGAACCGGTCAGAGACCTGAAGAGCGTGCTCTTCTCGGCAAGACCCGAAGCCATAGTCCATGCCCCACTTAGAGACCTGAAGAGCGAAGACCTCTCAGCAAAACTTGAGGTTAAAGCCAACGAACCAGTCAGAGACCTGAACAGTGAAGTCTTCTCAGCTAAGCTTGAGGCTGAACCCAGCGAACCGCTCAAGTTTACGGTGCGACCCCCAAACAACGAGCCCGCAACAGAAAGCGAGCCAGTCAGAGATCTGAAGAGCGAAGACTTCTCAACAAGACTAGAAGCTGAAGTCACTGTACCAGTAAGAATCTGACTGTATCTCCAAGCAGGAGTAATCACATCACTCGCGCCTGAAACGGTTGTCATGGTATTAGTTGCAGCACCGTTACCTGTTGACACAGTAGGGCTGATCCAGACTTCAACGACCAGAAAGTGAACGTTTGAAAACGGACCTTCAATTGGACTAACATCAATGCTCTTTGTTGCGGAAGTAGTTGCTTCAATGTTGGCCGTTCCTGTGAAGTCAAAGAGAAGAGTACAGGTTCCTTCCGAAGCAGTAAGACAAGACCAGACCAGAAACCGCATGTTAGCAGTACCAGTCCTTGTCGCGGTAATCGTAGTATCAAACTCCCAAGACCCACTCTGGATCGTTATACCCCCCAGGTCAGTAGGATAGACCCAGGCCTGACCTGTAGGCGTGGTGGTGGAAGGCGTTGCCGTCGTGGTAGTCCCGGTGACGTCAGGCTGAACCTCAAAGCAACAAGTAGTGCTGCTGCCCACTTTGACACTTGTTGTAGTATCAGCCGCTCCCGTAGTAGTAGCTAACTGTTCACACTTTACAGCGCAACCAGTCTGTGAAGCGGAGCCGTAATAGAAAGTGTGACCCTTGCCCTCAAAACCCGCAAGACCCAGCGAACCAGACAGAGACCTAAACAGCGAACTCCTCTCAGCAAAACCCGAAGCCACAGTCAACGCACCACTTAGAGACCTAAGCAGCGAAGACCTCTTAGCAAGGCCAGAAGTCATAGTTAAAGCGCCACTCAGAGACCTGAACAGCGAACTCTTCTCAGCTAAGCTTGAGGCTGAACCCAGCGAACCAGTCAGAGCCTTGGCAATACCCCTGGTCCCAGAACCCGCAAGAGACAGCGAACCGGTCAGAGACCTGAAGAGCATGCTCTTCTCGGCAAGACCCGAAGCCGAAGACAACGCACCAGTCAGAGACCTGAAGAGCGAAGACTTCTCAACAAAACCTGAAGCCCACACAAGTGAACCAGTTAAGACCTTAGCAAGACCCTTAGTCTCAGAAGCAGCAAGACCCAGAGAACCGGTCACAGACCTGAACAGCATACTCCTCTCAACTAAACTCGAGGTCAAAGTCAGTGAGGTAGTCAGAGACCTGGCAAGACCCTTAACTTGAGAACCAGCAAGGGACAGCGAACCGGAAAGAGACCTGAAGATCGAGGTCTTCTGCGCAAGACTCGAGACTGAAGACAGAGAACCAGTCAAAGACCTATCAAGACCCTTAACTTGAGAAGCCGCAAGACCCAGCGAACCAGCCAGCGACCTGAACAGCGAACTCTTCTCAGCAAAGCTTGAGGCTGAACCCATCGAACCAGTCAAAGACCTAGCAAGACCCTTAACTTGAGAAGCCGCAAGGGACAGAGAACCAGACAGCGACCTAAACAGCGAAGACTTCTCAGCAAAACCAGAAGCCAAAACCAGAGAACCAGACAGGGATCTGAACAGCGAACTCTTCTTAACAAAACTAGAAGCCGCAGTCCAAGTTGCGGTCAGAGTGGTTGAACAAGATCGAGGACTGGAGTTGCAAGTCAACTGTCCAGAATTCACATTGGCGACCATGTTACCCATTGTGAGTGCGATTGAAGCCGCGAGCGCTTTGAAGATTGAAGTCTTCTCAACAAAACTTGAGACTGAACTCAGCGAGCCACTAAGCGACCTGAACATAGAAGTCATCTTAGCAAAAGCTGAGACCGAAGTCAGTGATCCACTAAGACCCTGAGCGTCATCCCATCCAGGAGTCATGAAGTCCATTGCCGTGCTGATTGTTGTCTCGGTCATTGTAGTAGTCGTAGTAGTTCCAGAATACTGCCACGCAACCCAAACTTCGAACGCTAGGAAGTTGCCACTTGTCCAAGTAATCTGGGACTGACTCGCGGTTGTATATGTTCTGGGTGTTGCAGTTGTCGAACTTGCTACGTTGGTTTGGGTGTCCCAATTCTTCCACAGGAGAGTTGCAGTCGTACAACTGTTAGTAGGGCAAGACCATGCGGTAACGAAGTATCGAGCAACAGGATTTCCAGTCGTAGAACCTACCGCTCCCGTCAAGTCGATTTGCCATGTTCCAGATTGAATGTCGAACAACCCGTTCTGAATACCAGCAACGTCGTAAACCCAACCCGTTCCACTGAAACCATTCGCGGCAGATGAAGGAGTTCCAGTCAATGATGCAGAAGTCTCAGGCTCGACTTTGAAATATCTAGGGGCTGACTGGTACGCGTCGCAAATTAGGAGCCACCTGTTCGTAGATGTTCCAAAGGAACATGTTTCAGAGGTTGGAGTAGTATCGCTCTTGTGCTCGACTGCTAAACTTGCAGACGAAGCAACAGTCAAGTCGAGAGTGAATCCACTTCCAGCAGTTTCGGCTATAGAGTTTGAAGAGCTTACTATACCAATAATCAAATCATTAGCATTCAATCCCGTGACACCTGACGCAAGAGCAGGAGTAGTTCCGCCACCGGAAACCTTTTGATTAGTTCCTGGGTAACCACTTGCCTTATCCCAGACGGTGAATGTGGACGTAGGGTCTTCAGCACCGTTGATAGCAATGACTTCAGCGGTGGCGGCAGTAGGCGTTCCAGTCAAAGTGATTGTAATTGTCACCGCAGAAAGAGTCCCTGAAGCAACACCATGCCATTCTTCCAAGTCCATACTACTTCCAGAAGGGTGATTTGTTGAACGGGGAGAACTATCGAATGTTATTCCTGTTGCCGAAGGAATAGTTGTAGTTGATACCATAACGGTGTCAGGATTAACACTGACCACAAGAAGAATGGAATCGGGAGACGAAGAAGTAGAAAGACTTGTAATCGTAAATGTCGTTCCGGAGCTCCAAGTTCCAGTCTTCTTCGCGTTGGCGTTGCCATCTATAGCTGGACCTGAACCAATTGCAATACTTGTCTCTGATGTAGAAGTCGAAGCCGCTCCGGAAGTAGTAGACAGTCCTTTACACAGTGTTCCACACGTTCCAACAGTCGTCGCGTTCGTGAACAAAGTGTGAACGTTGTTAGTTGCATGACCAGCAGGCATGCTTACAGCTGCAACGATTGCGAGGATCAGCATTGCAGTCAATGAAACTTTTCGCGCTTAGACTCCCCTCCAAATAAAACGCATTGACGCCTAAGATGCTTCGATCTTTGAGTGGGGTGTGCTGGGGGCGAATACACGTGTTGTAACACGTGATGTTGGTCTTCGGAACTGGAAGCAAAGGCAAAGCGGCCGACTCTCGCGTGGAATCTCGGAAAAGCTAAAGAAAACTTAGCGGGCTTTCTTCTTGCAATATTTCGGTCGGCCGACTATACCCAACGTATTCCTCTTTGGTCTAGCACCTTATCAATAAACCTTGGTTCGTACAATTCGTAAGGCTCCGGTCTAGTCGGGGTTTCCGGTCTACGTGAATAGTATTCGGTAAAGCTCTATCCATGAACGTGTCTACTGATGCTTGAGAGAATTGTTTTCTTAGACCGGAAAGGAGAGATTCCACGGATTCCACGCGTGGAAACCGAGGAAATAGTCTACACACTACCCACCAACCCCCTTCCACCGCTCTAGCGGAATTCTCTCTAAGAGTAGACCATCAATACCCATGATTGATTCGGCCACACCACAGCTTCCCCTGCGTGGACTTTTCCTGGCCTAAGGCAGATCCAGGGTAGACGCGCTACTGAGGGCTCTATTCACCTGCCGAGAACCGCATCCAAATTAACATTGCCTAATTTAGCAGACACCCGAAGAGTTATCAGAGCCGTTTCTCTGGTTCTGCATCGACGACCAGGCTCGTATCAATTACCGACTTTATGTTTCCCGACTCAATAAACTCTCTGAAGGAAACTAGGTCCTCAGAGTTATAAATGCCGAAATTGAGGCTGATACCGTAGTCATAGTATCGATTGGTGTAGGTTACTCGGAGATTGAAACATCCGAGTTTCGGGTTTAGCCTTTTTCAGTGGGGTGCGTGACACGCCTTAGCTCCAAGTCCAAGATATGGTCCATGTTATCTGTATCGTGTCGAGGTTTTGCAACGTGATCGAGGTGAAGGTAGCGGTGGCTAGCTGGAGGTTAGCTGAGTTGGCAGCGGTGGATTGGTTTACTAGGCATGACTTTGCGACAGCTTGCGTGGCGGTGGCGGTGAATGTTAGAACCACGGTCGAGGACTTTGGCGATGAGCCAGAGATGTCAGTTACGACCCCCGCGGCTCGTGCAAAGCCGTTCGTTGTTAGCTCGGTGTCCGTGGGCTTACCACAGTCGCCGTTCGTCGCGCCTGAAACCGTGTCGGTGGCAGCAGGTGCAGTGGTGCCCGCTGACATGGCGATATACTTGAAGCCGCAGGTGGCCGACGGCGCGCACACCCCCCCGGTGGGGGTCTCGCCCGATGTGACCTGTTGGACCCATAGTGCGCCAGCGTTGTAGAGCACGTTGTGTTCAGTCGAACATGTCTGTACTCCGCTTAGGGTATGACACTCTTGGAAGTTGGCGTTCAGCACTTGGTAGTAGTGTCTGTTGCCCCACGGATTCCAATTCCCAGTAGCAACGTAGCCACCAAGGATGAAAGCTGAGACAACCAGAACCGTCGCCCCGAGGGCAATAATGCCTCTTTTCTTTGTCCATTCGACTCTAAGAAACTTCATTCTATGCTTTCACCTCCCTCCGGTTTGCTTCCAATCGTCATTGAGCATACTTCTTCTAGTTCGTGTTACCTTGTGGAAACTAGCGTGGTACTACCACAACAGAAGACCCGCTGCTCGGTCCTGTACTGCTCTTCCGCGACTATTGCGGACGTTGATTCACGCACATTCTTTCACACTTCACTTCTCACACTTCACTTCCTACTACTCACCATGTTCTTTCGTCGGAGATTCTTCCCACTCGTCCTCCCCGGGAGACGTGGGCACAGGGTTTGTCGGCAATGATCCTGGTCCACCGGTAGTTTTGCCGATGCGCCTGGACACTTTACGTAGGAGCCCGAGTACACTGAGGCCGATGACGAACACTAAGGCTGCCAGCATGAGAATTGTTGCTGGTACAGGGGTTACTCCTGCTGGGGTCGTCGAACCTGACCCTGTGGTGACCCCTCCTATGCTGCCCACGTTGAGCGCCCTCTCATATATCACCCTGGCATAGGCGAGTGCGCTCGCGCTGAGGATGCTAAGCGTTGAGAGTAGTAGGAGCCCCAGCCTGAGAGATTTTTTGTGCTTGAGATCGAGGATGTCTCTTAGGATTTTCATCTTCTATTCCTGAGTCTCTTTTTTCTTCGGAGATTCCTCCCACTCCTTCCCTTGCAAGGAGGGCGGCAATACCAATCCTGTTCCTGACGTCCCTAGAGAAGTAGACGCTTCGCCTGTTGGTAATGACATTAGCGCACCGGGCGCTTTGCCGATGTGCCCGGACAATTCGCGTAAGAACCCGAATATGCTGAGGCTGGTGACGAGTACTAGGACTGCGAGAGTCACTATCGCGGCGGGCGAGAAGCTTACTTCTCCACCATCTCCTATGAAAGAATAGATGAAAACCGCTGATATCATTAGTATCGGTACCGTCACGGTTTCCGAGAAGGTCGATGCCATATCCATCTTCCGACGTCGAACCCAGAGGTACACATTCAGGCCGACAACACTGGAAAGGGCAGATGCGAGATATGCGATGCCTACCCAAGTGCGGGTCACGGTTATGAATCGCTGACTCATCAGAAGCTCTCCAAGCCCTACTATCGCTGCGATCTGGAAGAAGTACTGGAGGCGTGATGGCACGTCGTCATCTAGTAATGCGCTGAGGAGGCTCATGGCCAGGAAAATAACGATCCCTAGAAATACGAAGAACTCCGGCACCAGTCCCATTTGTACTCATCTCGGTGCTTTGTTCGACTAGTTTTCCGCCGAGTTGCTGGATTTCTCTCGGATAGAGTAGACGAGCCGTTGGCCTTTGTCCGTATCTTCGATGGTCAGGTTGAGTATGCTCTTGTCGTCGATCTCGAGAAGCTGTGCTAAGTCTTTGGGGATCAGGAGATACTTGCTTCCCTTGATCCTTGTCGGTGTTAGTTGTATTCCCATTATTGATCTGCCACCCAGGCGGTTGGATAGAACTAAACACGGGCAATACAATAATCCCGGCGTAACCCCAGCGGTTGTCTAGTCGTCACAAGGAGTCCTGACGCTCAGGAGTCAGCTGCGGAGGTGGGTCTCTGGAGATCTGGATAGGCCCCCTGGGTCGAAAAGATTTCACGCGCGGCGATGGAATCTTTTTCTAGAAAAATTTCGTGTCGACCGCTACAAGACTGGGTTTTGGGTCCGGGTTTTGGAGCCCTTAAATATGACGTACGTCATACGCCGATCGTAATCGAGAGAACAGCTAAAGAGTGGAAATTGAAGCGGACGTGAATCCCCCAAGATGAGTCATAACGTGAGCCAGCTCGACATCAAAGACCTCCACGCCACGATCGATGGCAAGGAGATCCTCAAAGGAGTAGACTTCCAGGTCAAGCAGGGCGAGATTCACGCCGTCATGGGTCCAAACGGGTCAGGTAAGAGTACCCTTGCCTCGACCGTAATGGGACATCCAAAATACATTGTCACGAAGGGGGATATTCTCTTCGACAACGAGAGCATTCTGAAGCTTGCGCCGGACGTGAGGGCTCGTAAGGGTCTCTTCCTCGCCTTCCAGTACCCCTACGAAGTGCCGGGCGTATCCCTAGCCACATTCCTACGCACCGCATACAACGCGGTCAGACAAGGCGGCAAGAAAGGCGACCTAGGACAGGAAATGCTGTCAGTCCTCGAGTTCAGAAAGCTCCTGAAAGAGAAACTGAAGCTCCTGGACATGGACGAATCCTTTGCCACACGCTACCTAAACGAAGGATTCTCCGGGGGAGAAAAGAAGCGCTGCGAAATACTCCAACTTGCCATCCTCCAACCCAAGATTGCGGTACTAGACGAGACAGACTCGGGACTGGACATTGACTCTGTCAAGATTGTGGCTGAAGGAGTAAACAAGCTCGTGGGACCCGAGATGGGGGTCATGATAATCACTCACTATCAACGGATTCTAAGGTACATCAAACCAGACCACGTCCACATTCTCCTAGATGGCAGAATGGTCAAGTCGGGGGGTCCAGAATTGGCCGATGTGCTTGAAGAGAGGGGCTACGATTGGATAAAGAAGGAGAACTTGTAGAAGAATGAGGAACAGAAGCATTCAGAGTACCTTTAAGGTTAAAAAGGAGCATAGGAACTAGGAGAGTAGAGAAGAATGGCAATAAGCATAACCGATAAGGCAGCAACCAAGGTCCAAGACTACCTGAAGCAAGTCAACGACCAGAACCTAGCCCTCCGCGTCTTCGTAAAAGCGGGAGGCTGCGCAGGCTACCAGTTCGGCCTCAAACTCGACAAAACCGGCGCCGCCGACGTTATCGAACACAGGAACGGAGTCAACATTGTAGCCGACGCCAAAAGTGCTGACCTTCTGGGAGATGCCGAGATCGACTATGTTGAGACTGAGATGGGAGGGGGCTTCAAGTTCAACTTCCCCGAAAGCTACCTAACCTGCGGATGCGGCCACAGCTTCGTACCTAAGGGCAAAGAACAAGCCACCGGTGCACGTAGTCCAGAAGAGCACCACCAGCACGTCTAAGACCCCAGACAAGAATTCTCCGAACATTATTCCTGTCCTCTTGTCAGAGGACAATCCATGCAGCGCCACGCCCAAGTTTATCCTAGCAAGAAAACTAGCGGGTACGATGTCGGGCGCGCAAGAGCTGATTTTCCAATACTCAAGCGAGAAATCAACGGGAGATCCCTAGTCTATCTCGACAACGCTGCAACTTCACAAAAACCAGTTCAAGTCATCGAAGCCCTAGACAGATTCTACAACCAGTACAACGCCAACGTCTACAGAGGAGTCTACCGGATAAGCGAAGAAGCGACTGTAGCATATGAAGACGCACGGCGAAAAATCGCCCATCTGATCAACGCCAAGGACCCGTCTGAGATTATTTTCGTACGGGGAACAACGGAGGCCATCAACCTCGCAGCCCATTCTTGGGGACGATCAAACATCGGCCTCGGCGACAGTATCATGCTCACAGAGATGGAGCATCACAGCAACATTGTTCCATGGCAACAGCTGGCGCGTGAAAAAGGAGCCAATCTCAAGTATGTCGGAATCTCAGAAGAGGGACAACTCCTCCGACAAGATGTTCATCAGCATCTAGAAGAAGGAACAGTCAAGCTCTTCGCCGTGACCCAAGTTTCCAACGTGCTGGGAACAATCAACCCCATTCGAGAATTAGCGCGCGAGGCCCACAAATATGGATGCAAGGTTCTGGTAGATGGAGCCCAGTCCGTCCCGCATATGCCGATTGATGTTCAGGACCTAGACTGCGATTTCCTCGCATTTTCCGGCCACAAAATGTGCGGACCCACCGGAATAGGAGTGCTCTACGGAAAGCGAGAGCTTCTACAAACCATGGAGCCCTATCAGAGTGGGGGAGAAATGATCAAAGAGGTCCACCTATACGAAGCCACATTCAAAGACCCGCCCTTCAAGTTCGAAGCCGGAACCACCGACATAGCCGGGGCCATCGGGCTTGGAGCAGCAGCAGACTACCTGACAAAACTTGGTCTGCGGAACGTTAGAGATCACGACAGGGGAATAACGAAGTACGCACTCGAAGCATTGGGAAGAGTGAAGGACTTGAAGATCTATGGGCCTACAGACGCCGAGACTCGGGGAGGGGTCGTCAGTTTCAACCTTGCAGACGTTCATGCGCACGACATGGCATCCATGCTGGACGAGGATGGAATCGCGGTCCGGTCAGGACACCACTGCGCCCAACCTCTCATGGAGAGGCTTGGGGTCGCCGCAACTACTAGAGCAAGTTTCTATCTTTACAATACTGAAGAGGAGATAGATCGTCTCGTAGGCTCCGTCGAGCGAGCAGGTAGAGTCTTCAAGATTTGAGCTCAGTCTATTCCGAGATCATACTCGACTACTATCGCCATCCCAGAAACAAGGGAACCTTGGAACACGCACAGATCAGCGCCAAGGACTCCAACCCACTATGCGGCGACATCATAGAAATGCAATTGGAGCTGGACAAGAACAACAGCGTAAGAGATGTGCGATTCAACGGTCAGGGATGCGCAATCAGTCAAGCCTCGGCGTCCATGCTCACGGAGCTTGTGAAGGGAAAGACGATTGATGACGTGCGAAAGATTTCCAAGGAAGAGATACTCTCACTCATTGGAGGACAGCTCAGCGCCGTCAGGCTGAAGTGTGCGCTATTGTCCCTGAAGGTTTTGAAAACGGGAGTATACAACTATCTCGGCTCTGCTATCAGCTCGAAAGAAGAACTATCCGATCTTTAAGAATCATCTAGAATTTCGGTTTTGTTTTGTCGCCGCAAGATTAGCGAAATGACTCTTTCTATTTGACATCTTTGCTGTCATGATGACCTCTCTGTTCTTTTAGTTGTTCCTGGACATTCTTGAAGAACTCGTTGTTCTCAACTTTCTTCGCTTCTGCATGAATCGCTTCAAGGTCAACCTTCAACACTCTCCGCACGATTCTTCCTCGCCTATAGAGGATGAACGAAGCAAGGATAGCTATAGCTGCCACCAGCCCTATGACTATGAGCCAGAGATAGTTGAACGCCGAACTCGTAGGGGAGGGCGGTGGCTGCTGCGTAGGCGGAAGTGTAACTAGTGTTGAAGTCGAACCATATCCTGAGTTGCCGTAAGCGTCGGTTGCGTTAACTTGTATGAACCAAAGTCCAGTTGGCGAAGTGGAGTTCACGGTGTAGCTGCCAACCCACTTCCCATGGGTCTGATCATAGGACAGCCGGAGTGGGCTACCAATCTGAACGGAGGACTGATGGGTAGTAGCTATCACCGTTCCGCTGGTGAAGTTGCCTCCTCCAGGGGTTACTACGATCGCATTGATCACGATGATACTGCCTGTTGTGTAATTGCCGTTGGGTATGCTAGAGGCGACGGTAAGAACGGCGGTTGACACAGCGAAACCTCTGTTCACACTCGATGAAGGCCCTATGTTCCCATATCCGTCGTTGTAACCTCCCACATCTATGCTTGCCACCCAGACCCCCGTGTCGCTGCTGAGAGGGATCTGGAAGGTTCCCTGGAATTGTCCAACCGAGGTCTTGTATGTCGCAGTTATGTCGTGCTCAGTGAAGCCGTCTGCTTCAATTATTCTTATGATAGCCGAGCCGGTCTTAACTTGGACTGTGTTAGGATAAGTTGCTATGAAGCGAAAAGTCTGAGTCTGCGACCTTTGTAACGAGCTCTGAGTTATCGATAGTTGGGTGATGGTTACGTTAGCTGGATCGACGACGAAGGTCTGAGCGTC